>JAHEAO010000117.1 GCA_024642725.1 Paracoccaceae bacterium | reverse complement strand
TGAAAGGCGCATGGGATTACTGGGCTCCGTTTGCGGGTCTTCAGGAAACCACCGGGCGCTGGTTCCCGACGGGTTTCGATCCCAGTACACGTGACCGTGCCTTCTTTGAAACGGACCAGGTCCCGATGCCCGGCTTCTTGCGGTGGCTGGAAGACGCGATCAATCAGGGGGAGGCCTATTCGAAGCTCCCACGGGTTGTGCCATACACGATGCTGCCTGTCGCAGCCGTGCTGATCCTGTTCCGTATCGTGCAGGCAACCATACGTATCCTGAAGGGTGAGCAGGAAAACCTTATCGTCAGCCATGAAGCCGAAGAGGCTGTTGAAGAGGCCTCATTGGCCAACCGGGAGGCCTGAGCACATGGAAGTTGTCATTCTCTTTACCATGGTCGTCGGCCTGTTGCTGATTGGCGTGCCTATCGCGATCTCGTTGGGCTTGTCTTCGATGGTCTTCTTGCTCGCATATTCCGACACGTCGCTCGCCTCTGTCGCGGCTTCGCTTTATAATGGCATGGCCGGGCATGCCACACTGTTGGCTATTCCCTATTTCATCCTTGCCTCCAGCTTCATGTCGACCGGCGGCGTTGCCAAGCGCATCATCCGCTTTTCGATTGCCTGTGTCGGGCACTTGCGCGGCGGTTTGGCGATCGCGGGCGTTTTTGCCTGCATGTTGTTCGCTGCGCTGTCTGGGTCCTCGCCCGCGACGGTTGTCGCTATCGGCACGATCGTTATTGCCGCGATGAAGACCGCCGGATATTCCAAGGAGTTTGCCGCGGGTGTCATCTGTAACGCCGGCACGCTCGGCATTCTCATCCCGCCTTCGATCGTGATGGTTGTCTATGCATCCGCCACTGATGTTTCGGTTGGCCGGATGTTCCTCGCAGGCGTCATTCCAGGACTGCTGGCTGGCTTCATGCTGATGGCGACGATCTACATCATGGCCCGTATCCGCAACATGCCCAAGGGCGAATGGCAGGGTTGGGGTGAGATCGGAAACTCTTTCATGGATGCTTTCTGGGGCTTGATGCTGATCGTCATCATCATGGTCGGAATCTACGGCATTCCCGGCATAACCGGCGCGATCTTCACACCAACGGAAGCCGCCGCTGTCGCATCTGTCTACGCCTTCCTCATCGCTGTCTTCGTCTACCGGGACATGGGGCCATTGGCCAATGCTGACGGAAGTCGCTCAAGCCTGATGCGACGCCCCTATGCTCTCGTTACGGCCTTCTTCCACAAGGACACGCGCGACACGCTTCTGGATGCTGCGAAACTGACGATCATGCTGATGTTCATCATCGCCAATGCATTGATCCTCAAGCACGTTCTGACCGACGAGCAGATTCCGCAGCATATCGCCGGGGCGATGCTGGATGCCGGTTTCGGGCCGATCATGTTTCTTGTGATCGTCAACGTTATCCTGCTGATCGGCGGTCAGTTCATGGAACCCTCGGGACTGATTGTCATCGTCGCACCGCTGGTGTTTCCGATAGCAATCCAGCTTGGCATCGACCCGATCCATCTGGGCATCATCATGGTCGTGAACATGGAAATCGGGATGATCACGCCTCCAGTCGGCCTCAACCTGTTCGTGACCTCGGGTGTCGCGGGCATGTCGATGATGGCCGTTGTCCGCGCCGCGTTGCCGTTCCTCGCGGTGCTCTTCGTTTTCCTGATCATTGTGACCTATGTGCCGATTATCTCGACCTGGCTTCCCACATTGATGATGGGGCCCGAGATCATCACCAACTGACCGCTTACGCGACAAAACGCCGGGCTTAGGGGCCCGGCGCCTTCAATCCTTCTCAGGATTTCTTCATCGGGCAGGTCGACATCCCGAGCAAGGAATAGACCGGGCAACTGCTCATAAATGCCGTCGCCAGTGGTACGACACCGATCAGCATCCACCAGCGGTATCCTGCTTCGCTTGGCCAGAAAAAGAAGCCGGCCAAGAGCGCAAGGCCAAGCAAGATCCGCAGAACGCGGTCGACCGATCCAACATTTTTCTTAAACATGAGAACCTCCAAAGTTCATTTGATGGTTCTTCCTAGCGCGGGTGACTGATTCTCAAGTGTGACTAGGTCACACGGCTGTCTCCTCGGCGAGTTGCCGCAACCCCTCGGGGTTCAGGACCCGAGTCTCACCACGCTCCTGCGCAATCCAGCCGCGCTTGGCCAGAATGTCGAGACGTCGGGAAACGACCTCACGCGCACTGCCAATCGCGGTCGCAAGCTCCTGCTGAGTCGCTCTTACGCGTCCCTCGACGTCTGCACGCTCAAGAAGATGTGCCGCCAACCGCGCCTCGACGCGCTGGAAAGCAACACGTTCAAGCACATGCATCAAGCTCTGCATACGTTCGGCAAAGGCGGCAAAAACCATCCGGCGAAAAGCTTGGGAACTGTCTATCATCTCAAGGAAAACCGCGCGCGGCATCAAGACCAGTTTCGTGTCTTGTTCCGCAACGGCTTCAGCGGAGTAGTCCTCGCCGCCCATCAATCCCAAGGTGGACTGGATACATGATTGACCGCGTTCAACTTGATAAAGCAATATGTCTCGGCCGGTCGGCCCGACCAGATGGACACCTATTTTACCTTGTAAAACAATAACATATCCTTTTACCGCATCGCCAGGACGGAACACAATCGTGCCCTCTGGGACTTCGGCTACGGGTATCCGTTCAAGCCGCGACCGCAAAGCGGAATCGAGCCCAGAAAATTCCGCGGCCTGCTCTGTCCAGCTCATCCGCGGTGGCGTTTCTCGAACCGTGGCAACATGGCAGAGAAATCGCGCCCCTTGCCGTCCTCGTGTTCGACGAATTGTTCATAGAGTGCCGCTGCTGCCTGCCCCATGGGCGTGTCCGCATCCACCGCCTCTGCTGCCGCTTGCGACAGACGCAGGTCCTTCAGCATCAGATCGGCAGCAAAGCCCGGCTTGTATCCGTTGTCCGCCGGCGACTTCGGCCCCACGCCCGGAGCCGGGCAGTATGCGTTGATGCTCCAGCTTGCCCCTGAAGAGGTGCTGACGACATCGAACATCTTGTCGCGGGCAAGACCAAGTTTATCTGCCAGTGCAAAAGCTTCGCAGGTTGCGATCATCGTCACCCCAAGGATCATGTTGTTGCAGATCTTCGCGGCCTGGCCATTGCCAGACGGTCCGCAATGCACCGCCTTTTGTCCCATGATGTCGAAAAGAGGTTTGGCCTTGGCAAAGGCCGCGTCGGTTCCGCCGGCCATGAAGGTCAATGTCCCGGCCTCAGCCCCTCCAATGCCGCCCGACACTGGTGCGTCAACAGCCAGAAGTCCCGCGGCCTCAGCCTTGGCGGCAACCTCGCGGGCACATTCAACGTCTACCGTCGAACAATCGAGCAAGAGAGCGCCTTTCGCCATCGCCGGGATCACCTCGTCCGCGACCGCCCTCAGGATCGCGCCATTCGGGAGCATGGTGATAACGATATCGGACCCGGCAGCGGCATCTGCCGCAGAGCCTGCATGCGCAACACCGTCAGGGCAGGGGGCTGCAAGATCGAAACCCGCGACCTCATGGCCCGCAGCGACCAGATTTGACGCCATCGGTGCGCCCATGTTTCCCAGCCCGACAAATCCGACTCTCATGGTTCTCTCCTATAATTTCAGGGCATTGCGACCAAGGGGCATCAGCATCCGGCTGACCTCGGTTGCCGAGACTTCATCAATGGCGGCATGTCTCCAACTCGGTTTGCGGTCCTTGTCGATGATCGCAGCCCGGATGCCTTCGATGAAATCATGTTCCTCCGCCGCGTGCCATACGAAACGGAATTCTTGATCCAGTGCCCGTTCAATCCGGTCAGACCCTCGGACCCTGTGGATGATTTCGACACAACAGGCGACCGAAAGCGGGCATTGCCGGGACAGCGCTTCTTGTGCGCTCCGCGCAAAGTCTGACCCGTCATGGCGCAGGGCACGCAGAATATCGCCGGCGGTTTCCCCCGCAAAACAAGCATCAATGCTATCTTGCATTTTCGCCAGTTTTCCTTCTGGAGCCTGTCTCGCGCACCGATCAATCTCGACAGGATCTCCGCTGGTTTCAATTGCCGCAATGAGATTGGGCCATTCCGCCTCCGGGATGTAGTAGTCGGCAAAGCCTGCCAGAATTGCGTCGGCAGGCCCCATTCGCCTACCCGTTGTTCCAAGATATTCGCCCAGGCGGCCGGGGCTTTGCGACAAGATCAGCGATCCCCCGACATCCGGGACCAGCCCTATTCCGCATTCGGGCATGGCGATTTGGCTTGTGTCGCCAACCACCCGATGCGAGCCGTGGCAGGAAATTCCAACTCCGCCCCCCATCGTGAACCCCTGCATGAAAGCAGCGTAGGGTTTTGGAAAGTTGAAGATCTTCGCGTTCAACCGGTACTCATCTGCCCAGAAATTCCGCGCGAATGAGTAATCCTTGGCCTTAAGCGTCCGGTAGATCTCGGCGATATCGCCTCCGGAACAGAAAGCGCGCTCGCCGGCCGCGTCGATGATGACAATCTCAACTCTATCGTCGTTGGCCCAGTTGTCGATCGCGATCTCGATCGCGCGTCCCATTTCCGGGGTCAGCGCGTTCAGTGCTTGGGCGCGGTTCAGCGTGATCCGTCCCGCGCGGCCCGAAACCCGGATATCGATGTCGTTCATGCGCGCGCGGCCAGCAGTTGGCGCGCCACGATCAGGCGCATGATTTCGTTGGTGCCTTCAAGAATCTGGTTGACCCGCAAATCCCGTACAATCTTTTCGATCCCATAGTCGGCCAGGTAGCCATATCCGCCATGCAGCTGCAGGCATTGATCGGCAACCTTGCTGCCGGTTTCGGTCACAAAGCGCTTCGCCATGGCACAATACTTGGTCGCGTCAGGCGAGGCGTTGTCCAGCTTCCACGCCGCCTGTCGCAGGAAGACACGCGCCGCCTGCATCTCGATCTCCATGTCGGCCAGACGGAACTGCAAAGCCTGAAACTGGTCGATGGACTTTCCGAAGGCCTTTCTTTCACCCATATAGGCCAATGTCGCGTCCAGCGCTGCCTGTGCCGCCCCCAGCGAACAGGCAGAAATGTTCAGACGACCACCATCCAAGCCTGACATCGCGTATGTGAAACCCATACCTTCATCGCCCAAGAGATTGTCAGCGGAAATGTTGCAATCGTCCAACTGCACTTGCCGTGTCGGTTGGCTTCTCCAGCCCATTTTGTCCTCAAGTCCACCGAAACTCAGGCCTTGGGACCCCGCTTCGACCACGACTGCAGAAATTCCCTTTGGACCGTTCTCGCCAGTCCTGACCATGACGATATAAGCATCCGAATATCCGCCGCCAGAAATGAACGCCTTCGAACCGGTCAGTGTGTAGCCCTCATTGGTGCGGGTCGCGCGGGTCTTCAGCGCTGCAGCATCTGAACCGGATCCGGGTTCTGTGAGGGCGTAAGAAAATACCTTGTCCATCGTTAAGGCTCCGGGAAGGAACCGATCTTTCAGCGCGTCGCTGCCGAATTTATCCAGCATCGCCGCGCACATGTTATGGATTGACAGGAAAGCCGCGACCGAGACGCACGACCTTGCGAGGGCTTCAAAGACCAGCGTTGCGTCAAGCCGCGTCAGACCCGATCCGCCGCTTTCCTCAGAGACATAGAGGCCGCCGAACCCGAGTTCCGCCAGTTTTGGCCAGAGAACCTTTGGAATCTCGCCTGCGGATTCCCACTCCCGCGCATGGGGCGCGATATGTTCTTCGCCGAAAGCGCGGGCCATGTCGAAAATCGCCGTTTGCTCTTCTGTCAGCGCAAAATCCATCTGGCCCTCCCGACA
>JAHEAO010000116.1 GCA_024642725.1 Paracoccaceae bacterium | reverse complement strand
CGGATCAACTCAGTATCCTTTGCAATCCAAGACTACTGGCTTGACGTCCTTGGTTTTGAAGAACTCAACTGGTTCGAGATCAAAAACCAACTCTTGCCGTGAACAAGTATCAGAGAGAATTTCCGCGGCCAAAGCAGTATTTTTCACAATCTGGTCAAGCTGATGCGCGTCGAGACCAAAGCTATCACGAACAAAGCCGTATAGAACTCCTTGGGACCCAAAGTCATCGTTCAGTTCCATGAGTTTGCTGTAGGTCTTGGCCGGAAAATGTCGGATTTTTTCTAGCATCTCCGTCGATTTAGCGAAATTCGCATATTCTACCCGTGCGCCTGCGTCGTTGTCATTCAGGTGGGTTCTCTTGATCCGAATTGCCCCCAAAGGCGGTGCCTCCGCCTCTTCTCCATGGGTGGCGGCTTTCCGGTCTCTGATCTTGTCGTCCTCCACCCACACCCAGTACGGTGTATAATCAATGTTGCCGACCCTGTCCTGCTGACTGAAGATAAAGTCGAGCAGCGCGATATTCGCGATATCCGCCATCCAATAAACTATCTGTTCCTGCGCGACATTGTCGCCCATGTCTTTCTTGATCTGTGGGTCTTTCAATGCGGTCGAGACACCGGCCTTAACGGCCTCAGTTAGCGGCAGCCCCGACCGAAGAGCCAAGAATGGCGCGGTCTCCTGAAAATCATTGTTCTGGCCTTTGCCCCATCCGGATTTTCGGGTGCCGTTCACTTCGGAATTGTACCGAGAACCCGGGCTTTTCAATAGGACGCCGTAGACGGCGGAAAGATCGCTCGTGAACAGATCCTCGGTCGGAGCATAGGTTTGAGGATTGTTGTCGGCCTCTACGAGCTTCTGCCAGCCGGCATAGTTCATTCCCGAAGAATGGCTGTGCCCCGAAATTGCGACACCTGCGCGCGCTACTTCGCTAAGGTGCGCTTGTCGGTCCATGCTGCGCCATACGGCAGGAGGCACACCAATATCAGCCTCCAGGAATCTTGAGAAATGGTAGTAGAGCAGAGGCGACGGTGAAAAGGTTCCACTTGTGCCCTTGGCATTCATTGTGGGCTTGAATTTCGCAAGCTCATCTTTGGCTGGGTCCTCGGCTCCTTTGCCTTCAGAACATGCCGACCGCTCGAACCCGGCTCGATCCCCCTGATATGGTCCGGTTGAGATATCATAAACGATCATCCCGGGGCTGGTGCTCCATGTCTTGGGGCACAACGCAACGGTTTCGGCATATAGATCGATCGAACAATACTCTTGTTCAGTCTCTAAGTCCTTATCGGAATAGGTGGCGCCGGGCATAGGTGTGATACGGATACACCTTTCGGTTACACCATTCGGACTTTGAAACGTGACCGAGGCGCCAAGCACATTGTCAGACGACCCTGCCATCGCCGGCAGGATGAGAAACAGCGCGGACAAGGCGGAACAAATTCGATATTTCATGTCACTAACCCCAACATCATTTCGGGCAGATGGCAGCTTGTTCGGCGGCTCCTATGGCCAGAGCCGGGTCGAACTTGAATGTCTCGAAATGCTTGTCGATCCAAGAACTGCACCCGCCTGAGCAATCGGCGCCATTTCGGGCTTCGTCCCAGTATTTCTTTGCTCGGTCCTCACTCCACCCGCAAAATTGAACCAGGGCCATCGCGGATATAGCGCCCGACGAATGAACGCCCCACATGCAATGCACTAACACCGGGCCGCGATCGGGGTTTTCAATGACCTCGTGAATTTCACGCATTATGTCCGACGGCTTGGTCGATCGACCCGCAGAATATTCAAATGCTCCCTGAGAGCAATTTGTCGTTCCATATTTGGTGTTCTTGCCGAAATCGATGTAGCGCGCACTTGAGAAACCGGCGTCGCAAAGTTCTTGACGTTGAGAAGATGACAGGCCGGTTCGGCCTTTATCGCCAGCCTTGAATCCGGCGCGATACAGAACACCGGCCAACACCGGGCGAAAAAAGCCCAAACCTTCTGCAGGTGTGGGATTGGATCTGGCGAGCATAGCGCTGCTGCTCGGCCCCCCGGATCTGTCGGAATACTCCCCAGCAACAGCAACAGTCCCAATTGAAAGCATAGCCGCGAAAAGCGATACAGCGATTGCTGCTCGGCAACTCATGGCACTCCTGGCAAAAGCATTTTCATATTTCTTCATCTTCTCTCTCCCACATTGGCACGAACGGCCCGACCTCGCTGCCGCACTATTCGATCGCGTATTTCACAAGACGGGAATCTTTGCCGTCATCATTGACGACGTAGATGTTGCGGCCGTCTTCGCTTAGCGCCACACCTTCCGCGTTATTCATTCGATGGCCGTCCGTGCTTGTCGTCAACGGCCAGCCCTCTGCCGACATTGTCTTGGGATCGAACAGAAAAAGGCGCTTGCCGGTATCACTGGATATCCAGAAGGCACCCCTTTTCGCATCATATGCGATGTCAGAAACATCTAACACATCATCGCTTACATCAGAATCCAGGAACCCCATATCCGCCGTAAGCGGCAGCACGCCCCTAATCTGCAAGAGGTCCGGTGAAATCTCGATAATGAGGCGCGGGTTTTTCTCTTTCAGCAAGAAGATCTCACCTGTGGCAAGGTTGATCGTAATACCTTCAAGCCCGTCATTCCTGCTTGAACGAGTGAAATAATTTGCAATAGCTTGATAACCCGCCATCTGGTCCAGCGCGATGCGAGAAGCAGTTCTTGTCCTGAGATCGATCGAGACAATTTCCGAAGTGTCCTCGCTCACAGCAAGCAAATATTCGCCCGACTTGCCCGCCGTTATGGCTTCTCCACCTGAGAGCCTGACTTTGATTGTATGGTCTGGTTTCAGATCGCCGTCCAAGCCGATCAGAAAGATGCGCGAAATGTTGTCACTGACCACCCAAAGATGCTTGCCATCGGCTGCTAAGACCATTCCTGACGGCTCTCGCAGCCCTTCCGACTCGGCCAATATCCGTTTGCTGTCGAGGAACCTGAGGCCGGTTACGCGACTTTCACCAGCCACCGCGAAGCCGGCCAACATCCAGCAAAAAACCACCAGTATCATGGTTCTCAGGCGCAGGATTCGCGATCCATATGCATTATGGACTTGCGCAGTTTTCATCCACCCATGCACTCACCCAAAGCACAAATCATTCAATATACCAGTCGGATATGGCACAGTCTTTGGAGACTTGCAGAGAACCCATAGCCATCAATAGACTCTCACGCGTGTTTTTGTCGGTATTTGAAATGACACATTCAGCTATCGGCTTGAAGCCCTTCTTGTGCATGGAAATCAGGCCAAACCCGCGCTTCTGCAGCTCCGTCTCAAGATCCTGCATGCTGGCCCGGACGTCCTTTTTTTCCTTGAACATGATGTGTAGCACGAGATGTCGTCTCACACTGAGAAAGTAGATTATGAGCCAAGAGCTTGCGGCAGTGATGGCAGCCATCACAGGTAGGTCCAGCCCCACGCAAAGACCGATGAGTGTAACAACGATCATTCGTCTAGTGTCACCCGGCTCCTCCGCATCCGTTCGGAAACGAAGCAGACCACCAAGCCCGAAGATCACAAAGCCGATCAGGTAGCCGTGGTGCATCACCAGGAACCCGACGATCATACCTACCAGCGCATAGCTGAAAAGCGTTTTGGGCAATTCCCCATTTGCCTGCGCTCCAGGTGTCGCAAGTCGTACAGGATGAAACGCGATCAGGGCCGTCAGCACTATTAGCTCCAACAGCCCGAGTGCAAATTCCGCCATTTCACCTGGATTGCTGATCTGCGACCAGCCTCGCCCACGTATATCAATTTCGGGCAGCATCGCCGTGGCGTCGCCCGCAGTCTGCGCCAGACCCGGGCCGGCCAGAAGGAATGAAGCCGCGACCAATATGACCATGAAGTCATGTCTCGATTTGATCTCACGTGCCTTCGATCCGGCATTCTGTTCAGGCTGGCGCATCTCTTTCCTTTGGATCATGTTCGTGGACCTCAGGTCAAAGGTCCCAGATTTCCCAAATTTCTGCAACTTCGCGAAGGTGCTTCGCTTAGCTATTTGCGTCACGAAGTTTATCGAGCACCCCGGCACAATCCGAAACACTACCGACCACCGGCGCCGGGGCCGCTTGGCCCGCCATTGCCGCCATATCTGCCGCTGCACGATTTAGAACCAGATCTATTTGTTCAGGGGTCAGCAACCCTTCTTCTTCAGCGGCATGAACTGTCGAGCAAATACCTGCACCTAAGCCGGTTGCAATACCAATTCCAGCAGCAGCCCCGCCGGTAAGTGCACCGCCAAAAAAGGTTCCAATCAAGAGACCCACCACCAAGGCGAGGCCACCGACAATCACTTTGCTCATTCTGTGTCTCCTCAACGATTTATCCGCCCGACTAGCTCAGCAAGCCCGACGAGAATGGCGATGTTCAAAAGTGGTGCCAAGATCACCAAAGGTGGCCCGACCCAGTCAGCCAGATCACCAAAGAGAATTGTCCACGGAAGGCCAAGCGGAATCAGGAAGACGGCTGCCAGCGGCGTCGCCTCTTGTCCGAACAAGCCAAAAGTCCCGATGAAGAATAGGGCCAAGGCGACAACCCAGCAGAGTGCCAACAGCAGTGCCGCAATCCGGAACGCCTTCACCATCATGAATGCCTTCCGCTTGCCGGGTTACTTCTAGAGATAACCTTCGTCCGTGAGGGACATGATCCCATCGGTCGTACCATCCTTGTAGGCGATACAGCTCCAGCGTGCCTTTTGCTTTCCAACGCCAACGATGACCTGGGTACCCGCCTCCGAGTAACTGGAAGACAAGACCTTGACTTTGCTATTGCCCGTTTCACGCGCAACATCTCGCAGACAGGCTTGATCAGCAGCATTGGGGGCCGAGGCGCTCGGAGTTCCGGTGTCCTCTACACAGCCCGAAAGAATGGCAAATGCTGAAAAGCTAGCAGCAATCAATATGGATTTCGTCATCAGTTCATCTCCTTATCCTGAAGCAATGGGTCATTTTGTTGACTTGGACTACTCGATACCAACAATGAGATTGTAAGATTGTGGGGCATTGCCCCGGTTTATCACCTCGACAACATGATCACCCGATTGCCAAAGCTGGCCCCGGTATTCTTTTTCAGAGGTCATCTGATCCAAAAGGAAAGTCCTGTCCGGATTGAATATCTGATAAGATATGTTCGGGCCTTGAGCGGCAACCCGGACATATAGAAATTGGCCGTTTTGTGCCCCTAGCACGTATCGACGTGAAGCGCCCGGCGCCAGACTGGCCCGAATTTCTGTGCCTGAAGTACCCGCGGCGAAACGTATGCGCTCTTCGGACGTCTGCCCGGCTCCCGTTTGCGTCGAAGGGGGCTTCTGGGGCAACTGGCTGATAGTCTCAGATCCCTCAATCAAGAAATCGCCTGCGGCCCATCCTTCGTACCCGGGGTCGGCCAATGTTGCCACGTGACACCAGCGACGCCCTTCAGACATTCGACACCCGAGGTTGCGAACGTTTTCTCCGTTGTTCAATCGAGTCACGATCTGCGCGCCGGACGATGGGCGTTTGCGAATGTTCAACGTGCCGCCGCCCGATGTTGCCACCTGAAGAAAATCCGGCCCACCAGCCAAGCCGTCGGCAAAATCTCCTTCAACCGCATCGTTCGACTTGCCATCAATCGCGACATTCAGGGTGAAGTCAGAACGCTCTCCTCTGCGCGCGGCTGAACGCATCATGTAGACTGATATGATATATTCTCCAGACGCACCAAGAACGCCTTCGTATTCGTTGATCGGATTTGTATTTTGCCCAACAGCAAGGGCCTCGTCACCGGGGCCGCGTCCTGGCG
>JAHEAO010000051.1 GCA_024642725.1 Paracoccaceae bacterium | reverse complement strand
TTGGACCGCAAGCCGGGCGCATTGTCGGGTGGGCAGAGGCAACGCGTTGCCATCGGTCGCGCGCTGGTCAGGGATGTCGATGTTTTCCTGTTCGATGAGCCCTTGTCCAACCTCGATGCCAAGCTGCGTGCAGACCTCCGCGTCGAGATCAAGCGCCTGCACCAGCAGCTTAAGAACACTATGATATATGTGACCCACGATCAGGTCGAAGCGATGACGCTTGCAGACCGGATCGCGATCATGAAAGGCGGGTTGATCCAGCAACTTGCCGACCCGCACGAAATCTATAACCGCCCGGTCAACAAATACGTCGCGGATTTCATCGGCTCTCCGGCAATGAACTTCCTGGAAGGCCAAGTGGTCGGCAACAGCTTCTCGGCGCGCGACATCAAGATTGATCTGAAGAACTATCAGTTCACCCCGGGCGGCAAGCCCGGCGGTGATGCCTGGTTCGGCATTCGACCAGAGCATGTCTTGGTCGGCGATCTTGCCGCGGGCCTTCCGTTTCAGGCCGACATCTCGGTTGAGATTGTAGAGCCGATGGGGTCGGACACGCTCGTTTGGACAAAGATCGCGGGGCAGGATTTCCACTTCCGCATGGACGGGCAGGAAGATGTCGAAATTGGTGACCGCCTAGAGATTGGCTTCGACCCGGCGCGCGCCTCGATCTTCGATAAGGCAGACGAGGAGAGAATGTAGGGGCGCGATACAAAGCACGATGCATTGCTGCTGCATAAACGGCATGAAAACAAAGACATACATTCCAATATCAAAGCTCTACGGTGCCTCGAATGAAACGTTCAACAGTTAATGAGATTATCCGCGACAGCGACGCTTTCATCCGCTCTTTTGGATATGTGATGCCGCCCTTTTCCTACTGGTCGCCCGAAGAGTTGCGGCGGCATACGGCAAGTGACGCCCCGATGATCCGTGATCACATGCTGGGATGGGACATCACCGACTACGGTCTGGGGAAATTCGACGAAATGGGATTGTTCCTGTTTACCGTTCGCAACGGCAGTCAGGCCAATGTCAAGCGCGGCCTCGGCATGCTTTACGCCGAGAAGATCATGATCTCCGGTGAAGACCAGATCAGCCCGATGCACCGCCACAACTTCAAGACCGAAGACATCATCAACAGGGGCGGGGGCACATTGACCCTGCAACTCTTCAGCGCCGATCCCAACGGAGATATCGACGAGTCGGCCAAGGTCAGTGTGCTGACCGACGGCCGCCGCCGGACGATGGGCGGGGGCGACATGTTGCGGCTCAACCCCGGTGAAAGCGTCACGCTCGAACCCGACATGTGGCATGCATTCTGGGGCGAAGGTGGACGCGTACTGATCGGTGAAGTGTCCAACGTCAATGACGACCGCACCGACAATATCTTCCGCGAACCCATTGGCCGGTTCGCCGAGATAGAGGAAGACGAAGCACCGCTTCATCTTCTCGTATCCGATTATGAAAAATGGCTCGGTTGACGCCGACAATGGAGACCCGCGATGACTGATTTTTCCTACCAACTCTACTCCTCACGCAATTTCGGCCCGCTTTCGGCAACGCTGAAGATGCTTGGGGATTTGGGATATAAGCAGGTGGAGGGCTACGGAGGACTCTACGCCGACCTGCAGGCGATTGATAAACTTAAGAAAGATCTGGAAGATAACCGGCTCGAAATGAAGACCGGTCATTTCGGCCTGGATATGGCACGGGACAATCCCGCGCGCGTTCTTGAGATAACCCGGTCGCTTGGGATGGAAGGCGTGTTCATTCCGGCCGTGCCCAATGCCGAGCGGGTCAAGGATGCCGCTGGCTGGGCCGCATTCGGGCGCACACTGGCCGAGGTCGGTAAGCCATTCCAAGATGCAGGATTGACCTTCGGGTGGCACAACCATGCGTTTGAATTCGCCGATCTTGGCGGCTCGGAGAAGCCGCTCGATCTGATCCTTCAGGGTTCCGATGATCTGGCGCTGGAAATCGATGTGGCTTGGGTGCAGGTCGGAGGTGAAGACCCGATCTCATGGATTGAGAAGTACGCAGATAGAATTGTAGCCTCTCATATCAAGGATATAGCTCCGAAAGGTGAAGCGTTGGATGAAGATGGGTGGGCCGATGTCGGCCAAGGCGTCATGGATTGGGCTGCGATCATGGGGGCTCTGGAACAGACTGGCGCGCGCTACTTCGTGATGGAACACGACAATCCCAAGGACGATGCGCGTTTCGCATCGCGTTCGATCGAAGCCGCACGCAAATTCTGATCCCGCCAGGAATAAGGAGAATAACATGAAGAAACTGGGTGTCGGCATCATCGGATGCGGCAATATTTCCGCGGCTTATCTGGGACTTGCTCCGATGTTCAAAGCCATCGAGGTGCGGGCTGTGGCCGATCTGAACATGGAGGCGGCGAAGGCCCGTGCGGCTGAATTCGGCGTAAGGGCCGAAACCGTCGAAGATCTGTTGGCGGACGACCAGATCGACATTGTCGTCAATCTTACCGTCCCCAACGCGCATTTCGAGATCAGCAAACGGGCACTTGAAGCTGGCAAGCATGTCTATTCGGAAAAACCCTTTGTGTTGTCGCTAGAAGACGGCGAAGAGTTGCGTCGGATCGCATCGGCCAAGGGTCTGCTTGTCGGTTCTGCCCCCGACACCTGGATGGGCGGCGCTCATCAGGACGCGCGTGCGGCGGTTGACGCGGGCAAGGTCGGGACGATTACTGCCGGCACCGCGCATGTCATGAGTCACGGGCCGGAAGGTTGGCATCCGAACCCCGATTTTTTCTATGATCTCGGTGGCGGGCCGATGCTCGATCTTGGGCCTTATTACCTGAACAATTTGATCCAGTTTCTTGGTCCCATTGAAAAAGTCGTTGCACTGACCGCTTCACCACTCAAGACCCGACCCATCGGTTCCGGGGACAGGCAGGGGCAGACGGTTCCGGTCAAGACACCCACCGATATTCATGCGCTTTTGAAGTTCCGGAACGGTGCGACCATCACTCTTTCCACCAGTTGGGATGTCTGGAGACATCGCCACGCGAATATGGAACTCTACGGCACGGAAGGAACACTTTTCGTGCCGGACCCCAATTTCTTCGGGGGTAAGGTTGAAATTGCCGCGCCCGGCGGAGAGATCGTTCCGCTCGAACGTAGCGATCACCCGTTTGGCGTCGACAACCAAGAGAACCGAAACACCGGGTTGAAACAGGCGAATTACCGCACCGCAGGGCTTGCGGACATGGCTCAGGCGATCATCGAGGGCCGGCCACACCGTTGTTCCCTGGAAATGGCCTTGCATGCGGTCGATGCCATGACCTCGATCCTGAAATCGGGTGAGACCGGAGAATTTGTCAGCCTGACGACGACCTGCGAGCGTCCCGCGCCGCTTGGCCCCGATGAGGCTCGTCAACTTATCGATTGAAACGAAAGCCCTGCACGACCCGCAGCAAAACGGAGTAAGACATGATCTATAAGCCCGCCGCAGACCGCTATGAAAAGATGGTTTATCGCAGATGTGGCAGTTCGGGACTGAAGCTGCCGGCAATTTCGCTCGGTCTTTGGCACAATTTCGGCCATGACACTCCCCACCAGACGAAACGGGAGATTTGCCATACCGCCTTCGACAATGGCATCACCCATTTTGACCTCGCCAATAACTACGGTCCGCCGCCCGGAAGCGCCGAGCATGCCTTTGGTTCGATTCTGGCCGAAGATTTCCGGGGCTATCGCGATGAACTGATCATCTCTTCGAAAGCGGGTTATCTGATGTGGGGCGGCCCCTATGGTGAATGGGGCAGCCGCAAATACCTTGTGGCCTCCTGTGATCAGTCTCTGAAGCGGATGGGGCTCGACTACGTCGATATTTTCTACTCGCACCGCTTCGACCCCGACACGCCGCTGGACGAAACGATGGGCGCGCTGGACTATATCGTCCGATCGGGGCGTGCGCTTTATGCCGGCATTTCGTCCTACAATTCGGAACGCACCCGCGAAGCCGCGGGCATTCTTGAGGAGCTCGGTACCCCCTGCGTGATCCATCAGCCCAGCTACAATATGCTGAACCGGTGGGTCGAGAAGGACGGGCTTAAGGACACTCTTAAAGAACTTGGAATAGGCTCCATCGCCTTCACGCCGCTGGCCCAGGGCATGCTCACCGGCAAGTATCTCAAGGGGATCCCGGAAGGCAGCCGCGCGACCCAAGGCAAGTCGCTCCGGCCGGAAATGATATCGAAGCGGGCTGTGGAGAATCTCAATGCCCTGAACGATATGGCCAAGAAGCGCGGTCAGACCTTGGCGCAGATGGCAATCGCTTGGGTGCTGCGCGACGAAGGCATCACAACTGCCCTGATCGGTGCGTCGAAGCCAAGTCAGGTCGTGGACTGCGTTGGAGCGATAGGAAACCTCGAATTCACTCAGGCGGAACTGAAACTCATCGACGAACATGCCGATGAGGAAAAGATCAACCTTTGGGCTAGGTCTTCTGAAACCGAATGATCCGCAACCCGATCCTGCCCGGCTTCAATCCCGACCCGTCGATTTGCCGGGTTGGTGAGGATTACTACATCGCGACCTCGACCTTCGAATGGTATCCGGGAGTGCAAATTCACCACTCAAGGGATCTCGTGAACTGGAAACTGGTTGCGCGGCCACTCAATCGCGCTGCGCTTCTGGACATGCGTGGCAACCCCGATAGTTGCGGCATCTGGGCGCCATGCCTCAGCCATGCCGATGGTCTTTTCTGGTTGGTCTACACGGATGTTAAGCGGTTGGACGGGGCGTTCAAGGATACGCCCAACTACATAACCAAATGCGCCACGATTGATGGCGAATGGTCCGGCCCTTGGTACCTTAACAACTCCGGATTCGATCCGTCTCTCTTTCATGATGACGACGGGCGCAAATATTTCATGAACCAGCAATGGAACCACCGCGGCAAAGGCACGGGCGGCAATCCAAAACATGCCAGTTTTGACGGCATTCTCTTGCAGGAATGGTCGCCCGAAACCGGCCTGGTCGGACCTGTTCGCAACATCTATCCCGGAACGGATCTCGGTCTGACCGAAGCGCCGCATATCTTCAGGCGAAATGGCTGGTACTATTTGACGACCGCCGAGGGCGGCACAGGGTATGACCATGCCGTGACCATGGCGCGGTCGCGCACGATCTGGGGTCCGTATGAAGATCATCCGGACAAACACCTCATTTCCACGAAAGGCGCGCCCAACCACCCTATACAGCGCACAGGCCACGGCCAATATGTCGACACGCCGGACGGCGAGGTTTACCATACCTTCCTGATGGGGCGTCCGATCAAGGGACCGGACGGACAAGGACGGTTCTGCCCGCTCGGGCGCGAAACTGGAATCGAACGATGCGTCTGGCGCGATGACTGGCTCTACCTTGAAGCAGGAAGTCTGTTGCCGCGCTGTGACCTGCCGGGGCGGGGGGATGTCGCACCGGAGCCGAGATCACCAGTCGAGAGGCGTTTTGATGGCGATGCCCTGCCGCCCGAATTCCAGTGGCTTCGAACCCCAGTACCGGGGCGCATCTTTCGGCTTGGGGAGGGCGCTTTGACGCTTATCGGTCGGGAAAGCATCGGCAGCTGGTTCGAACAGGCGCTCGTTGCCCGGCGGCAGGAGAATTTTGTCTATGAAGCTGAAACTTCTCTGGAATTCGAACCGGAAACCTATCAACAGGCGGCGGGCCTGACGACCTATTATAACCGGACAAAGTTCCACGCCCTGCTTCTGACAGAGGAACCTGGATTGGGATCCGCCCTGACCATTCTGTCCTGTCCCGGCAACTGGCCGGACAGCGGGCTGGACTTTCCGCTCGGTGCGCCGCTGCCGGTGCCGAATGGTCCGATAGAAATGAAAGTTGCGGTGGACAAGGCGACCCAACAGTTCTTCTGGCGTCGACCGGGGGCCGACTGGCAATGCATCGGGCCTGCGCTGAATGCGGCCGTGATATCCGATGAAGGCGGACGCGGTGAACACGCCTCCTTCACCGGTGCCTTTGTGGGGATGATCGCATTTGATATCACCGGAGGCGGAAAGGAGGCCCGGTTCGGGCATTTCACCTATCGGCCATTGCAAGATGCGTAGCGAAATCTGCCTTTTTGATATCGTTAGCAGCGAAGCAACACCTGTGCTGCGAAGCGATCAGACCATCGAGGCGCCGAATTGGGCGCCTGATGGTTCGGCGCTGATTGTGAACAAGAATGGGCGGATTTACCGGGTCGAATTGTCAGCGCCCCGGCTCGAAGAGATCGGCACGGAATTTGCTATATCCTGCAACAACGACCATGGTCTGTCGCCGGATGGAAAGACCCTCGTGATCAGTGACAAGACCGAGGAGGGTGCAAGCTGCATCTACACCCTGCCGATTGTCGGCGGGCGCCCGCGCCGCGTCACGAAAGAGACGCCCAGCTATTGGCACAGTTGCTCGCCCGATGGTTCCACGCTTGCCTTTACCGGCAAACGCACGCCAAGGGGGTTCGACATCTATACAATTCCCGTCGGGGGTGGATCGGAAACCCGGCTGACGGACGGTTTTGACCACGCTGATGGTCCCGACTACACGCCTGACGGGCGCTGGATCTGGTTCAACGGCGAGAAAGCCGGCCGGATGCAGCTATGGCGGCTGCACCCTGACGGCAACGATCTGCAACAAATGACCGATGACGATCGCTGGAACTGGTTCCCGCATCCGTCACCGGACGGTCAGCATGTCGTCTATCTGAGCTATGCTCCCGGAACTACCGGTCACCCCCGGGATCAGGATGTCGATCTCCGGCTCATGCCGGCCGAAGGCGGTCGTGCACGGGTGCTTCTCGAGTTATTCGGAGGGCAGGGTACGATCAACGTGCCGAGTTGGTCGCCGGACAGCCGGCAGTTTGCGTTTGTGCGTTATGAGAGACCGTGAGATGATATTCTGGTTGGCAGCTTCCGGCAGGGACTTTTCCAGAAAATGATGTCATGGCGCGCGCTTGTTCGTTTATCTGGTTTTGGGCTCTTGCTGTCCTACGGCCTTGGCGTCTGGGCGGACGGACTGCCGGCGCCGGTGACCGACGCACTATACCTGCCCGTCGTCCGCGATGAGGCAGAACTTGGCCAGTTGCTGTTCTGGGACCCGATCCTGTCGGGAAATCGGAACATTTCTTGTGCCAGCTGCCACCATCCGCGCCTCGGGACTTCGGACGGCTTGTCGCTGGGGCTGGGTGAAGGCGGTATCGGTCTCGGGCATGAAAGGGTGACGGACCCGGAAAACATGCCCGAACAGCGCATCCCGCGGAACGCCACAGCATTGTTCAATCTTGGCGCGCTACAATTCACGGTCCTCTTTCACGACGGCCGGATCGAAGCCGACCCGACCCGTGCCTCGGGCCTGCGCACGCCCTTAGAAGACGACATGATGCTGGGCTTTGCCAATGTGCTTTCAGCGCAGACGATGTTCCCTGTTCTGAGCCCCGACGAGATGGCTGGCCATTACTCCGAGAACGACGTGTCGAAAGCTACCCGGCAAGGTCGCATTACGGGGGAGGGCGGCGCTTGGGACGTCATATCGCGTCGGGTGGCCGCGATCCCGGAATATCAATCGCGGTTCGAAGGGGTCTACCCGGAAATTGCTTCTGGCCGCCCGGTGGCGTTCACCGACATTTCCAACGCGATCTCGGCTTTCGTCGGGTTCGAATGGCGCTCGGACGACAGCGCATTCGACCGCTACCTGAGAGGTGAAGAGGCCCTCGCCGCCGATGCCACTGCCGGAATGGAGCTTTTCTACGGTAAGGCTGGATGCTCTGGCTGCCATTCCGGACCATTCCAGACGGATCACGGTTTTCACGCCATGGGGGTGCCGCAAATCGGACCCGGCAAGCACGAACGCTTCGAATCCCATGCGCAAGACATCGGTCGGATGCGCGTGACCGGCCAGGTGGCGGACAGTTATGCCTTCCGCACACCTTCGTTGCGCAATGTGACGGCAACAGCACCCTATGGCCATGATGGAGCTTATGCGAGTTTGGAAGCGTTCCTTCAGGGCCATCTGAACCCTTCGGGCGCAATCGTGCGGTATGACCGCGGTCAGGCAATATTGCCGAAGCTGGATGGCGCAGAAGACTGGCGAGCGCTGGACGACCCTGCAGAGGTCAGCGCAATTTCTGCCGCCGCGACCTCGCCCGGCGTTAACCTGACAGCGGATGAAATAGTAGCTGTCATTGCATTTCTTGGCAGCCTGAGTGACCAAGTCGCGCTGAAGGGACGTCTTGGAATCCCCGTCGCTGTGCCAAGCGGGCTGCCCTTGGACCGCTGATCATTCGGCCTGAACCACATGGACGCCGCCAAATGGCCTGCGCCAGAGCTCGGCGTGGTCATTGGCGGGCAGGGTGATCCAATCCGAACTGGAGGCGTCGGGCCATCGCACGCGCACTTCTGCCTCGTGCTCTGCACCGAGACCAAAATGCACCGATCCGGCTTGGCCCCCGGCATGGCCGCCACCGACCATCAATTCCTTGGTCTGTATCCGACCCTTGCTGTCACGGACCTCGAGCCAGCTTCCAACAGCAAAAGTGTTGATGCCTTCTTGCCGCGGCGTGATCATCAACCAGTTCCCAGTTACCGGCGTCGCATTCTGGTAGAGTTCCAATGGTGCCCGTCGGTTCGCGACCACGAGGTCGAGCCGCCCGTCATTGTCGAAATCCGCCAATGCCGCGCCGCGGGAACGTTCGGTGGTGGCAATCCTGGCAATGTCTGCGGTTTCGCGAAATGTGCCGTCCGCTTGCTGCATCAGCAAGTTGTTCGGGTCCTTCATCGCATTCGATGGCATCTGGTCGACGTTGCCCTTGGCGATGAACAGGTCTTGCAGCCCATCATTGTCGATATCTCCGAATTCGGCGTGCCAGCCTGTCGAAGGGCGTCCGTCATCGCCGCTAAAGGGACGCTGCGCATATGTGCCTAGGCTGAAAGGTGCCGCGGCAAATCCAGTTCCCGTCGAAAGCTGCATCAACTGGTCGGCCATCGACGTCAGGAAAACGTCGGGTCGCAGGTCGCCGGTAATGTCCTGACTGGCGATACCCATGCCCCAGATCGAAATCGGTTCCCATCCATCCTCCGGCCCGAGGAAGCGCTCTTGATCAAGGCGGTACATCTGCTCAGATCCGCCAACGACGTAATAGTGCCGATCGTTCGATATCCTGAGGTCAGGGCGGCCTGAGCGAGACCAGTCAGAAAAGAGCATCGAAAGCGCGCAAAATCCGGGTTTGAGGTCTGCCGAAGCGCCATAGCGACTGCCGTTCGGGCGATAGAGTTGGTTGACATCGCAGGCCCCGAACGGCCCGTCCGGGTTGGTCCGGTCGACATAGTTACCGACCGCCAGCGTTGGCCAGTCGTTGCCGAGTTCCCATGTTGCACTAAAGGCCGTTGACCATCGGTCACCGGAGGCGAAGCCCCAAGCTGGATCGATCCTTGCGAAGTTGCAGTCGTCAAGGCCGCGATAGATGTGATTGGAGCCGACCCTGAGGACGAAAAGGTCCATGATTCCGTCGCTGTCGAAATCGAGCGGATAGGCCCCCACGACATGGGTTCCGGGATCGAACCCGGTGTCGCGAAACCGCCATTCACCGCGCGTGATAAGGTTTTCATACAGATGCGACGGGTTTTGCCCGCCTGCCGCAAAGATGTCCGGATAGGCGTCACCGTTGCAATCGAATACTGCCACGCCGCCGCCCACGAAATGCTCCCAGCCGCCATCATAGACGTGGGGGGCGGGCAGGGCGTCGGAGCGGTCGACGAAGAATGGCTCTGAAAGTGCATGGCCCGGCCAGAGGCAGGCCATCGCTAGCATCGCTCGAATCATGATGTTGTCTGTGCTTCTGCGGTGATGGCGGCACCCGTCGCAAATTCCAGCGCCAGTGCCGCGGCACCCTGCGCCCAAAGGAGATCTCCCCAGGCATGGATTTCGATTTTCGGCAACGGGCGCCCTGTCTGCAGGGTCAGATTGGACATCTCTGTCAGCACCTCTTCGGCATAAAGGTAATCGTAGCGCATCCTTTCGCCGGACAGAAGGATCAAAGAAGGGTCAAAGACATTGACGACATTGGCCAGCCCCAGTGCCAGATACCGTCCCGCACGGTGAAAGATCGCGCGCGCGGCATCGTTCCCGGCCTTGGCATGGTCGTAAAGGCTTTCGAGCATGACATGGGGTGCGGTCATGCCGCGGTTGCCCCAGTTCAGTGCGGTTGACGCTTCACGAACCAGCGCATAGTCGGCAACATAGGCCTCAAGGCAGCCTCGCTGGCCACAGCGGCAGAGCGCGCCATCAAGTTGTACCTTGGTATGGCCCAGTTCAGTCCCGAGGCCGCGGGACCCGCGATAAAGCCTGTGATTGAGAACGAGCCCCATCCCGACACCATGTTCAATGGTAACCGATGCGAAATCCGGCAGCGACCTTCCGGCACCGAACCACAGCTCTGCAAGCGTGACCATATTTGCATCGTTGTCGATGGCAACGGGGCGCTCTATCCGCTCGGCAATCGCCTGTCGCATCGGCACGTTGCGTTCGCGAATGACCGGCGACCATGGCACCATTCCGGTCTCGTGGTCAACGAAACCCGGCAGGCCCAACCCGACGGCCGCGATGCCCTTCAGGTCCTTGCCGCAGTTTTCGAGAGCCTTGAGGAGGACCGCTTCGGCGGTGTCGACGATGTCGTCGAAGTTGTGCTGCAGGCTGGTACTGTCGATGCTGGCATCACCCAGCCGGTTGCCGGCGAAATCGACAATTACTGCAGTGTGGCGGTGGTCCGAAAGTTTAATACCGGCGACAAATCCGGCCCCTCCACGGACGCCCAATGCCACTGGCGGTCGACCACGGCTGCCATCGCCGTCGCGCCTGTGGGCGTCGGTTTCGTGAATCAGCCCGGCCTCGATCAGCTCTGCGGTCAACGCGGTGACCGACCCGGGGCTGATCGAAAGCTCCCGCGCCACATCCACGCGCGGAATAAGACCGGCGGCCCGGACGCAGTCGAAAACCTGCTGCTTCAGTCCGCGCCCTTGAGTCGGTGCCGGTGGCATGAGCGGCCCGCAGCCTATGACCGGGGCTTCAGATGGGGGGCTCGCTTCACGCAGATTCAATTAATTCAGTCTCCAAAATAAAAATAGGAAATTCAATCTGCACGCCGCTCATTTTGCGGCACCCCCTCAAAATGCCGGTGTCGATTTCCACAAATTCACGTTAATACAACAAATTTAAATTTGACAACTGAATTTAATGTGGCAGTATCAAATCGGACCGGCCTGAAAGCGCCGGCCGCCCCGTGTCAGGGGATGATCATTTGGGAGGAATAAGATGCGCAAGACGCTAACCTTGGCCGCGCTTCTCGCGGCGAGCGTTTCAAATTATGCTTTGGCGGAAGGCAAGACGATCGCCGTGTCCTGGAAGACATTTCAGGAAGAGCGCTGGAAGACCGACGAAGCGGCTATCAAATCCGCAGTCGAAGCTGCCGGTAACACCTACATTTCGACGGACGCCCAGGGTTCGGCACAGAAACAGGCCGCTGACATCGAAGGCCTGATCTCGCAAAAGCCCGATGTAATCCTGGTGGTTGCGTTCGACAGTGACGCCATCCTGCCGTCGATCCAGGCGATCAGCAACGCCGGCATCAAGTCGATCGCTTATGATGTCCAGTTCGAAGATCCGAACGCGCTCTACATAACCTTCGACAACGTCGGTGTGGGCCGGATCATTGCCGAGGAAATCCAGAAAGTTAAGCCGGAGGGCAACTATGCCTTCATCAAGGGTGACAAGGGTGACCCTAACGCGACTTTCCTGTTCCAGGGCATGATGGAAGTTCTCAAGGATGGCCTGGATTCCGGCAAGATCGTGAACGTTTGCGAAACCTTCACCGATGGCTGGAAGCCGGATAACGCCCAGAAGAATATGGAGCAGTGCCTGACCTCGACCGACAACAAGGTTGATGCGGTTCTGTCGGAAAACGACGGCATGGCATCCGGTGTCGTTGCCGCACTGGAAGCTCAGGGCATGGCCGGCATTCCGGTCGGTGGACAGGACGGTGACCTCGCGGCCATCAACCGTGTCGCCCTCGGTACTCAGACCGTTTCGGTCTGGAAAAACGCAACGGATCTTGGCGTCACGGCTGCTGCTGCGGCCATAGCACTGGCAGACGGTGTGGCGATGGATCAGATTGAAGGAGTAGGCAAGTTCAGCGGCGGCAAGAATGGCGTCGAGATGAACTCCATCCTTCTGGCTCCGACGCCGATCACAAAATCCAATATCGATGTTGCGATTTCGGCTGGTCACATCTCAAAAGAACAGGCTTGTGCTGGCGTGGCCGCAGGGACCGTCGCTGCTTGCGACTAATGCACTGTTGGCTTGCATAATGTTCGGCTGAACGAAACCGCGCCGTCTCAATTGGATGGCGCGGTCATTCTTCTAAGAAGTCTAAATCAACAAAAAAGTCTAAGGCGACACGGGGTTCCGCGCGCCGGGTATGTTGACTGGGAGGGGACATGTCCAAACAAGGTGTAAGCAACGCCGCACCCGAATCTAGGGACTCGCTGCTTAAGCGCTTTATTGCCGCTACCGAAATCGATACGCGCATGCTGGGCATGGTCGCGGCCTTGTTCGCCGTTTGGTGTGCCTTTGACATCTACAGCGGCATTCTCCGCCCGAATACCGGCCTCTTCGGTGGTGCTTTTCTGACGCCGCGCAACCTTTGGACCCTTCTGGTGCAGACGTCGTCAATCGCGGTGATGAGCACCGGCATGGTGCTGATCATTGTCATGCGCCATATCGATCTTTCGATTGGTTCCATGCTCAGTCTCGTGGCCGTGGCCGGAGCGGTCCTGCAGGTATTCATTCTTGGACCAAGCATCGGCGTCGGCCACCCGGTGATCTGGATTGCGGCCATCCTCGCCTGTCTTGCGCTCGGCACTTTTATCGGGGCCTTGAATGGCTTTCTGACGGCCTATGCGCAAATACCGGCGTTCATCGTCACGTTGGGTGGACTTATCGCCTATAGTGGCGTCGCTTTCCTGCTGGCCAAGGGCGTGACCGTCGCGCCGATGGACAAGACATTCAAGATCATAGGCGGCGGAGTTCCTGCTTCGTGGCTGGGTCCATTCTGGAGCTGGGCTTTGGCGATCGTTGTCTGTGTGCTCATCTTCCTCGGAATCGTCGGCGGACGTCGGCAAAGACAGCGCTTCGGCTTCAAATTGCGACCAGTCTGGGGCGAGGCGACGCTGATTGCGATTGGAAGCGCCGCCGTGCTTGGCGCCACCGCGGTGTTGACGTCTTATCCATGGCCATTTGGCCTGATCAAGCAATATGCAGAAGAGAACAACATCCCGATCCCGGCCGGTGTCGAGAACCCGGATGGCGACGCGATATGTATGGTCGGCGAAAAGGTGGTGCGCTGCACCGAGGGCCTGATCTATTACACAGGCTTTGCCGTGCCTGTGCTGATCGCACTCGGGGTAGGCGTGGTGATGACCTTCATTGCAACCCGCACCCGCTTTGGCCGCTATGTCTACGCGATTGGCGGCAACCCCGAAGCGGCCGACCTTGCTGGTATCGACACGAAGAAGATGACGGTGAAGGTCTTCGCGCTAATGGGTTTCCTGGTCGGTATTTCCGCGGTCATTGCGTCGGCTCGCCTTGACGCCGCAACCAACGCTCTTGGCCAGTTGAATGAATTGTTCGTCATCGCTGCGGCAGTCATCGGCGGGACCTCACTCGCGGGCGGCATAGGAACGATCTATGGCGCAATTCTTGGTGCGCTCATGATGCAGTCGATTCAATCGGGCATGGCACTACTGAACCTGCCGGCTGCATTCCAGAACATCGTCGTGGGCACGGTGCTGGTCTTCGCTGTCTATGTCGATCAGTTCTATCGCCGTCGTGTGAAGTAAGGAGATTTCCCATGTCAACGCCCCTTGTCGAACTGCGCAACATGTCGATCTCATTTGGTGGGATCAAGGCCGTCGATGATGTCTCTATCGATCTATTCCCAGGCGAAGTGGTTGGACTTCTGGGTCACAACGGTGCCGGAAAATCGACGCTGATCAAGATTCTCTCGGGGGCATACCGTCGTGACCGCGGGCATATTTTCATAAATGGGGAAGAAGCGCATATCTCCAACCCTCGTGACGCCAAGAACTTCGGCATCGAGACGATCTACCAGACTCTTGCTTTAGCGGACAATGTCGATGCGGCAGCCAACCTCTATCTCGGGAGGGAACTGCGCACCCGGTGGGGCACTCTTGATGATGCGGCGATGGAGGCCGAGGCTCGTAAGGTGATGGGCAGGCTGAACCCCAACTTCAAGCGCTTCAAGGAGCCGGCCAAGTCCCTGTCGGGCGGTCAGCGCCAGTCGGTGGCGATTGCGCGGGCGGTTCTGTTCAATGCCAAGATTCTGATCATGGATGAACCGACCGCTGCGCTCGGCCCACAGGAAACCCAGATGGTCGCGGAACTTATCCATGAGTTGAAGCGGCAAGGGCTGGGGATCTTTCTGATCGATCATGATATCCACGCGGTGAAGGCGCTTTGCGACCGCGCGGCGGTGATGAAGAACGGCCAGCTTGTGGGCGTCGTCAAAGTCGATGATGTCACTGAAGATGATCTTCTGGGCATGATCATTCTTGGAAAACAACCCGATAAGGCCGCGTGATGTACATCGGTCTCGATCTTGGCACCTCGGGACTGAAGGGTATCCTGATCGATGACGATCAGTTCATCCGTGCGGAAGCGATTGCTCCGCTAACGGTATCGCGGCCAAGATCCGGCTGGTCGGAACAGGCCCCAGCGGATTGGTTGGCAGCGGCGGAAATTGTCTTTGACGCTCTGTCGGAAGAAGGGCTGGGCGCGGTTCGGGCTATTGGCCTGTCGGGGCAGATGCACGGAGCAACACTTCTGGACGCCTCCGACCAGGTCTTGCGTCCTTCGATCCTGTGGAACGACACCCGCAGCCATGCAGAAGCTGCAACGCTTGATGCTGATCCGCAGTTTCGCGCCATCACCGGAAATATCGTCTTTCCGGGTTTTACGGCGCCAAAGCTGGTCTGGGTCAGGAACAATGAACCCGAGATCTTCGACAAAGTAGCCAAAGTGCTGTTGCCCAAGGATTTCCTGAGACTCTGGTTGACCGGTGATCATGTCGCCGAGATGTCGGATGCTGCCGGTACGAGCTGGCTTGACACGGGAGGGCGCGACTGGTCCGACGCATTGCTGGATGCGACCGAATTGGAACGCAACCAAATGCCACGACTGGTGGAAGGTTCCGCTGTTTCCGGCGAACTCAGGCCCGAACTGGCGACCCGCTGGGGCCTGCCGAGGGGTGTTGTCGTGGCGGGCGGCGGCGGCGACAACGCAGCGTCTGCGATCGGGGTCGGCGTCGTAACGGCCGGACATGCGTTTGTCTCGCTCGGCACATCGGGCGTGCTCTTTGCCGCGAATGATGGGTATCAGCCGGACCCGGAGACCGCCGTCCACACTTTTTGCCATGCTTTGCCTGATACCTGGCACCAGATGGGCGTGATCCTTGCCGCGACTGATGCGCTGAACTGGTTCGCCAGGATTGCCGGAAAGTCGCCCGAGGAGCTGACCGGAGGGCTCGGCAGCCTGCGGCCCCCTGGCAAGGCCACGTTCCTTCCCTATCTCGGCGGAGAGCGCACGCCGCTGAACGATGCCGCGATCCGTGGCGCTTTCACCGGTCTTGAACACGCAACCGATACCGACGCCGCGACCCGCGCGGTTCTCGAAGGCGTCACCTTTGCGGTGCGAGACTGTCGTGATGCGCTTGCGGCGACGGGGACCCGAATCGACCGCCTGTTGGCGGTCGGTGGGGGCAGCAAGTCTGACTACTGGCTCTCTGCGGTCGCTACTGCGCTTGGGACACCTGTCGATGTCCCGGTCTCCGGCGACTTTGGTGGTGCATTCGGCGCCGCTCGTCTTGGCCTGATGGCAGCAACCGGGGCAGGGGCCGAGGTCGCCACCCAGCCGAAAATCGATCACACCATTGATCCCGATCCCTCCCTTACTGCTGCGTTCAACGCGGGCCATGCCCGCTATGTCGCCGCCCGCAACGCTATCAGAGGACTGACATGACAGATTTCTTCAAAGGCATCCCAAAGGTCAGGTATGAGGGGCCCGACAGCGACAACGAGTTCGCTTTCCGCCATTACAATGCCGATGAGGTCGTACTAGGCCGCCGGATGGAGGATCACCTGCGCTTCGCCGTCGCCTATTGGCACAGTTTCGCCTGGCCCGGGGGTGACCCCTTCGGCGGGCAGACATTTGAACGCCCCTGGTTCGGCGACACGATGCAGCTGGCGAAACTGAAGGCCGATGTGGCCTTTGAGATGTTCGAAATTATCGATGCGCCATTCTTTTGCTTCCATGATGCGGATGTTCGGCCGGAGGGAAAAACCTTTGCCGAAAGCCGCCGGAACCTCGAAGAAATCGTCGACTACTTCGCATCCAAGATGGAGACGGCGAAAACCCGACTACTTTGGGGGACCGCCAACATGTTCAGCCACCGCCGCTGGATGTCGGGGGCCGCAACCAACCCGGATCCCGATGTTTTCGCCTATGCTGCCGCGACCGTAAAAAGTTGCATGGATGCAACGCTGAAGCTTGGCGGCGCGAATTATGTGCTTTGGGGCGGGCGCGAGGGCTACGAAACTCTGATCAATACCGACCTTTCCCAAGAGTCGGAACAGGCCGGACGCTTCCTCAGGATGGTGGTGGAATACAAACACAAGATCGGCTTCAAGGGCACGATCCTGATCGAACCGAAGCCGCAGGAACCCTCCAAGCACCAGTACGACTATGACGTCGCCACGGTCTATGGCTTCCTCAAGCGTTTCGGTCTGGAAGATGAGGTCAAGGTCAATATTGAACAGGGTCATGCGATCCTTGCCGGACATTCCTTCGAACACGAACTGGCTCTGGCGCGCGCGCTCGGAATTCTCGGGTCAATCGATATCAATAGAAACGACTACCAGTCAGGCTGGGACACCGATCAGTTCCCCAATAATGTGCCGGAAGTCATGTTGGCCTATTACGAGATTCTTCAGATGGGCGGATTTACCACTGGTGGCACGAATTTTGACTCGAAGATTCGTCGGCAAAGCCTTGATCCGGAAGATCTAATTCTCGCCCATGTTGGCGGGATGGATGTTTGTGCCCGTGCCCTCAAGGCGGCGGCAAGGATGCTGGAAGACGGTAAACTGGAGGCCGCTCGTGCCGCGCGCTATGCGGGCTGGGACGAAGAAGCCAATCGTGCCATGCTCGAAGAAGGCGACCTTGCCAGCATCGCAGATCGCGTCGAAGCCGAGAACATCGACCCTCAACCGCGTTCCGGGCGGCAGGAACGGCTGGAAAACCTGATCAACCGCTACGTCTAGCGCCGGACCCCCGGTCGTCTATGTCGACAAGTCAGCGAGGTTTCGGCGGGTAGCGACTATTGGAAGTGGTCCTTGAATTGGTCGATGCACAACCGGAATCCATCCTCAAAATTGCCGTTTCCGGGGTGGTAGACGCTTTCGAAACTGATCACGCCGTCATAGCCATCCGACCTCAGAGCATCGGCCAGTGGTGCGAACTGCCCGGCCAGTTGGCCTTCACCCATGCGCCGGACTTCAAGGGTCGCGCGCGGCGTGTCCACGTTGACGTCCTTGATATGTATGTGACCGAGGTACCCGTCTTTGACCTCATCATATCCAGCAGGATAGGCCTGTTCGTGACACCAGCAGTTGTTGGCCGGATCCCAAAGCACCATTAGCGTGCCCTTGGCGTCCAGATCATCGATCAGTTTGCGACCGGTATAGTTCGAATTCACCATCGTGCCGTTGCCGGTTTCAACGACCAAGGTGATACCCGCGTCCTTTGCAACGTCTATCGCGGGGGCAATGAGAGGCAACATCGCGTCCCATGCGCCCTTGGCCACGTTCCATTTCTCCGCGCCGCCATGTCCCCAAAGGATCTGCTCTTTCTTTGGTGTCATGATCCTCACCAGGGGGCTGCCGACGGTGTGAGCCATGTCGATGACGCGCCGGAGTGCATCCATGTGTTTCTTGTGCAGTTCATCGCCAGCGGTGTTCGCAACTGTCATCCCGGCAAAGATATGTCGGCTCAGGCAGGAAACCGATTTTCCCCGGTCTTTCAAGAGCACGTCGATCTCACGGATTTCACTTGCGGAATGATCACCAACCTCCGTGTTACCGACAAATTGCAACTCGGCAAAGTCCAGACCAAATTCGTCCATGACATCGACTGCATGCTTCAGGTCCCGGCTGATGCCGTCACAGATCACACCAAGTTTCATCTCGTCCTCCTGATCAGCGGTGAAGTTCAGCGCCGACGATGTCTTCCATTATTCGGGTGCAGACCCAATTGTCTCCTTGCGGGTACTTGGTCTTGCCCTGATGGAATATCTGCATCGCGGTCGAGGCCATGAACAACGGCACGCCCAGTTGTTCTGCCAGATCCAGGGAAATGGTCAGGTCCTTGTGCATCGTGCCAATTCCCGAACCCGTGCCTTCGAATCTGCGGTCGATGATGTTTTCAAGGGCAGTATTGGCCACTCCGCATCCCGCACCCGAGGTCGAAAATACATCAAATAGGGCCTGGCCTGAGACACCGGCCTTGGCTGCGAGAGCGGCGGCCTCGAATGTGGCGCCGAAAATAGAGCCAATCAGAGATTGAAGGCAGGATTTCATCACCTGTCCGTCGCCGGCGTTTTCGCCGACCCGGTGGATCGTCTTGGATACGGCCTCCATCACCGGTCTGTAGCGTTCCAACACCTCGGGGGAGCCTGCCGCCATCATCGTTAGGGTGCCGGACTGCGCGCCGGGAAAGCCCCCTGAAACCGGGCTGTCAATCATGTGAATGCCTGATCCATCCAGAGCCATGGCGATCTCGCGCGCTTCGGAAGGCTTGATCGTGGCCGTCAGGATCACGACGCCACCGGCCTCCATGTTCGCCGCCAAACCGTCACTGCCAAGGATAACGGATTTCGCCTGATCGCCGTTCATTACCATAACATAGACGGCATCTGCATGCGCGCCGACCTCGGCCACGGATTGCGCGGGCTTGCCCCCCATGGCGACAAAAGCCGACATTCGGGCATCGCTCAGATCGAAGCCGGTGGTTTGAAACCCCTTTCCAATCAGGTTTTTGGCCAGTCCGCTGCCCATGTCGCCCAGCCCGATTACGCCAGTACGCTGCATTGCATCTTCTCCCTTCCGCCGGACGTTCGGCGCCTGAATTCCCGTCTGTCGCCAAGCTCAGATTTTGTTATTGGCTGGTGCCGCCTTTGGGCGCGCCTTCCAGAGCGTCCTTCAGTCGACATCAGTTGATCCTCACTCCCCTACAGGGCAGGATGCACGCTTGACCTCCGATCTGGCAACATTTTCCTTTGGATGCAGGCAGAGTCCCAAATCCGTCGTGCCAGTCCTATCTGCTGACTGGAAACTGTGCGTTGGTCTGGGCCTTAAGTTCGAGACCGGCCGAACCCGATCTGTCGTCCAGCAAAGGAGATTTGAATGCCTAAGAACGCGGCAACCTTGGTGTCCCGTTTATCCGTCGCGCCCATGATGGATGGTGGCGATTATCTATAAATTTCAATTGGATGGTTTGTGTCCTGTGCAGCACATGTTTATGTTTCGATCGCTCAATATCGTCCCTCGTTGCGTCCACTTCAGTCCGTTTGGAAAGAACGGTCGTGTTTGGCTTTGACGACGCTTCGCCTGACACGTGGAGTCTGTGGCATTGTGGGCTCTGCGGGCTGCTGCGCCATGGATGCCTGGCGATGCGTCAGGCAGGGATATCTCTTCTAACTATCCTGTGACCTCTGTGGGAAATGGAGTCCGGCAGGTCGGTTAACGCGATCGGAGCATCGAAGTTCGGAGCGGCCAGCGCCTGTTCCCGGACGGTCCCGGCCGCGTCGACTTCGATCAGGCCGAAGCCTTTCAAGGCAGGGTCCCCGGTGCCCAGCAATCTGCGTGGCCCGCTGCCGAGGCAGGCCTGGGAGACCTGCAGCAGGCCGCCGGAGCGGAACGGATAATAGGCGTGATGATGCCCGCTGAGATAGAGGTTTGCGCCGCCTTGCGCCAGAAGTGCCTCGAAGGCGGGATCGCCGATCACATCGCATTCGCGCCCCCGGGCCACCGGCCATATCGGCAGATGGCCGAAGACGAGACACGCCCTGTGCCTCGGAACCTCCTCGCGCATGAGTTCTGCGAGCCACTCCGTTTCCTCGACGGGCAAGGGGCCGGGAACCGTGATGTCCAAGCCGATGAAGAGCGCATCGCGGTGCGAGGCGGCGTAACGGAAGGGATAGCGTTCACCGTCGAGGAGCGTGACGTCGGGAGCCCGCTTCGTCCATACACTGTCGAAGATCTGCCGCTCCCGCTCGAACCCCGGATAGGCCGAGGCATCGTGGTTGCCGGGAGTGACCAGAAGCGGGATAACTGATGCCGCGAGGGGCTCGCTCACCTGCGCGTGAAACGCGTCCCACATCGGCAGGATCTCATCCTCGGTCAGGCGCGGCGACGGGCGCTGGCCCGCCACCATGTCGCCCGCACAGATCACGAGATCGGGGCTGGCCGCACGGATCGCCGCAATCGCGCGGTCCACGTCAGCGGAATAACCGGTGGAACCGTAGGAGCCGTTGAGGTCCGAGATCACGGCAATCCGCACAGGTCTTGCGTCGGCCACGACGTGGCGCGCGGTCCAGAGCGCCGTGGTCCCGGCAAGAAAGCTGCGCCTGCCGAGCGTCATCCGCCGCACTCCAATGCCACCGGCGTCACGGCGCCGTCGAGGAAGAATGACTCGGGGTCGAGGTCGAATTGAAGCTCGCCGCGCGTGCAGATCGCCGAGAGGATGTCAGCGGCCAGCGCCGCGTTCTCGACGATCTGGCGGACCTGCCGTTGATCGAGGCCGAAACTCTCGCGGACATAGGCATGGAGCAAACCCTCCCCCTGCAAATCGGCGTTCAGCGCCATCAGCTTGCGATAGGTGGTCGCCGGAAAATGCCTCAGCTTTTCCAGCATCTGCGTCGATTTCGCATAATTCGCATATTCGACGCGCCCGCCTGCGTCGTTGTCATTGAGATGCGTGCGCTGCAGCCGGATGGCGCCGGGGGCCGGGGCGGATCCGTTGTCGTGGCTGTCCACCTTGCGGTGTTTCAACTCGCCCGCCTCGACCCACATCCACTGCCCATTGTAGTCGATATTGCCGATCCGGTCCTGCTGGCTGAAGATGAAATCCAGAAGGACGATATTGGCGATGTCGGTCATCCAGAAGGCGATCTGCCTCGGATCGACATCCGCGCCCATGTCCCGCTTGATCTGGGGATCGCGGATCGCGCCCGCGATTCCCTCGGCAATCGCCTCCGGCAGAGCTTTGCCGGAGCGCAGCGCCAGATAGGGCGCGGTCTCTTGGAAATCAAGGTTCTGACCCTTGCCCCAGCCGGATTTGCGGGTGCCGTTAACGGCCGAGTTGTAGCGCGACCCCGGGCTGGACAGGAGCGCGCCGTAGATCGCGGTGCGGTCGCCGGTAAACAGCTCGTCGGTGGGCGAATAGCTGTCGGGATCGGTGTCCGCGTCGACCAGAACCTGCCAGCCCGCATTGTTCATCCCAGAGGAATGGTTGTGCCCCGACTGGGCCAGCCCCGGACGCGCGACCTCGCTAAGATGCGCCGCCCGGTCCATGCTGCGCCAGACCGCCGGTGGTACTTCGAGATCGGCCTCAAAATAGCGCGAAAAGTGGTAATAGAGCAGCGGCGAAGGCGAGAAGGTGCCGGAGGTGCCGCGCGCGTTCATCGTCGGTTTGAACTTGGCTATCTCACCCGCGGAGAGATCTTTGGCCGGCTTGCCTTCCGGGCAGGCCATTCGCTCGAACTCCTGCCGGTTGTTGGCATAGCGCCCCCCGGAGATATCGTGGACGATCACGCCGGGGCTCGTGCTGTAGGTCTTGGGGCAGAGCGCGATATCGGGGGCGTGGAAGTCGATCCCGCAATATTCCGCCTCGGTCTTGAGGTCCTTCTCGGAATAGACCGCACTTGGCATGCGCGAGATCCGCACGCAGCGCTCCGTGACACCGTTCGGGCTCTGGAAGGTCGACGTTTCTCCCCGCACAGCATCGCTGGCGGCCGCTGGTAGGGCGAGCGCGGAGGAGAGGATGAGGCATGTGGCGCGCTGGATGAATCGGATCATGGGAACGCACCTCATTTCGGGCAGATTGCAAAGCGTTCCGCGTCCGAGATCTTCAGTGCGGGATTGAATTCGAAGGTGTCGAAATGGTGGTCGATCCAGGCGTCGCAGCCATCCGAACAGGGCGCCTCGTTGCGTGCTGTGTTCCAATAGGCCTTGGCGCGATCCTCGCTCCAGCCGCAGAACTGCACCAGCGCCATGGCCGAGATGGCCCCCGACGAATGCACACCCCACATACAATGAACCAGCATCGGGCCGCTGTCGGGCTTCTTGATGATGTCGTGTATGGCCTGCATCACCTCGGCCGGGCGAGTCGATTTACCCGGAGCGTAGGTCAGCGATCCCGCGTCGCAGCGCGTGGAGTCATAGGTCGCGTGCTTGCCGAAATCAATGTAACGGGCGCTGGAGAACCCCGCCTCGCAGAGCTGCGTCTTCTGCGACTTAGACAGCCCGTCGCGCTCCTGGTCGCCGCCCTTGAACCCGGCGCGGTAGAGAACCCCGGTCAGGACCGGG
>JAHEAO010000115.1 GCA_024642725.1 Paracoccaceae bacterium | reverse complement strand
TTCTTGAGATACTGTTCCGCGATCCGCGCCAGAGGTTCCGAGAAAATCGCGACGGAATGCCATTCGGTGCGTTCCTTGCGTTCGCCCGTAGTCCGATCTTTCCAGTTTTCGGAGGTGGCAATCCGCAGGTTGCACACCTTCCCGCCATTCTGGAATGTCCTCACCTCCGGGTCGCGGCCTAGGTTGCCTACGATGATTACCTTGTTAACCGATCCCGCCATTCTGGCCCTCCGACGAATCTTTTCTGAATTTCAGACACGGTTACACCACCCGCACAGCTTGAAGGAAAGGTTAATGTTTCGAGATGGGCGCCAAGATCGGTGCTAAACTTGCGATATAGAGCATCCAACTGCGGGCCATGACACTCTGACACTAACCTAAGTTCAGTTCCATCCAGGTCCTTTCCTGTCGATATCCGTTTCAAGCTTTCGGCCAATCCCTGGCGCGAAGGCGTCACAGCGATCAAAGGACCAAAACATGACACGCAATACTCTCACCGCAATGGCATTCGGCCTCTCAGTTCTTCTGGCTCCGATGAGCGCGCTAGCCAGCAACTCTCTGTCCGCAGAGCAGCAGGCGGCCGTTACGGAAATGCTCGTGGCGCAAGGTTACGAGGTGCGCAAACTTGATATGGAAGACGGCATGATCGAGGCCTATGTCCTTAAAGACGGGCAGCGATATGAGATCTATGTCGGTCCCGACATGAAGATCGCCCAGATCAAAGCAGCCGACTAACCTTGAATCTGGCCGCGTATCCGTTCGGCTTCCCCCCAGATCGATACGCGGCCAAACGTCTTCTCCTTTAGCTTAAACTAGGACCTGATCATGAGTTCTCACAAGGTATGGGATCCGCTGCTGCGGACCTTTCACTGGTCTCTCGTCGCTGGCTTTACCGCGAATGCTCTTTTGATTGATGGCGAGGCCAATCTACACGAAGTCGTTGGCTATGCCGTGCTCGGTCTTATCGGCTTCCGGGTGCTTTGGGGCATCATAGGGCCGAGATATGCGCTGTTCAGTAGCTTTCCACCGGATCCCTCGGCCGCCATTGGACAGGCAGGGGAGATGCTTCGCGGCGAAAAGAGAGTCCATCTCGGTCATTCCCCGCTTGGGGCGCTGATGATCTACAACCTGCTGCTGTCGATCATGGCCATCGCTGTCACCGGCTGGATGATGACGACCTCGACCTACTGGGGCGTTGGATGGGTTGAGGACACGCACGAGGCACTGGTGAGCTGGGCCGAACTTTCGGTCGTCGTCCATGTTGCAGCCGTCATACTTGAAAGCCTGCGTCTGCATGTCAATTTGCCGAAGGCCATGATAACCGGATACAAGACCGTAAGGACTGAATCTCCGGAGAGTTGATGAAAACCCTAATGCAGTCTCGATACGGTCTGACGCTCGTCGTCCTGATCGTTCTTCAAAGCCTGTGCGCTTTGTTCTTTCTGTCTGATGTCGTGGCCGACTACCTTTCTGAGAGCCCGAGCTTCTGGGTCGATTTTCATCTGACGATAGAAGCGTTTGCGGCGGTCCTGTTGGTTTTGGGGATCCTCGTGGAAATCCAGTTCCTCAGTGCGATCCTGCATCGGCAAGCCAGTACAGAGCGCGGCTTGTCGATTGCATCGGGCAAACTGAGCAAGGTGATGAACGATTATTTCCGGTCTTGGGCGCTGACTCCCACCGAAGAGGATGTCGCGGCTTTCGTTCTTAAGGGAATGAGCATTTCTGAAATTGCAGTTCTTCGGGGCTCCAGAGAGGGTACGATCAAGGCACATCTGAATGCAATTTATCGCAAGGCAGGTGTGTCGGGGCGCAGTCAACTGGTCAGCCTGTTGGTTGAAGACCTGATGCAAGAGCCGTTAATTCCTGCGGCGGCCGCATCGTAGCTGGCTGTCGTCAGATCAAGAGGGCTGGATTTTCTAGCTGGATTTGATAGGGAGAACAGAGAGTTCTGGGTGAGGCGATGCGAAAGCTACTTATCTCCGCGACAATATGCGGTTGCGCGATGGTCACAGTCGGCCATGCCGCCGACCTGACGCTTTCGACGCGGTCGCGAGCCGCGTTGTTCCAGTCTCAACTCAGCGTCCTTGATAATCGTGCCGCCACTCAATACTCCGACTCGGTCCGATTGCAGCCGAAACGCGCCGGCGATACCGAGGGGACAGGGTTGCGCTACGGTGGAAGCTACAAGGGTGAATACCTAGAAGAGGCGAAAACCGCGGCCATGCGGCATGGTGTGCCGACCGATCTCTTCTTGCGGCTGGTGCAGCAGGAGAGCGGCTGGAACAGATACGCAAAATCTCCCAAAGGTGCCTTGGGTCTGGCTCAGCTAATGCCCGACACCGCGCGGCTGATGCGGGTCGATCCGCATGATCCAAAGGCGAACCTTGATGGCGGCGCGCGCTATTTGCGGATGATGTACGATAAATTCGGCAATTGGCGTCTTGCGCTTGCGGCTTACAATGCAGGGCCGGAGGCGGTCGAGAAGCACGCAGGCGTGCCGCCGTACCAAGAGACCCAGAACTACGTCAAGGTCATCTGGGGAAGCTGAAAAGCCCCGTAGGACACTTCGGGGCTTTTCGTAGAAGGTCTTCACAAGAGGTGGCTATTCGGCCGCGATTTCAATCACCGGCTCCATGCTGGCGAATTGCTCATCCGACAGATGGCATTTGATCTGATGGTCGCCCGCCAGCTTGCGGACCGGTGGCATCTCAGTTTCGCAGAGATTGCCCGAAACCTTGCTCTTCCAGCGGCAGCGGGTCTGGAAGGGGCAGCCCGGCGGAGGGTTCATCGCGGATGGAATGTCACCTTCCAGGACGATGCGCTTTTTCTTCACGCGGGTGTCGGCAATTGGAACCGCTGAGAGCAGCGCCTCGGTATAGGGGTGATAAGGCGGCGAGAATACCTGATCCGTTGTCCCTAGCTCCACCACATGCCCGAGGTACATTACCATTACCCGGTCCGAGAGATAGCGAACGATCGACAGGTCATGGCTAATGAAAAGAAGCGTGGTCTGATTTTGGCGTTGGATCTCCATCAACAGGTCGGTGACGGCCGCCTGCACCGAAACATCAAGCGCGGAAACGGGTTCATCGGCCACGACAATCTTTGCGCCGCCCGCAAAAGCACGAGCAATTCCAACGCGTTGCTTCTGGCCACCTGACAATTGCCGTGGCATCCGGTCAGCAAACGCCCGGGGCAGTTTCACAAGGTCGAGTAGCTCCAGCATGCGTTCTCGGCGCTCCGCGTCGCTGTTGCCTTCGCCAAATATTTCAAGAGCCCGAATGATCTGGCGTCCGACCGTGGAGGAGGGGTTGAGCGTGTCAAATGGGTTCTGAAAGACCATTTGGACGCCCGAAACGGTTTCGGTGGTGCGTTGTTCGATCGGAGTGTCCTGAATGTCCTGACCGTACAAAAGAATCTTGCCGGATGTCGCCGTTTCCAGCCCCATCAGAACCTTTGCAAAGGTCGATTTTCCGCATCCGGATTCGCCAACAATTGCGAGCGTCTCGGATTCTCGTGCTTCGAAAGACAGGGTCTCGTTGGCTTTGACCACCTTCGACTCGCCACCTCCGAACATCTTGTTGGCCGACACCTCATAGTATTTCTTAAGGTCTTCCATCCGAAGAACGACCTTTCCAGGTTCGGCTTTCTTGAATGTTTTCTTGGCTTTAAGTGGTGCGTTCCAGTCGATTTCCTGAAACTTGACGCAGCGGGACTGATGCCGGTCATTGCCCGGCACGTTTGCCATTCGGATGTCCTGAGCATCGCAGCGGCCTGCCTCGAAATAATCACAGCGCGGACCGAAATTGCATCCGGGCGGGCGTTCATGGGGCAGGGGGAAGTTGCCGGGTATTGCAACCAGGGGGCTCGCGTTCTTGTCTGCGCCGGGCAGTGGGATCGAACGGAACAGCGCCTGAGTGTAGGGATGCTGCATCTCGTCGAAGACATCGTGGATCGAACCGGTTTCAACCGCTTCGCCGGAATACATCACGCAGAGCCTGTCACACGTCTCAAGAACGAGCCCTAAGTTATGGGAAATAAACAACATTGACGTGCCGTATTTTTTCCCGAGATCTTTGACGAGTTCGACGATCCCGGCCTCTACAGTCACGTCGAGGGCGGTTGTGGGTTCATCGAGGATCAGCAGCGCGGGCTTCGACATCAATGCCATCGCGATGACGATCCGCTGCTGCTGGCCACCGGAAAGCTGGTGCGGATAGGCCTTCAGAATTCGCTCCGGGTCGGGCAGCTTCACGTCGGTGACGACCTGAAGGGCCATCTTGTAGGCCTCATCGGCGCTGGTCCCTTCGTGGATCATTGGCACTTCCATCAGCTGCTTGCCGATCTTCATGGCCGGGTTGAGGCTTGCCATAGGTTCTTGATAAATCATGGCAATTTCGGATCCGCGGATTTTCCGCAGTTCTTCGTTCGTCATCTTGTTCAGGTCGCGGCCCTTGAACTTGATCGAGCCGCCGACGATACGACCGTTGACGCCAAGGTCCTGCATGACGCCCAGTGCCACGGTGGATTTGCCGCAACCGGATTCCCCGACAAGCCCCATCGCTTCGCCCGGCATAACGGTGCAGGAGAAGTCCATCACGGCAGGGATTTCGCGAAGTCGGGTGAAGAACGAAATCGACAGGTTTTCTATCTCGAGGATCGGGCCGTCATAGGGTTCGCTCATGTCGAAACTCCAGTCGTTTGTACGTTCTGTGCATCCGGAAATGTACGTTTTGTACGGGGGCGTAAGCCCATTATGTTACGTTTTGCCACGGTCAGTCCCTCAGGCTTTCTTCACGCAGGCCGTCGGCCAGCAGGTTGAGCCCGAGAACGAGGCTCATCAGCGCCAGCGCGGGCACAAGTGCCGGATGCGGGTAGATCGACAGCAGGCGTCGGCCTTCGTTGATCGTGGAGCCCCAGTCCGGGCTGTCGGGCGATACGCCGAGACCGAAGAAGCCCAAGGTTCCCAGAAGGATCGTGGTGTAGCCGATCCTGAGGCAGAAATCGACGATCAGCGGACCGCGTGCGTTCGGCAGGATTTCCCACAGCATGATGTACCACGGGCCTTCGCCACGGGTCTGGCCCGCTGCCACGTAGTCGCGTGTCTTGATGTCCAGCACGATGCCCCGGACGATCCGGAAGACAGTCGGCGAGTTGACGAAGACCACCGAAACGAAAACGATCAGGATGTTGGGCTGCATCGAGATGATGCCCAAGGGGTCGGCGTTCCAAGCAAGGCCAAGGTAGATCCAGAAGCCGAGAACCAGCGTGATCGCAAGGTAGATGTTGCGTTTCTTCGGATCGACGAAGAACCGGCTGTTGAACAGGATCACCAAGAAGATGATCGGGAACAGGAACAGGACCGCCGCGAGATATTTAGGGATACCGGTCTCGACGATTTCTGGCGTCACCAAGAGGTAGAAAAGCAAGATCACCGGGAAGGCCAGCACGAGGTTGGCGAGAAACGACAGGAAGGTGTCGAGGCGTCCGCCAAAATAGCCAGCCGGCAGACCGAGCGTGATCCCGACCATGAAGGCAAACAGCGTCGCGGCCGGTGCGATGATCAGCACTTCTCGTGCCCCCATCACCATTCGGCTGAAGACATCGCGTGCCAGATTGTCGCCGCCCAGCAGGTAATAACCGGACCCGTCCGTCAGGGGGGTGCCGGGCACCTTGTTCTTCATCCCCGAGACAACGGTCAGCGGGTCATACATGGCAATCATGTCAGCGAAGATGGCGGTAAAGAACCAGAACAGGACGATTGCGAAGCCAAACATCCCGATCGTGGAGTCGAAGAGCTTTCCGTAAAGACCAAGCCTCCGCTTGTAGATGATCGACAGTGCGAACACGATTGCCATGCCGATCCAGACTGGCA
>JAHEAO010000050.1 GCA_024642725.1 Paracoccaceae bacterium | reverse complement strand
ATTCAGGAAGGAGACGCAGTTCGCTTTCTGGCGTATTGGGACAGTCTGAAGGTAAAGCCAGAAATTGTCGCTCTGCACAGTCAGGGTGGGTCCGTCTACGACGCGCTGGAGATTGGCCGCTCTGTACGTAACCAGGGTCTCAATACATTGATCCCCAACGGTGCGATCTGTATGTCGGCTTGCCCATACATTCTTGCTGGCGGGGTCGGTCGAACGGTAGCCGAAGAGGGGATCGTCGGCCTACACCAACACTACTTTGATACGCCGAGATACTTGCCAGCTTACTGGGCCGTAGAAACAATCCAGTACGGCCAGGGCGAGACCCTGAGTTACCTGTCTGAAATGGGCATAGACCCAACGCTTCTTGTGTTCGCGCTTCAGACGCCGCCAGATGAAATCTATATCCTGGTCAGGGAAGAGCTTGAGAAATTCAACCTTGTGACCGACCAATCCTCGTGATTGATCGATGCCTGTCGCTCCCAGATACCGCAATCACATCGCCCGACAAGGGCTTTTAAAGCGGATATTCGGCAAATATGATCGACCCATCGGTATCTCAAAAGCTAATCGCAACAACAACGTATCCCTTCAGACCTGCAGGATTGCATTGAAGCAGCTCGGCGCCCTCTTCTTATCTCTTTTGCTTCTGGCAACACAGGCGCAGGCTCAGAGCAAGGCAGCTTTAGAGAAGCAATATCAGAGCTGGCTTGTTAAGACTATCTGGCCGCAAGCCAGATCCAGAGGCGTCTCCAAAAATACATTCGATCTGGCTTTCTCAGGTGTCACTCTGAACTGGGAACTGCCAGATCTCGTTCCGCCGGGATCAAAGGCCGAAGTGCCTCAGAAGCAGCAACAGGCTGAGTTCGGTTCCCCTGACAGATATTTCAACCGCGGTTCCGTGGACAGTGCGACATCTGTCGGCCGCCAGATGGCAGAAAAGTACGCCAGCACTCTCGATTCAGTAGAAAAAAGAACCGGCGTTCCCGGCCGTATCATTCTTGCAATCTGGGGCCGCGAAAGCGGGTATGGACGCGTCGCCATTCCCCACAATACCTTTCAGGTTCTGGGCACGAAGGCTTTCATGAGTGCCCGCAAGGATTACTTCGAAGACGAGCTTATCGCGGCTCTTCAGATCGCACAGGAAGGCCATGTTCCAAGTGGTGCAATGAGGAGCAGTTGGGCCGGCGCACTTGGGCAGCCACAGTTTATGCCTTCCAGTTTCCTGCAATATGCGGCCGATGGAGATGGTGATGGACACGCTGATATCTGGACTTCAGAAGCCGACACGATTGCCTCCATCGGCGCCTACCTCGATCAACATGGATGGGTGAGCGGTCGGGACTGGGGGTTCGAGGTCACTGTCCCTTCTTCTGTCTCCTGCGCGCTGGAGGGGCCCGATCAGGGGCGCAGTATCTCCAGATGGGAGGAGATAGGCATCGAGCGCGTTTCAGGGCGCCCGTTCCCTGACCATGAAAGGCGTAATGAGGGCTACCTGCTGATGCCTGCGGGTCGCAACGGTCCTGCCTTCATCGTGACCCCCAATTTCTACGTACTCAAAGATTACAACATGAGTGATCTCTATGCGCTCTTTGTGGGTCATGTCGGAGATCGGATTCAATACGGTGTTGGAGACTTCTCTGCCCGCTGGGCTGCAATCGACAAACTTTACCGTTCGGACATTGCGGCGATGCAACGCTCGCTCGAAAAGCAAGGCCACGATGTCGGCGGGGTCGACGGTCTGCCGGGCTTCAAGACCAGACGTTCCATCGGGCGCTGGCAGGAAGCCAATGGTCAAAAGGCGACCTGTTTCCCGGAAAAAGGTATGGGTTTGCAATAGTCCGCCGGACCCAGTGTATGAACTTTCTCCATTCGCGCGCTGCAGGAGTATGGCTGATTTAACATAACGGCCCTTAACACTTCAGTTCGAGCCCAATAGATAGACGGCGCGCTGTTCCCAGCAGGCAAATTCTAATTATTTCAATTAGCTAACGATACCCTCGCAGTGATAATGCCTTGCATGAATTGAAAATAGAGGCAAGCTGGGCGCAGCCCCCTTGTCCCCTAAAAAAGGCAAAGTCCAATGTCCGTCGAAATAGACCTAGTGATACGCGACGGCCGGGTTTTTACCGCTGACGGGGTTGTCGAGGGTGATCTGGCGGTCGTCGGACACAGTATCGTATCTGTCGGCAAGCCAATCAGTGCCGCGAAAGAAGAAGTCTCCGCAATGGGCAAGCTGGTAATGCCTGGCGGCGTCGACACACATGCGCACATTGAACAGATGTCTGGTATGGGCCAATGGAACGCCGACACGTTTGAGACTGCGACAAAATCTGCAGCGATCGGTGGAACCACAAGCGTCATTTCATTTGCCGCTCAATCCAAGCAGCAGCCGCTCGCAGAGACGGTGTCCGACTATGCCATTCGCGCCACCCGCGGCGCAATGATCGATTACGCCTTTCACATCACGATCACAGATACTGGAGCTCCGAATTTCGACGCTGATTTGGCAGCGCTCATCGCCGGGGGGCACAGGTCGCTCAAGGTATTTACCACCTACAATATTCAGCTCAGCGATGCAGAAATTCTGAAAATCTTGTCGCTGGCTCGACAAAATGGAGCGCTCGTATGTGTTCACGCTGAGAATGACGCCATCATTGCCCAAGCGAAAGACGAGTTGATCAGGACCGGGCACACCGCCCCCAGGGACCACGCCCGGTCGCGGCCCAGGATGGCGGAAATAGAAGCTGTCGAACGTATCTGCCGCTTCTCCGAATATCTCGACCAGCCCGTAATGTTGTTCCACATCTCCACCGCAGAAGCAGTTGCCGCGATCCGCAATGCCCGGGCGCGGAGTACGCCGGTATGGGCAGAAACCTGCCCGCATTATCTGTTCATGACGGCCGATGTGCTCGACAGGCCCGGATTGGAAGGGGCGAAGTGGATGTGTTCCCCGCCGCAACGCTCAGCGGCAGATCAGGAAGCATTATGGTCTGCGTTAAACGATGGCACTCTCAGCCTCGTCTCCTCTGATCACGCCCCTTACCGATTTGATGAAAGCGGAAAACTTGCAGCCGGCCAAAACCCTGGGTTCCACCAGATTGCCAACGGCTTGCCTGGATTGGAGACCCGGCTGGCCCTGATGTTCGATGCGATGGTTTCGAAAGGCCAGTCAGGGCCGGAAGCCTTCGTTCAGCTCACATCAACAAATCCGGCCCGTATCTATGGCCTGACAAACAAAGGTGCAATCGCAGAAGGTATGGACGCCGATCTTGTTATCTGGGACCCAGAGAAGAAAGTAACCTATGGAGCCAACGATCTGCACGACAATGTTGGATATAATCCGTGGGAGGGCCGCACCGTAGTTGGCTGGCCAGAGCATGTAATACTGCGTGGGCGAACCATTGCAAAAAACGGCCAATTTTACGGAACACCTGGCAGCGGCCAATGGATCAAACGACCGGAACTGGCAACCAGACCGACCGGCAACCCAGAGCGAACTTAAACATCATGAACCGACCCGGCGCTGCCAACCAGTTGGCAATAACGTTCTTCTACTACCGCGACCTGCCAGCGGCGATGCTGTTTTACGAAGACATCCTGGGACTGCCACTTGTGATCGATCAGGGTTGGTGCAAGATCTACGAAATCTGTCCCGGTGCTCATGTCGGATTGGTTGATGAGACAAGGGGCATGAACAAATGGACCGAGTTGAAACCAGTGCAATTGTGCATCCGGGTTCCACAGGTGAATGATTGGTATGCCTATGCGCAGTCCAAGACTTTGAGCAATCTCTCAAAGTTATTCGTCAATGATGAACTTGGAATTCAAGCCTTCGTCTTCAGTGATCCGGAGGGGTATCAGATCGAGATACAGTCAGCGACAAGGCCCGGCGCATGAATACACTGATAGTCATAAACCCCAACTCTTCGCACATTGTCACGAATGGAATTGACGCGGCAATCGATCCCCTGCGCGGGTTCGGTATTCCGATCCGGTGTCTGACATTGTCCGAAGGCCCGCCGGGCATCGAAAGCCAGAGACAGGCCGATCTGACCATCGGACCGATGTTGGCGCTGGCTGCCGCTCAGAGCGACGCGGCCGGCTATGTCATCGCCTGCTTTGGCGACCCGGGGCTCCACGCTTTGCGTGACCAGACCTCCCTTCCCGTGGTCGGCATTCAGGAAGCGTCAGTAATCACTGCTTTGACCCTGGGACAAAGATTCGGCGTCATCGCCATCCTAACGTCGTCCATCCCGCGCCACCTGAGGGCCTTCGGGGCAATGGGGGTCCTTGACCGACTTGCCGGGGACCGTGCCCTTGGACTAGGAGTAGCCGAGCTTACAGATGCTGACAAAACCCTCGGCGCCATGATTGCTACCGGAAAACGCCTGCGCGACGACGACGGGGCAGATGTTCTTATCATGGGATGTGCGGGCATGGCCAATTACCGAACCGAGCTACAGAACGCGACCGGCCTGCCGGTGGTAGAGCCTTCTCAGGCCGCCGTCAGCTTAGCGCTTGGTCAAATCGCCCTTGGGCTCTCTCACAAATCTCAAAGGCCAGATCATGCTTGATGAAACCACAAGGGGCATATTTACTATTGCAGCTACACCTTTCCTGCCCGATGGCGAGGTGGATTTCGCCAGTATCGACCGTATGGTCGACGCATACATCGAAAAAGGCGCCAATGGTCTGACCATTCTGGGCATGATGGGTGAGGCTGGCAAACTAACAGCCGCCGAATCTGTGGCCATCGTCCAGCGTGTCATCTCGCGTAGCGCGGTCCCCGTCATTGTTGGCGTGTCAGCCGGCGGATTTGCGGCCATGACCGAGCTCAGCAATCAAGCGATGAATGCTGGCGCGGCCGGCGTCATGGTGGCTCCGACCCCATCCCTGCGCACGGATGCGCAGATTATCAGCTATTACCACAATACGGCCGAAGCTCTGGGCGAAGCCCCATTCGTACTGCAGGATTTTCCGCTGGTTACGGGCGTTCAAATCTCGCCCTCAGTCATCCTGAAGATCGTCGAAGACTGCCCTACTTGTGTAATGCTCAAGCACGAGGACTGGCCCGGGCTGGAAAAAATCACCGCGCTTCGCAAAGCTTCCGATGCAGGGTCCCGGCGCATATCGATTCTTTGCGGCAATGGCGGAATGTACCTGCTTGAAGAGCTATTGCGCGGTGCCGATGGAGCCATGACAGGCTTCGGGTACCCTGAAATGATGGCTCAGGTTCTGAAAGCTTTCTCATCCGGCGATCTCGAGCGAGCTCGTGATATCTTTGATGCCTATATGCCCATGATCCGATACGAGGCACAGCCTGGCCTGGGGTTGGCAATCCGAAAGTATACGCTCGCCAAACAAGGTATCATCGCCCACTCGACCATCCGCAAACCAGGCGTAGGCCTGACGCTTGAAACCGTTGAGGAAATCGATGCTCTTGCATCTCGTCAGGCGAAACGCCTGAAGACCCTGGGCGTCCAGACATCTGACTGATCTGGAGTGGTAATTGTCCTGCCAAACGGGGTTAAACGCTTTCACGGTTTCTTGCCACAGTGTTTGATATCAGCACCTGTGGGACAGATTTGAGGATTTGAAGACCCGAGGGGTTCTGTTTCATCGTAGCCTTTAAGGAGCTAAGACGGACGAGAAGCGCGGAACATCGAATGGTACTTGTCAGAGGAAACCAGTCTGAAAGGCCGATTTCGGCTCGATTGTTGATTTCAGCGGCATTCTGCAAGCTATATCCCCTTACAGAATTGATAATTGCGTCCTCCCTTCAGCGCAGAGGCAGGCGAACGACGACCGTGGTCTATCCTTCCGACAGCGCCACTTCAGCACGATACCGAACTGGGTGCTTTGGCTGACCTCAAAATGAACGAGCCTGGTAAGCTGCCAGTGCCCGAAGCCGTCCTTCAGCGAGTCCGACAATCGGCTTCGGGTAACGATCATTCGGGGATAATCCCCAGATGCGCGGGCACACGTCGAAAAAGGCCAGCGCCTCGGGGCCAGGCTCCGGCGCGATCTCGGCCACAAACCTTTGAATGTAGCGCTCCCCCGGGTCGAACTTTTGAGCCTGCGTCTCTGGGTTGAAAATGCGGAAGTATGGTGCGGCATCCGGCCCGGAACCCGCAACCCACTGCCATCCCATAGCGTTTGCAGCTGGGTCCCAGTCGATCAGGCAGTCCTCAAACCACTTCTGGCCAATTCGCCAGTGTTTCATCATGTGCTTGGTCAGATATGAAGCTACGATCATGCGAGCACGATTATGCATATGGCCAGTCACGTACATCTCTCGCATGGCTGCATCGACAAGTCCCACGCCGGTACGCCCCTGTTTCCAACGGAGTACCGCCTCGTCGTCTACTTCCGACCAGGGGAACGAGTCCCACTCGGGCCGCCAGTTATCGCGGGTGATCCGGGGAGTGTGGTAAACTAAATGATAGGCAAATTCACGCCAGACCAGTTCCTTGAGGAAATGCTCAGCCCCTCTCAGACCTTCCTGATGCGCGCGCAGTCCGGCATGCCAGACGGTGCGCGGCCCGATCTCACCCCATGCAAGATTTTCAGATAGGTGGGACGTTGCGTGTTCGGCCAGATAGTCACGACGGATTTTGTATTCGCCAATTCTATCTTTGAGGAAATCGTCGAGACGCTCAAACGCGGCAGTTTCGCCTACGCAGGCTTTGCTGGCCAGAACTTGAGCCCCCCGGTTCATTTCTATGCCGAGGTCCCAATCCTTTATATTTTCACTATCCGGCCAGACCTCCGGCACCCGTAGCACGTCTGACGCCGGCTCAGGTGCAGGGACTTCGATATCCTTAACGGCGCGCCACATCGGACTGTATACCTTGAAGTACCCACCTTGGTTGGTCGATATGGCCCACGGCTCAAACAATACATGGCCATGGAAGCTTCTTGCTCCGAGCCCTGACGCTTTCAGCGTTTTCTTAACAGATGAGTCGCGCAAGATCGCGTCGGGATCATAGGCGCGGATCCACCAGACATCCTGCGCGCCTGTTTGGCGGGCCAGGGCAAGCAGTACTTCCGCTGCGTTCCCGCGCCGCAAGATCAGTTTAGAACCAGTCTGGCTCAGGTGATCTACGAAGTAATCGACGGCTTGCCCAAGGCGCCATTTAGGGGCCGCGCCGAAAGTCTCAACTACCTCATCATATACAAATACTGGTATGATCGGCCGTCCACTCTTGCTCGCTTCAAACAGAGCGGGGTGGTCGGATAGCCTGAAGTCTCTCCGGAACCACAGAATGATTGGCTTTGAATTTTCCATGCACGTTCGTCCTATCTTGTTACCTTTACGAAAGACGGGTGCAAACGAGTCACAAAAAACGCAGGCGAGCTACTGGTCGATAACACCGGTGACGAACCATGAGCTTGATAGGCGCATCAATCCCAGACCCAAGGCATTGTTGGAAAAGCCTCGAAATTAAGGGGGTCAGAGCCCGACCCGAATTGACAGAATGATCTCATCCACATTGCTATCCGTAACTGCTTAAAATGAAATCAGAAGGTTTGGTCGACAAGCCGGGAAGACGGTACTCGATGAAGGATCGCGCGAGACAAAAACAAAATCTGCCGCAAAAAATTTGTCCGAGTTGCGGGCGACCATTTTCTTGGCGACGAGTATGGGCCGCGTGCTGGAACGAGGTGCGGCATTGCTCTGAGCGTTGCCGCCGGTCGCGCAAATTGAGGGCAAGATGACGGGCTGCGCTCTCGTCATAGGGGCTTCAGGCGGAATCGGCGCGGCACTTTGCGACGCTCTTGCCGCAAAAGGTGCCGATGTCACGAGGCTATCTCGGTGTGCTGACGGTTTCGATATCACCGATCCCTCTAAGGTCGAGTTGTTTGTCGGAGGTCTCGATAGAACTTTTGACACTATCCTGATTGCAAGCGGCATTCTGGCACCAAGCGATGAGCGGCCAGAGAAATCACTTGCAGAGATTGATGCGCTCAGCATGGCAAGAGTGCTGGCAGTCAATGCCATTGGCCCGGCATTGGTGTTGCGGCATCTTCCCCGGCTGCTGCCGCGCAATGGCCGGTCCGCGGGACCAAACCTGCTCCAAAAAATGCTTACAGTTTCAAGGCCAATTTCGATCCCACGCCCATGTGGAAGTGCCCTCAGTTTCTGAAAAGGCGGCAGAAAACCGGCAAAGGTCGCCATCGTAGCCATCATGCAAAAACTCCTCGAAACTGCAAACGCGCTCATCAGGGCCGACCGTTTATGAGTCGAAAAAAGCTCTTGCACGTGAGGGATGCTCAGGATTGGTTTTGAAGTGTCGCAGCGGGCTGCGTTGCATAATTCAGCAAAGGTCGATGACGATTCCGCCCGACTCAAAATTATCGCCCTGACAATTTCCGCTGGGCTACTAAATCATTATGCCTGCGCACTCAGCCGTGTTCCTGATGTGACGTTCCATGGCTGACGCGGCGGTTGCGGCATCACGATTCCGCATTGCGGCCTCGATCGCCCGATGCTCGGCAATCGAAGCACGCATCCTGTTTGGTTGTGTTCTTGGAATAGGCTGACGCTGCGTCTCCGCCAAAAAGCCCTGAACCGTATCATATAAAGTGCGGAGCATCACGTTGGGGCCGGCTCCTGCCAGAGTGCGATGGAACAGGAGGTCGGCTTCAACATTTGCCAAAAGATCGCCGGCTTCCCAAAAGCTTTCCATGTCGTTCGTGGTTTTCATCAATACGTCAAGATCGTATTCAGTAATAGCTGATGTAGCTTGTCTGACGATCTGGGTTTCCAGCATCAGCCGAGTCTCAAAAACATCCTTCATCGGAAAGTTGTCTGAGTACCGCCACTTCAAGACAGAATTGGCGTCGTGGGGTTTTCCCGAACTGACATAAGTTCCGCGCCCCGGTTCGGTCTTGATCATTCCGAGCGTTTCAAGCGTCAGCAAGGCTTCGCGGAGAGAGGCGCGACTCACATTGAATTCTTCCGAGAGGATCCTCTGAGACGGAATCCGTTCGCCTGCTTTCCATTCCCCATCCAGAATCAGCTTCTGCAGGCGACGAGCCACGACTTGCGGCAAAGGGGTCCAGCCTGACGCCGGCAGATCCATCCGAGATATCATTCGCTTCCCTTCTATGCGGTTCGACCAAGCTTCCTGATTGCCCAGATTCAGCCTTGCATTCCAGAAGGCAAGATGCTTGCATTGGCCTGACCGGTCTGACCAGTTGGGCCGCGATCTTATAAAATCAACAGGGAAAGGACCAGAGTGATGATCAGAAGAGTTTTCTTGGCTGCAACCGCAGTCAGCGCCGCGATGTCGTTTGCTACCATGGCTTCGGCTGAGGATCTGACCGTGGGTGCCAACATCGGAAACGTTCCGTGGGAATTCCAGGATGACAGCGGCGCCTTTGTCGGTTTCGAGGTCGATCTTGCCATGGAAATTGGCAAACGCCTTGGCCGCGACGTAAAGATCGAGAATATCCCGTTCAACGGCTTGTTCTCGGCCGTGCAGTCGGGCCGCATCGATATGGCGATGTCGTCCATTACGATCACACAGAAACGTCTCGCCGAAGTCAGCTTTGCGCAACCCTACTACGACAGCGACCAGTCGCTGACGGTCACGGCAGCCAGTGGCCTGAAGGGCCTTGGTGACATGTCAGGTAAAGTGATTGGTGTGGACACCGGATCGACCGGCGACATGTGGACGACAGAAAATCAGGCGGCGAATGGCTTTGCCGATATTCGCCGGTTCGAGGGGCTGGCTCCGGCCATGCTGGACCTCGGCAATGGGCGCATTGATGGCTACATCAGTGACATTCCGGCGCTCCAGTACTACGTCAAAGACAAGCCTGAATTCGCGGTTGTCGAGCGCATCCCCACAGGTGAGCAGTATTCGATGATGTTTGCCAAGGACGCGCCACTCGCACAGGAAGTCAGCGATATTCTGACCGCCTTGAAAGAAGAGGGATTTGTTGCGGCGACCCACAAGAAGTGGTTCGGTGCCGACCCGGATGCATCGACGTCCACAGCAACGGTCATGGATATGCCAAAGCTCAAGTAAGATTTACAAGCGGCGGCGGGCTTTGTTCCGCCGCCACTTACCAGACCAGAGAATCGGCTTTCGGATCCAATGGATATTTTTGATACTTTCTTCAATGTGCCGGTGCTGATCCGCACTTTCCCACTTCTGATGTCAGGCCTGTGGATCACGCTGCAGATAGGTGTCGCCAGTATAATCGCCGGCCTCGCGCTTGGGCTTTTGCTGGCGTTGGTCCGTCTTTATGCAGCGCCCTGGCTGCAAGTCATCGCCAAGATCTACATCAATTTCATGCGCTCGATCCCGCTCTTGGTTCTGTTGATCATCATTTACTACGCACTGCCATTCGTCGGCATTCGACTGTCGCCGTTCATGTCTGCGGTTTCGGCGCTTTCGCTGGTGTCGGCAGCTTACACCGCCGAGATATTCCGGGCCGGGATCGAAGCCATACCAAAGGGGCAATTTGAGGCCTCCGCTGCGCTCGGCCTTGGTTACCGCAACACGATGGTTGACGTGATCCTGCCGCAGGCGATCCGGATCGTCATCCCGCCGCTGACCAACAATTGCATCAACGTGATGAAAGACACCGCTTTGGCCTCTGTCGTGGCGATGCCGGATCTTTTGAAACAGGCAACGCAGGCGCAGGCACTGGCAGCCAACCCGAGTCCGCTGATCGGAGCCGCAATCATCTATGTCGCCTTCCTGTGGCCGCTGGTGGCCGCTGTCTCGAAGCTGGAGCGCAGCTACGCAAAGGCAGACCACTGATGGAAGGGTACATCTCCATCCGCAACCTGCGGAAGCAGTTTGGCAACTTCACAGCCCTGCATGACGTCGAACTTGAAATCGCCGAGGGCGAGGTGGTGTGCGTAATCGGGCCATCGGGGTCGGGCAAGTCGACACTGATCCGGTGCATCAACCTGCTTGAACCGTTTCAGCCCGAAAGCACGATCACTGTCGGGGGCACCAAGGTCGAAGCCGGGCGAAACCTTGAAAAAGTGCGTGCCGACGTGGGGATGGTGTTTCAGTCTTTTAATCTGTTTCCGCACCTGACCGTTCTGCGCAATGTCATGCTGGCGCCGATGCGGGTGCGCGGCCTGTCTGTGCCCGATGCCGAGAAGCGGGCCCGAGACCTGCTGACGCGCGTCGGCATTGGTGAACAGGCCGATAAATACCCCGGAAAACTGTCGGGCGGTCAGCAGCAGCGCGTGGCCATCGCCCGCGCCTTGGCAATGGACCCCAAGGTGATGTTGTTCGACGAACCGACCAGCGCGCTTGACCCCGAAATGGTCGGCGAGGTGTTGGATGTGATGAAATCGCTTGCTGGCACCGGCGTCACCATGGTCGTGGTCACCCATGAGATGGGCTTTGCCCGCCAAGTGGCCGATCGGGTTATTTTCATGGACGGCGGTCGCGTCGTCGAGATCGGGACGCCCACGCAGATATTCGACACACCGCAGGAACAACGGACGCGCGATTTCCTTGGCGCGGTCCTGAACCACTGACCCTTACCCGGAGACCAGAATGACCCGACCCACATTTGATCTTGCACAGGTGCGCAGCAATTTTCCCGGTCTGGCGCGGGGCTGGACGCTGTTTGACAATGCCGGAGGGTCGCAGATCTTGAAAGGCGCCGTCGACAGGATGACAGAGTTCCTGTTTGAAAAGAACGTGCAGATCGGCGGCACCTACGAGGTCTCACTTGCTGCTGCCGATGCGCTGAACCAGGCCCGCGATGCCGCGGCGATGTTGATGAATGCAAGTCGGCGCGAAGAGATCGTCTTCGGTCCGTCGACCACGGTCTTGCTTCAAAACCTGTCACGCGCGATGCGCAGCCAGCTATCCGCCGGTGACGAGGTGATCGTCACAGTTGCGGACCATGAATCCAACATCGGTCCCTGGGTTTCCTTGCAAGAGGCCGGGATCAAGCTGAAGTTCTGGCCGCTGAACCATGACACTTTGAGCCTTGATCTGACCGATCTTGCGCCGCTGATGACGGACCGGACCAAGCTGGTATGCGTCACCCATGTCTCCAACATTCTAGGACAAGTGAACCCGATCGCAGAGATCGCGCGGTTTGTGCATGAGCATGGCGCACGGATCTGCGTCGATGCTGTCGCCTATGCGCCGCATCGCGCCATCGACGTGCAGGCATGGGATGTCGATTACTACGCGTTCAGCCTCTACAAGACCTATGGACCACATTATGCAGTGATGTACGGCAAGTACGATCTGCTGCTCGAACTCGACACGCTCTACCACTATTTCTACGGCAAGGACAAAGTCCCCGGCAAACTGGAGCCCGGAAATCCCAGTTATGAATGTGCCTATTCCACATTGGCAATCCGCGACTATTTTGCGGGACTGGGCCAAAGCGCCGGCGGGACCCGTGCTAGCATCGAAGCCGGATTCGCTGCTGTGACGGCGCAAGAAGATGCGCTGGTCGACAAGGCGCTGTCTTACCTGACATCTCGTAACGACTGCCGCGTCTTTGGCGCGAACCGTAATGACAATTCTAACCGCATTCCGACGATTGCCTTCCGTTTCGAAGGCCGCGATTCTGCCGCTATCGCAAGAGAAATGGATGCATACAAAATAGCAATTCGCCATGGAGATTTTCACTCTCGTCGCTTGGTCGAGGATCTTGACGAAACCGGCGATGGCGGTCTTTTGCGGGTTTCGATGGTGCACTACAACACGCTTGAAGAGGTGGACGGGTTGTGCACCGCTTTTGACAAGATCCTGCGAAAGGCGAGCTAATCCATGTTCGATCTGGTCATCCGCAACGGCACGATCGTCACTGCCGCCGATGTTACGCGCTGCGATGTCGGCATTCGTGACGGAAGGATCGTCATGTTGGGAGAGGCGCTGCCAAAGGGCAAGACCGAAGTGGATGCGACGGGCCAATACGTAATGCCGGGCGGTATCGACAGTCACGTCCACCTTTCGCAACCCTCCGGCGACGGAATTGTGATGGCCGACGATTTCGAAAGCGGTACCCGTTCTGCCCTCTTTGGCGGGAACACCACTGTACTGCCGTTCTGCCTGCAACAAAAGGGTCAGTCATTGAGAGAGGCGCTTACCGCCTATCATGCCCTTGCCGAAGGCCGCTGCCTGACCGACGTCAGCTTTCACCTGATCGTAACGGACCCGACACCAAACGTCCTGGGACAGGAAATTCCGGCACTGGTTGAAGATGGATATACATCGCTCAAGGTCTTCATGACCTACGAGGGGCTGCGGCTGCGCGATGATCAAATACTTGCCACGCTCGACGCGGCCCGGACATCAGGTGCGCTTGTCATGGTGCATTGTGAGAACGAGGATGCGATCCGGTTTCTGATCGGCAAGCACGAGCAGGCGGGTGATCTTGCCCCAAAGGGTCACGCCTCCTCTCGGCCCGTCGCGGCAGAGCGTGAAGCCACCCACCGCGCGCTGTCGCTGGCGGAAATTGTAGGGGTGCCGATCGTGATCGTGCATGTCTCGAACCGGGAAGCGATGGAGGAAATTGACCGTGCGCGCAAACGCGGCGCACTTGTGGTGGGTGAGACCTGCCCCCAGTATTTGATGCTGACTGCCGAAGATCTGGACGGCGATGGCTGGGAGGGAGCGAAATTCGTCTGTTCGCCACCGCCGCGCGACCCTGAAAGTCAGGCTGCGTGTTGGCAGGGGCTGGAACAGGGGATCTTCGATCTGTTTTCTTCAGACCATTGCCCATTCAAGTTCGACGATCCCGAAGGCAAGTTGAACGAACGGGGCAAGAAAAGTTTCCGCTGGATCCCGAATGGCATACCCGGGGTAGAAACGCGCTTACCGATCTTGTTCTCAGAAGGTGTCATCAAAGGCAGGATCGATCTGTCGCGATTTGTTGCACTGACATCGACGAACCACGCGAAACTTTATGGCCTCTATCCGCGCAAGGGTACCATCGCCGTCGGATCTGACGCGGACTTAGCGCTTTGGAATCCAGCGCTGAAGCGAACCATCACCAACGAGGACCTGCATCATGGTGCAGATTACACGCCCTATGAAGGGCTCGAGGTCACAGGATGGCCTGAGACGGTGATCCTTCGTGGACAGGTTGTGATTGATCGGGGGAAACTGGTTGCGGCCCCGGGTTCCGGCTCTTATCTGCGGCGACAGCGCAGCAATCTGACCAAAGCTGTCTGACCAATTCTGACAAGCCCCGTCTTACCCCATAATGCTAAAACTTATACGGAAAGAAGTTTTACACAGCTTGGCAAAAGCGGCGGCAAATTGGCCTTGAACATGTCCCTACTGGAGAGAATGCATTCCTGATTGAAGTGGTTATAGACGGAGCAATTAACTCATGGCGCCAAAAATACGCACTTGACCGGATCGGTTTGGGGGAACACTATAAAGCCAGATCAAATGCAATTCATTGCACGGCATTCGCGCCCCGCGCTTGTTCTTCTTCCAGAGGAGCAAAGCGGGGTTTTTTGTTTCTGGGGGCAATTTGAAGCGACGCATCGAACTCGGTCTTCTGTATTCTAGAAGCGGCAGCTACTCACTGATTTCTGAGGCGTGTCGCGCCGGTGCGCTGTCGGCAATTGCCTCAGTCAATTCTGACCCGTCAATTGACGTGTGCTTCGTACCGGTTGAACGCGATCCGGGCGGCAACATCGATCTGTATGGTCCTATGTGCGAAGAAATTTTGCGTGATACTTCGGCGCGCCACGTTATTGGTTGCGTCACTTCCTGGAGTCGAAAGGAAGTCATTCCCATCCTGGAAAGGGCAGGCGGAACACTGTGGTATGCAGTCCCCTACGAAGGGTTCGAGGCATCCGACCATGTCGTCTACATGCACGCATGCCCGAACCAGCACCTGTTGCCATTACTTAACTGGACATTTCCGATCTATGGGCGCCGCGCCTATCTGACCGGCTCCAACTATATCTGGGGGTGGGAGATGAACCGGCTCGCCCGGGAGACCATCACGGCCGCCGGTGGGTCTGTTCTTGGAGAGCGATATCTTTCAATCGGTTCTTTGGAAATCGGGAGGATGATTGAAGAAATCCAGGTCACCCAGCCGGACTTCATTCTCAATTCTCTGATCGGCCCGTCGTCTTACGAATTCCTTGCTGCCTATAGCAAACTGGGTCAGAGCCATTCAGCCTTTTTGCCAGATAACTGCCCTGTTTTGTCATGCAACCTGACCGAATGTGAATTACCCGCGCTAGGTCAATTTTCTGAGGGGCTTGTCGCTGCCGGACCATATTTCCGTGGCGAGACGGACTGGCCGGGCTTCGAAGATTTTGGTAGCAGTCATGAGGCTGCGGCCTATGCCGCCGTGAAAGAATTGGCACGACTTCTCAGCAGTTCTGACGCGATGGACACAGTCAGCCTCGCACAACTGCTTACTGATCCTGTTGCCTCAATTGGGCCTATTGATCGCAAGACCCATCATACTACGCTTCCCAGACTGATCGCTCAGGTCCGGAACGGTACATTTCAGGTGTTGCATCGCGGGTCGGCGGTTGCGGGCGATCCGTACCTTGCAAAGCCGCGTGAATCTCCTGGATACGACCAAAAACATTTGAGGGTAGTGTTGTGAAGAGCGCGATCCGAATTGAAAACCTCGGTGGTGCCCGAGCAATCATCCTGCATCGCCCCCACGTGACGGTTCAGGCGCTATCACGCCAATTGTCCGCTGTCGGACTAAACGTGACGTCCTGTTGGCCGGAACTTGGCCCGGACGCGCTGGCGGCCGATTTTATCTTCTTCGACGCAGATCTTGGCTACGATGAGCAATTTCCCTGGGCGCCGGGCCAATCACCGATTCCTATGATTGCGCTGATCGGCTCCGAAGCACCTGGACGTGTTGAGTGGTCGCTCTGGATGGGTGCACACGCGCAGATACTCAAGCCAGTCGGAGACAGCGGTGCCTACAGCGCTTTGCTTATTGCGCGGCACACATTCGATTCCCGACGCCGACTGTCGACCGAAGTCGAAGGCCTTCAAAAGCGCCTGGACGAACGTCAAACCGTAATCCGCGCGGTCACCTTGTTGGCAATAAGAACACGGTCTGAAGAGACCGCATATGCCCAACTTCGCCAGCTGGCCATGTCCTGGCGCATTAGCTTCGAGGCCGCAGCCGCGAGAGTCGTGGCGAGATATGGAGAAGAAAGGGGCGAGGATGACCGACGCAGCGGCCTCTGATCTAGCCCGAGCGCCGGCTTCTGCCTGGTCAAGGCTCTTGCAACGCAAGATGGCCGTATTCGGAATGGTCCTCGTAGTCATCGTCGTAGGCGCCGCCGTACTGGCCCCATGGATTGCCCCATATGATCCGTTCGAGCAGCACTTTGACGGGTTGACCATAGAAGGTGCGCCGATGCCGCCGAATGATGTTTTCCCATTAGGCACTGACCTTTTGGGCAGGGACCTGCTGAGCAGGATTCTCTATGGTGCACGCACCTCGCTGATCATTGGCGTGATTGCGAACGGCATCGCGCTGATTATTGGGACTTTGATTGGCATTACTGCAGGCTATTTTCGGGGCTGGGTTGGCGCTGTTTTAATGCGTTTCACCGATCTTATGATGGCATTTCCCGCGCTTCTTCTTGCCATTTGCCTCGCAGCAATCTTCCAACCGTCATTGTGGATCGTGGCGATGGTAATCGCGCTGGTGAACTGGGTGCAGACCGCCCGCGTGATTTACACTGAAACCACGTCACTGGCAGAGCGGGACTTCATCGCCGCAGAGCGGACCATCGGCGCAGGCACCGGGCGCATCCTGTTCCGCCACATATTGCCGCATCTGGTACCGCTGATTATTGTCTGGGGGACCTTGGGGATTTCAACGACGGTCCTGCTTGAGGCGACACTCAGCTATCTGGGGGTCGGTGTACAGCCTCCTACCCCCAGCTGGGGCAACATCATCTTTGAGAACCAGACTTATTTTCAATCTGCCCCCTGGCTGGTCTTCTTCCCCAGTGCTGCAATCGTCGGCCTGGCGCTTGCCTTCAATCTGGTGGGTGATGCCCTGCGTGACGTTCTGGACCCGACATTGCGGGGGTCTGACTGATGGCCAACCATTTGCTGCGGCGTATTTTTCAGTCTGCACTGATCCTCTTGGGCGTTTCGTTCATTACCTTTTTCCTGTTGTTTGTGCTGCCCGCGGACCCCGTGCGCCAGATCGCCGGACGGTCTGCCACCCCGCAAACGGTGGCCAATATTCGCGAACAACTCGGACTCGATCAGCCGTTCGTCGTCCAATACGGACGTTACCTCATAGGGCTGTTTCAAGGTGACCTCGGGCGCAGCTATTTACAAAAGACAGATGTATCGACTCTTATCGCCGCGCGCCTCCCGGCGTCTTTGCTGCTCATGGGCGCCGGCATCATATGTGAACTGGTAATCGGTCTTGCAATGGGATTAGTCGCTGCGCTTTGGCGCGGACGGGTGATCGACAAGACCCTCATGATGACTTCTTTTGTTACGGTATCGGCGCCACAATTCGTCGTCAGTTTATTGTTGCTCTACTTCTTCGCGGTAAAGCTCGGCTGGTTTCCCATCGGCGGCTACGGCACTTTTTCGCATCTGGTCCTGCCGGCGCTGACATTGGGAATACTTGGGTCCGGCTGGTATGCGAGGATGATGCGATCGAGCATGATAGAAGTCATGCGGGCCGATTATGTCCGCACTGCCCGCGCCAAAGGCCTATCACGCGCACGCGTTGTACTGCGCCACGCTGTGCCAAATGCGATCTTGCCGATCATCGCGATGATCGGAATAGACATCGGCATCTTCATGGGCGGAATTGTGGTAGTCGAGGGCGTGTTCGGTTGGCCTGGGATAGGTCAACTCGCATGGCAGGCTATCCAACGGGTCGACATCCCAATCATCATGGGCGTCACTCTTGTATCCGCGTGCGCTATCATTCTCGGCAATCTGCTTGCCGATTTTATTACCCCGTTCATCGACCCGCGTATCCGCATCCGATGACAAACCGATCGACAACAGCAAGCCAACCACAGGGAGACCAAAGATGAAGAGACTACTGATTTCAACCGCACTGGTCATGGCACTCGGCGCACCAGCATTTGCCCAGGACTATACACCCGATCCAAATGCAAAATCAGGCGGCGGTATCGTCGTTACCTATAAAGACGATGTTGCAACGTTAGATCCGGCTATCGGATACGACTGGCAGAACTGGTCGATGATCAAGTCGCTGTTCGACGGCCTCATGGACTATGTTCCGGGCACCACCGAGCTCCGCCCGGGCCTCGCAGAAAGCTATGAGATTTCGGAAGATGGGATGACCTTTACATTCCATTTGCGTGCCGGAGTCAAATTCCACAACGGTCGCGAGATGACAGCAGATGACGTGAAATATTCGCTCGACCGTGTGACGACGCCTGCGACGCAGTCGCCGGGCGCCGGTTTCTTCGGATCAATTATGGGCTATGACGCGATGGCCGACGGTTCGGCCGCAAGTCTCGAAGGCGTCACTGTTGTCGACCCACTCACCGTCCAGATCAAGCTTAGCCGCCCGGATGCAACCTTCCTGCATGTCATGGCGCTGAACTTCGCCTCGGTTGTCGCAAAGGAATCGGTAGCGGAAGCAGGTGACGACTTTGGCCACCACCCGGTCGGCACAGGCGCCTTCAAACTGGGGGAATGGACAATCGGCCAACGATTGGTTTTTGAAAAGAACGCTGACTACTGGCGCGCCGGATTGCCCTATCTGGACACCGTCACTTTTGAAGTGGGCCAGGAACCCATTGTTGCCCTGCTGCGCCTCCAGAACGGAGAGGTAGATGTCCCAGGCGACGGCATCCCGCCAGCCAAGTTCACCGAAGTCATGGCCGATCCAGAGCAGGCCGCGCGTGTCGTCGAGGGCGGACAGCTTCAGACGGGCTACATCACACTGAATGTAACAAATCCTCCGCTGGACAATGTCGATGTTCGCAAGGCCATCAACATGGCGATAAACAAGGACCGGATCACCCAGATCATCAACGGCCGGGCGGTCCCTGCAACGCAGCCCCTGCCCCCCTCGATGCCCGGATACACTGATGGCTACGCTGGCTACGCCTATGACATCGACGGGGCCAAGGCGCTATTGGCAGGCGCTGGACTCGCCGACGGCTTCGACACGGAACTCTTCGTGATGAACACCGATCCAAACCCGCGGATTGCGCAGGCGATCCAGCAGGATCTGGCTGCGATAGGCGTGCGCGCATCGATTCAGTCACTGGCACAGGCCAACGTAATCGAGGCAGGCGGCGCGGGTACCGCCCCGATGATCTGGTCTGGTGGTATGGCTTGGATCGCCGACTTCCCGGACCCGTCCAACTTTTACGGGCCGATCCTCGGCTGTGACGGCGCAGTCGAAGGCGGGTGGAACTGGTCGAAGTATTGCAACGAGGATTTGGACGCAGAGGCAACTGCAGCCGACAGTATGACTGATCCCGCGAAGGTCGGTGACCGCATGGCAATGTGGTCCGACGTCTACATGGAAGTGATGGAAGACGCGCCATGGGTGCCCGTGTTCAACGAGCAGCGATACACGATGAAATCGAAGCGGATGGGTGGGGCGGACAACCTCTACGTAGATCCGGTTTCGATTCCGGTGAACTATGATTACGTCTTCGTAACCGAGTAAGCCCATGTGCACCGACTGCAACTACACAATTCATGGTGCGCAGCATCACTTCGGCTGGGACAACTCTGTTGCCCCAGCCGAACGGGTGGAACCGGGATCGAAGATCCTGTTCCAATGTCATGACAGTTCGGCGGGCCAGTTGGGCCCGTCGTCCACGCTGGCAGATGTCTCGGCGCTGGATTTCGGCAAGATCAATCCGGTCTCCGGCCCGATATGGGTCGAAGGCGCGGAACCGGGCGACGCGCTGAAGGTCACCATCGACAGCTTTGCGCCGCAGCCGCAAAACGGCAAGGGCTGGGGCTGGACGGCAAACATCCCCGGCTTCGGGCTGCTCGCCGATCAGTTCACCGATCCGGCTCTGAATATCTGGTCTTACGATCCCGACAGCCTTGCGCCCGCATTATTCGGAAAGGAAGGGCGTGTGCCGCTCAAACCCTTCGCCGGAACAATCGGCGTAGCGCCGGCGGAACAGGGCCTCCATTCCGTCGTCCCGCCCCGTCGGGTCGGCGGCAATCTCGATATCCGCGATCTGGCGGCGGGCACGACGCTCTATCTCCCCATCGAGGTCGCGGGCGCCCTGTTCAGCGTGGGCGACACCCACGCGGCCCAAGGCGATGGTGAGGTTTGCGGCACCGCCATCGAATCCCCTATGGATGCGGTTCTTACACTTGACCTCGTCAAGGGCGCTAACCTCAAGACCCCACGCTTCACCACGCCGGGGCCGGTTACCCGGCATTTGGATGAAAAGGGGTATGAAGTGACCACTGGCATCGGGCCAGACCTGATGACAGCGGCGCGCGATGCGGTTTCGGGGATGATCGATTTCCTTTCCGCGACACGCAAGATGGCCGCAGTCGATGCTTATATGCTGGTGTCAACCTGCGGCGACCTGCGGATTTCGGAAATCGTTGACATGCCGAATTGGGTTGTCAGTTTCTATTTCCCGCGCTCGATTTTTGAATGAAGGCAGGCGTCGAAACAGTTACCGGGGCCGCGACGGCCCCGGTTCAGGACAAAGTCCTGCAGGTGCGGGGACTGACCGTATCGGTACGAACAGAAGTTGGTCTTTTGCCCCTTGTCAGCGATATCTCATTTATTCTGCGTCGCGGAGAAACCCTGGCTATCGCCGGTGAAAGTGGGTCGGGAAAATCTATTACTTCGCTGGCCCTGATGGGGCTGTTACCGCCCCCAGCTGTCCGCGTCACAGCCGGATCAGTCCATCTGGGCCCCCGCAATCTGACGCAGCTGCCAGAACGAGAGATGCGCAGCATCCGCGGCGATCGTATCGCGATGATCTTTCAGGAACCGATGACATCGCTGAACCCGGTAATGACGATCGGTGCGCAATTGACCGAAGCGATCCGCGCCCACCAGCCGGTCTCAAGAAAAGCTGCTGGCGAGGCAGCAATCGCGGCTCTGAGGGCCGTTCGGATTTCACAACCCGAACGACGTCTGGCCCAGTACCCTCACGAATTATCCGGTGGGATGCGGCAGCGCGTGATGATTGCGATGGCCCTGGCCCTGAAGCCAGAAGTGCTCATCGCTGACGAACCCACGACCGCGCTCGACGTGACCGTACAGCGAGAGGTTCTTGACCTTTTGCGGGATCTTCAGCGTGAAACCGGAACCGCAATCCTGCTGATTACGCATGATATGGGTGTAGTCGCGGAAATGGCGGACCGCGTCATCGTCATGCGGCACGGCAAAATTGAAGAAGCAGGTGATGTTCGGCAAATATTCTCTAACCCGACCAGAAGCTACACACGTGAATTGCTCGCGGCAGTTCCTCGCATGGGTACAGGTGCACATTCCGGGTCAAATGGCGAGCCGACGGGCGCTACAATCGCTCGCCTTTCCGATGTCAGTGTCCAGTTTGATCTGCGCGGAGGGCTGCTGAACAGGGTGACCCACCATGTCCATGCAGTTGAGAATGTAAGCTTTGAAATCCGCGCCGGGGAGACTTTTTCCCTTGTCGGTGAATCCGGCTGCGGCAAATCCACGATCGCCCGCGCCATGGTCGGGCTGGTGCCGCATAAAGGCTCAATCGAGATTGACGGCAAGCGCGTAGGTCGGCTTGACCACGGCGCACGCAAGGAGCTTTGTCGATCCGTTCAGATAATTTTTCAAGATCCAATGGCCGCGCTTGATCCACGTATGCGCATCGGCGACTTGATTGCGGAACCGCTGGTTATTCAGGGAATTGGCAACGCATCTGACCACCATCAACGCGTTGGTGACCTGCTTTCACGCGTTGGGCTCTCGCCTGACTCTACAGATCGCTACCCCCACGAATTTTCCGGCGGACAAAGGCAGCGCATCTGTATCGCCCGGGCACTCGCCCTTCACCCGAAACTCATAATTGCAGACGAGTCGGTGTCGGCCTTAGATGTGTCAGTGCAGGCCCGCGTGCTGACGCTAATGAAAACCCTGAAAGACGAGTTTGGGATCGCAACCCTATTTATCAGCCACGATATGGCCGTAGTGGAAAACGTGTCTGACCGCATCGCCGTCATGTATCTTGGACAAATCGTCGAAACAGGCACCCGCTCTCAGATCTTCGGAACGCCCCAGCACCCTTATACACGGGGCCTAATAAACGCAGTGCCAGTGCCGGATCCGGCTTTTGTCCGCCCTCCCCTCGAACGCATGACCGGAGAGGTTGCAAGCCCAGTCCACCAAATCGGGCAAGGCCCAGTACGCGTCAAGTTGCGCAATATCGGAGGCGGTCATTTCGTGGCAATAGCCTGACGCTTGTCTCGGTCATGCTTGATGTATTTTACAGCACCTCACTGGACCGCCGATCAGTTTCGCCTTGTCGCGGATGATCTTCTAGAAAAATTCCGCCGCTAAGACGATCTTCGTTTCATCCGGGGTGGGGTCCGACCAATCCAAACCACTCTAAACATGCCTCTGGAACGCACAAACCAAGGTCCAACAGTGCCAACGCCATCGGGTTCGCTCATCTCTCGATGCTACCGCCCATTTATGAACCGGGATTCCCTGTTCTTGCGCACTTTCTTCCCTGTTCTCTCTGAATTAATTCCCTGTTACTCAGCACAGGGAATCTGCTCACAACTTATTGACATTGCAACTTATTTCAGGAGAAAAGACGTCAATTGCGCTCAGAACGACCGGATTTCCCTGTTAATTCCCTGTTATCAGGGAATTTCTAGCTGAGACCGGATAGCTCGGGACTGGCAGCACAGCCA
>JAHEAO010000114.1 GCA_024642725.1 Paracoccaceae bacterium | reverse complement strand
GAGGTCCCCCCGCAGGTGTTGCACTTCATGCAGGTGCCGTTGCGCACCAATGTGTAGTTGCCGCATTCGCCGCAGGGATCGCCCTCATAACCCTGCATCTTCGCCTTGACGCGGGCATCCATCGAGGTTGCTGTCCCTGCCCCGCCGACATAGCCCACGGCGGTCTCGGCAAAGCCGGTCTGCGCCACCTCGGGCACCAGGGTCTGCAACGCCGCGACGGGATCGGATGCGCCATCAAGCGCCGTCGCCCCCATTCCGCCCTGCAACACGCGCAGTTCCTGCGGCATCCGCTTGCGCAAATAGCCGGTCGAACTGATCTGGCGCAGCACATCGAGCGACTTCGCCGCCGCCGACTCGTTCAGCTCGGTGAAGTTGCGCTTGCCCTCTTCCTCGCCCCGGCCCAGATCGTCAAACGCATCGCCTTCCGGCTTCACATGCGCCAGATCGGTCCGGTCTAGATAGGACACCGCCAATTCCCGGAAAATATAGTCAAGGATCGAGGTCGCGTTCTTGATCGTCTCGTTGCCCTGCACCATCCCTGCCGGTTCGAACTTGGTGAAGGTGAAGGCGTCGACGAACTCTTCGAGCGGCACGCCATATTGCAGGCCGACCGACACCGCGATGGCGAAATTGTTCATCATCGCCCGGAAACCGGCCCCTTCCTTGTGCATGTCAATGAAGATCTCGCCCAGCTTGCCATCCTGGTATTCGCCGGTGCGCAGATAGACCTTGTGACCGCCAACGATCGCCTTCTGGGTATACCCCTTGCGCCGCTCGGGAAGCTTTTCACGATGCGACTTGATGACTTCCTTGTAGATGACCTTCTCGACGATCTTCTCGGCCAGAACCCGCGCCTTTTCCTGTGCCGAACCATTGGCAAGGATCTCTTCGGCTTCCTCGTCATCCTCGATCAGTGCCGAGGCCAGCGGCTGCGACAGTTTCGATCCGTCGCGGTAAAGCGCGTTGGCCTTGATCCCCAGCGACCACGACAGTTCATATGCCGCCTGGCAATCCTCGATGGTGGCGTCATTAGGCATGTTGATCGTCTTCGAGATGGCGCCCGAGATGAAACTTTGCGCCGCGGCCATCATCGTGATGTGGCTGTCGACGGAAAGGAAGCGCTTGCCCTTCTTGCCGCAGGCATTGGCGCAATCGAACACGCTGTAGTGCTCTTTCTTCAGATGCGGCGCGCCTTCCAGCGTCATCGTTCCGCAGACATGGTCGTTCGCCGCCTCGATATCGCGGCGCGTAAAACCGAGGTGCCGCAGCAGGTCAAACGAGGCATCCTTTAGCTTCTCCGCCGGAATGCCCAGCGTTTCCTTGCAGAACTCCTCGCCGAGCGTCCACTGGTTGAAGACGAAACGGATATCGAACGCCGAAGGCAGCGCCGCTTCGATCTTTTCGATCTGGGCGGTGCCGAAACCGTGTCCGATCAGCGAGGTGTGGTTGATCCCCGGCGCGTTGCCGATCGTACCGTGACCGACGGCGTAGGAAATGACCTCTTCAATCTGCGAGCTGGTATATCCGAGCTTCTCCAACGCCGCCGGCACAGAGCGGTTGATGATCTTGAAGTAACCGCCACCTGCCAATTTCTTGAACTTCACCAGCGCGAAGTCCGGTTCGATCCCGGTCGTGTCGCAATCCATGACAAGCCCGATCGTGCCGGTCGGCGCGATGACGGTGGACTGTGCGTTGCGGTACCCGTGCTTCTTGCCAAGTTCCAGCGCCTCATCCCATGCGCCCTTGGCCAGGTTGACCAAGCGGCTGTCGGGGCAATTCGCGTGATCAAGGGCAACAGGTTTCACCTCCAACCCTTTGTAACCGCTTGTTTTCCCATAGGCCGCAGTGCGGTGGTTCTCGATCACGCGCAGCATGTGTTTGGCGTTCTTCTTGTAGCTCGGGAAGGCCCCGAGCTCTCCGGCGATCTCGGCCGAGGTGGCGTAAGAAACGCCGGTCATCAGCGCCGTGAGCGCGCCGCAAAGCGCCCGGCCTTCGTCGCTGTCATAACCGTAACCCATGTTCATCAGAAGACCGCCGATATTGGCGTAGCCCAGCCCCAGCGTGCGGAAGTCATAGGACCGCTGCGCGATCTCCTTCGACGGGAACTGCGCCATCATCACGCTGACTTCCAGCGTCAATGTCCAAAGCCGCGTCGCATGAATATACGCTTCCGCGTTGAACGCCCCGTCCTCGAGGAAGGTCAGCAGGTTCATCGAAGCGAGGTTGCAGGCCGTGTCGTCCAGGAACATGTATTCCGAGCACGGGTTGGATCCACGGATCGCTCCGTCTTCCGGGCAGGTGTGCCAGGCGTTGACGGTGTCGTGGTACTGGATGCCGGGATCGGCGCAGGCCCAGGCAGCGTGACCGACATCGGCCCAGAGATCGCGGGCCTTCACCGTCTTCGCAACCTTTCCGTCCGTGCGGCGGATCAGTTCCCAGTCGGCGTCCTCCTTGACGGCCTTCAGGAAGGCGTCGGTCACCCGCACCGAGTTGTTCGAATTCTGGCCCGAAACGCTTGCATAGGCGTCACTGTCCCAGTCCGTGTCATAGGTCGGAAACTCGATGCTCGTATAGCCCTGCTTGGCATAATCCAGCACGCGCTTGACGTAGGTTTCCGGGATCTGAACCTTCTTGGCCGACTTGATCGCGGCCTTCAGGCTCTCGTTCTTCGACGGATCCACCGCATCTTCGGCGCTGCCATCCCATTGCCGGATGGCGCCAAAAATCTCGTTCAGCTGGCGTTCGTGCATCTTCGACCCGGCTACCAACGAGGCGACCTTCTGTTCTTCGATGACTTTCCAGTTGATGAACTGCTCGATATCGGGGTGATCCATGTCGCAGATCACCATTTTGGCGGCGCGGCGCGTGGTGCCGCCCGACTTGATGGCCCCCGCCGCGCGGTCGCCGATCTTCAGGAAGCCCATGAGACCGGAAGATTTCCCGCCCCCCGACAGATGCTCGCCCTCACCACGAAGGCTCGAAAAGTTCGTGCCGGTGCCGGACCCGTATTTGAAAAGCCGCGCCTCGCGCACCCACAGGTCCATGATACCGCCATCGCCGACCAGATCGTCTGCGACCGACTGGATGAAACAGGCATGCGGCTGCGGATGTTCATATGCGCTGGCCGAACGGGTCAGTTCGCCCGTCTGGTAATCGACATAATAGTGTCCTTGCGACGGGCCATCGATGCCGTATGCCCAGTGCAAACCAGTGTTGAACCACTGCGGCGAATTGGGCGCTGCCATCTGTGTGGCCAGCATGAAGCGCATTTCATCGTAATAGGCGCGGGCGTCAGCCTCGGATGTGAAGTACCCACCCTTCCAGCCCCAATAGGTCCATGCACCGGCAAGACGGTCGAACACCTGCTTGGCCGAGGTTTCGCCGCCAAAGCGTTCGTCCTCGGGCAATTTCGACAATGCGGCCGTATCGGGCGCCGAGCGCCACAGAAATTCGGGCACGCCTTTTTCCTTGACCGGTTTCAGCCGGGCCGGAACGCCGGCCTTACGGAAGTATTTCTGTGCGATGACGTCACAGGCGACCTGGCTCCAGTCGCGCGGAACTTCCATCCCTTCCAGCTTGAACACCGTGGTCCCGTCAGGATTGCGGATTTCGGATGTCGTGGTCGTGAAATCCAGCTCGGCGTAAGCGCCCTTGCCTGCCTTGGTAAATTTTCTTTCGATTTTCATTTTTTAAACTTGCCCCGTGACTTCTGTCAGTTCCTTTGGGACGGCCCGTCTTCATGCGAACCACTCCCGACTCTCTGCCGATCCGAATGACACGAAGGAAAAGAACAGACCAAGGCGGTCTTCCCGCCCGTCACCGGCCTGGTTAGCCTTGCGGCATCCGGCCCAGTTATGGTTAACGTCCCTCCCCGGCGTCCCCAGCCACTATATACTAAATCTAGTGGCTAGCCGGTCAGCCCCCACAACCTGACGTATGACGACACAAGGGGTCAACGAAAATATTTGCCATATCCACAAGTTTTTTCAGTTGACCCGGGGCCAAGAGTTTGGGCCACGGCATTAACTTTTCGACTCGTCTGGCGGCGGCTTCGGAACGAGGTCTGGAATAAGTGTTCTCACAGTTGGTTTTAGGCTGTGATGCTCAACGTCTGGATAAACAACCCAAGCCAGTTTTGGCAGCTCAGACGCCGAAATCCGTCGCGGCGCCCGGTCCCCCTATGCAACAGTTGCACTTTCGTGGGTGCCCGGTTGCAAGGCCGGCGTGCCGAAATTTTCAGCGCGAAAACCCTGAGGCCGGCGCAGGTTACCTGCAAAGCCGAAATCCCCGTCAATGCCGTTACAGGCCAATCTCTAGCTGATGGTCGGGGCGGAGAGATTCGAACTCCCGACCCTCTGTTCCCAAAACAGATGCGCTACCAGGCTGCGCTACGCCCCGACAGCGGTGTCCTTAATTGGTGTCGCCCGCAAAGAAAAGCCCTTACTGCGACCCGGCGCGTCCAAAAGTCCCGAAATATCCGCGCAACAGCCGAAAGCGCAGTGCAGGCAAGCTGCTGTCGGACTGATACGGTGCGACGCCCAGCGCTTCACGAGCCTGCAGCCGCGCAATGTTTTTCGAACGCCAATCCAAATAGGCAGCCTCGGCCGCGGACTGTTCCGCCTCGCTCCAGGTCAGGACGCGCGGCTCATCTGTCGGCATGTCCCAGAAATCGTCATGCTCAAAGCCCGCCAGCGACCGTGCAAGGAACGCTTGCCGCTGCGCCCCGCTGGTCCAGAGATCGGCCCCGTCCGGATCGGCCAGAACCTCACCCGAAGCTTGCGACAAAAGGAAATCCCAGCGGCGCTGCAGATCGCGCTCATCGACACCCCCCTTCGCTTTTGCACGCGCAAGCCACAGCGCTCCGACGGCGCCGATCCCGCTCCGAGTCCGCTCCTCCTTATAGTCCGGCGAAAGCGGCAAACCGTGATCGGCAAAGAAGCCGGGCACAAGCCCGCGCGCCACCGTCGCTTCATAGCTGTGCAGGGACACCGATCCGAAAAGCTCGTGAAACGGCGCCAGACGCTCGCCGTAGTCGAACGCTTCCGATTTCTGCAGAATATAGTCCGCGAAAGGCGATGCCAGCGCGGACCGAACAAGGTTCTCTTTGTAAAGCGACACCGCGAACTTGTCGGGCCGGCGAAGATAGACCGAGACCGTCACGTCGTAGCCGGAAAAATAATCCGCGACACGCTGCAAAAAAACGCGCCGCCGCGCCGCCCGGTCCGCGCCCTCGCCGCGCGAAGCGATCTGGCGGAGAAACGGCTCCGCGCTGACGACGATGCATTCGGCGCTTTTCGCCTCGCTTTCAATCGCCTTCGCGTAACGCGCCAGCGCGCGTCTGTCATCTGTGTCGTAGCGCGCGAGCGCGTGGGCCAGCCCATGATGGGCCGTTTTCGGCCCGCCAAAATACCTGTGTCCCGGATCGTAGAGGATGCCCGAACGGGCAAAACTGTCTCGATGCCGGAACAAGGCGTCCTGTATTGCGGTGGTGCCGGTCTTGTGGGTGCCGACATGCAGGATCAGGCGCTGTCTCACGGATCAGAGCAAGGCCAGGCGGCGGTGGCGCTGGCAAAGCTCGGGTGTCGCATTTCGCTTCCCGTGGTGATCCCCAGCCTGCGCGCCAACCCGCCGTTGATCTCAAGGACCGCTGCCACGCCATCGCCTCCATCAATCCCGGTGGTATCAAGCGGCACCGCGTTTTCATGGATCCGTGTCACCGTCCCCGTCGGGTCAACAAAGATCATGTCGAGCGGGATCAGGGTGTTCTTCATCCAAAATGACGCGTGTTGCGGCGCTTCGTAGATGAATAACATCCCGGCGCTCGAAGGCAGGCTTGCGCGGTTCATCAGGCCCTGTGCCCGCTCGGCCGGATCATCCGCCACTTCGATGCTGAAACGCGC
>JAHEAO010000049.1 GCA_024642725.1 Paracoccaceae bacterium | reverse complement strand
AGATCACCAGCACCGGGTTCTTCGGACCCTATGACAGCCTGTTTCCATCGTGGCTGTCGCAGGAAGCAGTGCCGCTTGGCGCCTTCTGGGACAACGACAACGACGCCGCGACCGACGCCCTGTTGATGGCTTGGCTGAACGCGGATGGCGACTGGGAGTTGCGCCGCGATGTGGCCGATGCAACCGCTGGAACGGCAAGCACCCTTGCCAGCGCGGAACTGTTTTCGGCGTTCGACGATGTGGTCGCGCGGCTCGGGCTTGGAACGTCGTTGTTTGAGGATGACATCGAAGACCTTGCCAACCTGAACGTCAACTACGCGATCAACCTTGCAAGCTTCGTCCCGACCGGCGCCTTCACGCTGCGCACGACGGTTTACGCTGCGGCCAACATCTCGCCGGTGCCGCTGCCGCTGTCTGCCCCGCTTCTGGCCGGTGGCCTTGGGCTGATGGGCTTTGTCGCCCGCCGCAAGCGTCGGAACGCCTGACGCCCGTTTGAAAAGACCCGACCCCGCATAGGCCGAGTGAAAGGCTTGTGCGGGGCCGACTGTCATGCCAATCAGAGCCATGGCAAAGCAGATGGACTATCACACGATCTACGAAGTTTTCCGGCGGTTTCGTGAGGCCGAACCAGAACCTTTGGGCGAACTTCACCACACCAATGCCTTTACTTTGGTCGTCGCGGTTGCCCTTTCGGCGCAGGCCACGGATGCGGGGGTGAACAAGGCCACGGGTCCGCTTTTCAAGATCGCGGATACGCCGGAAAAAATGCTGGCGCTGGGCGAGGAAGGCCTGACCGACTATATCAAGACCATCGGCCTGTTTCGCCAGAAGGCCAAGAACGTGATCAAGCTCAGCCGCATACTGGCCGAAGACTACGGCGGTCAGGTGCCATCCTCCCGCGCGGCGCTGCAATCGCTGCCGGGTGTGGGCCGAAAGACCGCGAATGTCGTCCTGAACATGTGGTTCAAGCAGCCCGCACAGGCCGTCGACACCCATATTTTCCGGGTCGGCAACCGAACCGGCATCGCGCCGGGCAAGGATGTCGACACCGTGGAGCGCGCCATCGAAGACAATGTGCCCGCGGAATTCCAGCAGCACGCACATCACTGGTTGATCCTGCACGGGCGCTATATCTGCGTCGCACGCAAGCCCAAATGCGGGGCCTGCATCATCCGGGATCTCTGCCAATACGAGGACAAGACACAATGACGAAGCGCTTTCAGGTGGTCGGAATCGGCAATGCCATGGTCGATGTGCTGTCGCATTGCGAAGATGCATTTCTTGCCACCAACGGCGTTGAAAAAGGCATCATGCAGTTGATCGACATGGACCGCGCTGTCGATCTTTACGCCCGTGTCGGCCCGGCCAAGGAAATCAGTGGCGGTTCGGCGGCCAATACGATCGCGGGCATCGCGCAGCTCGGCGGGCGCACGGCCTATGTCGGCAAGGTCAAGAACGACCAGCTCGGCGCGATCTTCGTTCATGATCTCAGGGCGCAGGGGGCGGTGTATGAAACCGCACTCGCGTCGAAGGCGTCCGAGGCTGAAACCGGCCGCTGCATCGTTCTGGTGACCCCCGATGGCGAACGCTCGATGAACACCTATCTGGGCTGGTCGGAATTCCTTGCGCCCGACGATATCGACACGGCCATGATGGCCGATGCCGACTGGATCTTCCTTGAAGGCTACCGGTTCGACGGTCCGCAGAGCCATGCCGCATTCGCCAAGGCAATCGCGGCCACAAAGGGCGCGGGGGGCCGCGTTTCGGTGACGCTGTCCGATCCGTTCTGCATCGACCGCCACCGCGCCGCCTTCGCCAAGATGCTGCGCGAGGATGTCGACCTGCTGTTCGCCAACCGTGCCGAAATCAAGTCGATGTTCGAGACAGAGGATTTCGACGCCGCCCTGTCCGCCGCCGCAGCCCAGGTCGAGATCGTGGCCTGCACCGATTCCGAAAACGGCGCCTTCATTGTCAATGGTGGCGACCGCTGGCATGTGCCTGCCGTGCCCACGAAGGTCATCGACGCGACCGGCGCGGGGGATCTCTTTGCCGGGGCCTTTCTCTGGGGCCTGACCAACGGTCATGAACTGGAAAGCTGCGGCAGGATGGCCTGTCTGGCAGCCTCCGAGGTCATCAGCCATATCGGGGCGCGGCCCGAGGCCGACCTTGGCGCCCTGTTCCGCCAGCACGGGCTGCTGTAGCTGGTGAGGCACCCCGCCCGAACTCGCCCGGAGGCGGAGTGCCTGCTTCTTCAAAGGCGGCCATAAGCTTTGCAGCCCCCACCGCAAGACAGAGACTGGGGCTGGAAGGTTAACGGAATGTAAATGTCGCAGACTTTCAGTGGTAAACGCGCAGAAGTCCTGACTGACAAAGCGTCAGGGCGCGTGCTCCGCCGGTTCGATCTGGCCCCGGCGTTCCAGCCATCTTGCGGTGCCAAGGCAGACCAGCGCCCAGGCAGCCCCGGCGGCCCAGCCCGCAACCACGTCGCTGGGCCAGTGAACGCCCAGATAAACCCGGCTTACGCCGACGGCGATCGTCAGCAGCAGGGCCACCGACAGCAGGTAAAGTTTGACCGCGCCGCGCGGCTCGATCCGTGCCAAAAGCGCCGCCAGCGTCAGGTAGGTCACGGCCGCCATCATCGAATGGCCGCTTGGGAAACTGGCGGTATAAACCACGCTTTCATGGGACACGAGCGAGGGCCGCGGCCGTTCGAACATATGCTTGGCGAAGTTTGACACCATCACGCCGCCGGCGACAGATACCAGAAGAAAAACCATCGTCGTCAGATGCCGTTGCAGGGCAAGATACCCCGCGACGATCAGCGTCAGGGTGGTCAGCACGGCGATCCCGCCAAGCGCCGAAACATCGCGGCCAAGCTCTTCCAGCCAACCCGGACCGATCGGATCGGTAAGGTCGCCGGGGGTTCGCATCGCCAGCAGAATGATTTCATCGATGGCCGCGGCATCGCCTTCGAAAACCTCTTCCGCGATGCCGAAAAACGCCCAGAGCGCCAACACAAGCGCAAGCAGGAACAGCATCGACCCGACTTCGACATGGCGGCGCAGCCAGCGTATGCCGGATATCATCGCCGGCCGCCTTCGGGATGGCGTGCAAGGCGCCGGTCGGACCGTCCTTGCGGTTGGGGCCTGTCAAACTGGGGCATTCGGTCTTTCGTTCGTCACGCGATGCTGCGGGGTCGGTCAGACCATAGCCGCAACCGCGCGCCCGCCACCATAGCAAAGCAGCAGCGTCCGATTGCCGCGTCAGTCGCCAAGCTTGGCGTGAACTTCGTCCAGATCGATTTCACCAATGGGCATCTTCCTGCCCGGGTTGTCGATATCGTAGCGGAACAGGTCGAAATCCTTCTTGTACATCTCGCGCACCAGATGCATCGACAGATCGTCAAAGTAGTCTTCGATCGGATGGGCCCGCTTTGGTCCGTGGCCTTCGGATTCGTTGAACCGCGGCATCTCGGACAGATCGACGGGATGCGGAACCTCGGTATGGTCAAGCACCGTTTGCATGCCCTCGTTGAATTTCTCGGTGAAGAAGATGCAATCGTAGGTGCCGCCGTTGACGATATAGGTCGCGATATGGCCCGACATGGCCGACCAGTGAATGTCGGGGTCCATCGGACGGCGCCATTTGATCGTGTCGCGGGCAAACAGCAGGAAACGCCGGAACGACGCGATCTGGTCGAAATCGCCTTCGACCTCGATACCGTATTTCTGGGTCAGCAGCGGCACGAGGTTTCCGCGATAGCGTTTGCCGTTGCGCTGGATGCCGCAGATCTTGTCGAAGAACGACGACAGGATCCGGCCATAAGGGTTGCGGACCGAGGTGAAGGCATAGCTTGAATGCTGCTTGACCGCATTCTCGATCACCTGCTGGCTGTCGGGCTGCGCCCATTTGTGCAGCCCCGAGGTCGCATCGTGAATGTCGCCGTCGTAAAATGCGCCGTGATCCGAGTAATACATGACCTGGCCGATCGTCGAGCAAGCGCATTTCGGCACCACTCGGTACAGCATGCTTTCGCTTGTTGTCATCCAGGTTCCGGGAAATCCCATTTACCACTCGTCCTCTATGTCCCCTGGTCTTGTTTCATGCGCCGGGGGCACAATTAAGCTGAAAAAGCAAAGAAACACTGTTTTTTCAATGGTTCTTTACGATAATTATGTCAACAATTCACCCGGTCATGAGGTTTTGTTCGGTCATATGGCAAAAATAGCCTTCATTTTGCTGTGTCATAAGGACCCGGACGCGATCATTGACCAGGCAACCCGGCTGACGGCTGCAGGCGACTTCATGGCGATCCATTTCGATGCCCGCGCCAAACGCGAGCATTTCGAACGGATCGAAGCCGCGCTCAGGGACAACCCGAACGTGGTCTTCGCGCGCCGGCGCATCAAATGCGGCTGGGGTGAATGGTCTTTGGTTCAGGCAACGCTTCTGGCGATCGAAGCTGCGGAAAAGGCGTTTCCACGCGCCACCCATTTCTACATGCTCTCGGGCGATTGCATGGCGATCAAGTCGGCGGAATACAGCCACAGGTTCCTCGACGATAACGATGCGGACTTCATCGAAAGCTTCGATTTCCTCGAAAGCGACTGGATCAAGACCGGGATCAAGGAAGAACGGCTGATCTACCGGCACTACTTCAACGAACGCGCGCGCAAGCGGCTGTTCTACGCCTCATTGAACCTGCAAAAGCGTCTGGGGCTGGCCCGTGCAATCCCGCCCGACCTGCAGATCATGATCGGCAGCCAGTGGTGGTGCCTGCGCCGCCAGACGATCGAGAAAATTCTTGATTTCACCCGCGAGCGGCCCGACGTGATGCGGTTCTTCCGCTCGACGTGGATTCCCGACGAAACCTTCTTTCAGACGCTTGTGCGGCACCTGATCCCGGAACGCGAAATCCGCACCCGAACGCTGACCTTCCTGATGTTCTCCGACTACGGGATGCCGGTGACCTTCTACAATGACCACTATGATCTGCTTCTGGCACAGGACTTCCTGTTCGCCCGCAAGATCTCGCCCGGCGCGACCGAGCTCAAGAAGCGGCTTGGCGATCTCTTTGCCGCCGAAGGGATCAGCTTCCAGATTTCGAACGAAGGCCAGAGCCTGTTCAAGTTCCTGACCGGGCGCGGGCGCGAAGGCCGCCGCTTTGCGCCGCGGTTCTGGGAAACGGAATCGACGCTGGGCCGGGAACGCGAGCTGATGATCATCACCTGCAAGAAATGGCATGTCGGCAAAAGGCTTCTTGGCCGGATCAAGCAGATCACCAACGTGCCGGCGATGGAATATGTCTTCGACGAAGAATCCGCGCGCCTGCCCGACCTTGGCGGCATTCAGGTGACCCTTGCCAAGCGCACCCGGCACCGGCGGGCCCTGATGCGGATGCTCTTCGACTATTACGACACCGACCGGCTGATCATCTGCCTCGATCCCAACAACATGGACCTTTTGCAGGATTTCTACACCGACCGCTCCAAGACCAGCCTTCTGGAAATCGAATGCAGCTTCACCGATGACTACCTGATCGGCCATGCCAAACGTGTCGGCCTTGCCGGGGACCGCACCAGCCGCGAGACGCTTGAACGGCTGCTGCCGACGATCCGCAGCGACGTGTATTTCGAGACTGACCGCATCAAGGATGCCAATTTCCCCAATTTCTACCGCATCCGCGAACGCGCCGAGCCAGAGGAAAACGTCTTGCCCCTGTCGCAGTTTCTGGACATCACTCCGGACAAGGCCCGCGACATCGTGGCCGCCGAAGACCTTTTTGCCGATTGAGGATTGCCATGGCCCATGACTACGACGACCAGAACATTTTCGCCAAGATCCTGCGGGGCGAGATACCGAATTCCACCGTTCTGGAGACCGAGCACAGCCTTGCTTTCCGCGATATTGCGCCGCAGGCCCCCGACCATGTGCTGGTGATCCCAAAGGGCTCTTATGTGACCTATGACCACTTTGCCACAACAGCGAGCGATGCCGAAATCGTCGATTACACCCGGGCGGTCGGCAAGGTTTGCGAGATGCTGGGCCTGACGCCGGGCGACGGCTATCGGCTGATCGCCAATACCGGGCGCAACGGTGTGCAGGATGTGCCGCATCTGCATGTCCACATCCTTGCCGGGCGGCGGTTGGGGCGCATGCTGCCGCCGCAGGGATAAAGCGGTTCGTCGGGGCAGATCGCGTCAACCTTGCGCTGGTTCCGGCCGTTCAGCGCGGTATCTTGCGATCCAGTCCAGGCTCGTGGCGTCGGTCAACCGCGCGACGCCCGGCTTGATGCCCGCCGCGGCGCGCCGATCAAGCCCGAGCGCATCAAGAAGCCGCCTGAGGACGTCAAGCGGATCCCGCGAAAGCGCCTCGTAGCTTATGGGCAGCGGATCGATCCGGTTCCGTTTGAACCAGGCCGTCCACAAAGTTTGTTCGTCTTTCAGTGCCGCGACGCGCTGACCGATCCGACCCGCGTCGTAAACCGGTTGGCGGTGCGGGGCAGTTCGCTCGACTTCGGTCCCGTCCGGGGCGACGTGCCATAGCCCGGTCTGCTCGGCCTTGATCCACGATACCGCCTGCGCAACCGTATCGGCCCGCGTCAGGTGGATGAAAAGCACGCGTCCAAAGGCCCTCTCGAACCGCGCGGCATCGTCTGGCAGGCCGGGATAGACCATGTTCAGCCGGTCAGAGAAATCCCGCAGGCTGTGGCCCATCAGGCGCATTCCGAAAAGCCCGGTGTCGCCGCGTCCCGCACCGATTGCGCCTGCCAGATAAAGCCGGTTGAACTCGGTGGCGGTCAGGCTGCCGTCGTCAGGAATGCCCCAGTCGGCGGCCCATTCGGGCAGCGACGGCAGGTGATAGAACGAATCCGGTCGCCCGGCGACGCCAGTATCTGACAACAGTCCGCACAGCAGCGTGCTGCCCGATCTCGGTGTGCCGCACAGGATGTAGCCGTCGAAACCGGATCTGTTCATTCCTGCTGCCGCATTCTCTGTTCCAGACGCCGCAAGGCCAGCGACAGGCTGACGGTGATGATGAGATAGATCATCGCGACGACGTTATAGGTCTCGAAATAGCGGAAATTGCCCGCCGCCGTGACCTTGCCCAGCTGCGTGATGTCGCTGACGCCCAGCACCGACACCAGCGAGGAATCCTTGACCATCGCCACGAAATCATTGCCGAAGGGTGGCAGGATCGTGCGGAAGGCCTGCGGAAAGATGATCAGCCGGAACCGCAGCCACGGCCGCAATCCCAGCGACTCTGCCGCTTCGATCTGGCCAATCTCGACAGACTGAATGCCAGCGCGGAAGATCTCGGCCAGAAAAGAGGCATAGGCGATCGTCAGTGCAATGATGGCGCGCCACAGCAGTGAAAGGTCGCGTGTCCGCATCGGTTCGAACCCCAGCGGTTCGATCAGCGCATTCCAGGCCCCCACCATGAACGGCGCGACGACGAAAGCGACGTAGAGCAACAGCACGATGATCGGGATGCCCCGGATGATCTCGACATAGAGTCGCGCCAGTTGCCGCAGCACCAGAAAGCGCGACAATTGCGCCATTGCCAGCGCCAGCCCAAGCAAGGACGCCAGAGTATAGGCCGTGACCGTAACGAAAACCGTGATCCCCAGACCCTTGGCGAGTGTCGCCAGCACCTGCGCATAAAGATCGTCCGCCACGATGCGGTACATCAGGTAGGCGGCAAGCGCCCCGGCAATGACCAGCCAGTAGGGGAAGTCCCGGTCTTGCAGAGGAGGGGGAGTCATCGGGGGGAAAGGGGTGGCATCCCCCGGAACCGGGGAATGCCAAGGCTCGGTGTCCGCGCCATCAGCCGCCGACTTTGAAATCGAGGAACCACTTCTTGTTCAGCGCATCGATCGTGCCGTCATCCTTCATCGACTGGATCGCCGCGTTCATCGGGCCGACAAGCTCCGATCCTTTCGGGAAGATGAAACCGAAATCCTCGGTCCCCAGCTTTTCGCCGACGATCTTCAGCTTGCCCTCGGACGCGGCGACATAGCCGTTGCCAGCGGTGCCGTCGGTCAGGACAAGGTCAACATCGCCCGCGCGCAGGGCCTGAACGCCGGCCCCGAACGTTTCGAACAGCTTGATGCGCGGGTTCTGTTCGTCGCCGTCCAGCACGTCATAGACACCGACGTAGAACGGCGTCGTGCCCGGCTGGGCAGCCATCAGCAGATCGGCGTTGGCTGCGAAACTCGCCGCATCGGTGAACCGCTCTTCATCGCCGCGCACCAGCATGACCATTTCGGACCGCATGTAGGGGTCAGAGAAATCGACGACTTCGGCGCGGTCATCGCGGATCGTGATACCGGTCATGCCCATGTCGAACTGACCCTCGGAAACGGCGGGGATCATCGCGTCCCAGCTGATGTTCTCGTAAGTGACCGTGATGTTCAGTCGCTTGGCGATTTCGGTCATCGCATCGTATTCCCAGCCCACGGCAGTGCCGGAGCCGTCGATGAATTGAAGCGGCGGATAGGCGTTCTCGGTCACAACGGTCACTTCCTGCCCGTCGAGGTCGGGCAGATCGGCGGCAGTGGCAAAGGTTGCAAAAGTGGCGGCGGCAAGCGCCGCGGCAGTGGCAAGCAGTTTCATGTCAGGCTCCCGTTGGTTTCGCTCCAGATTAGGGTGCGAGAGGGGGAGGTGACAAGAGCGGCCGTTCAGTCATCCAGCCGAAATGCCGGGCCGACGATCGATCGCCGCCTCTGATGGGCGCGCCGCCGCGGCGATGGCGGATTTTGCAGAAATCAAAGGCTGGATTGTGCGCGGCCTCTCGCTTGATGTGTCCGAACAAACCCATGACACCGGCTTCGGCCTTGTCGTGGTGCCGGTCAGCGTGCTGCTGAGTTTCCAAGCACTGCGGCAAGGCCGGGGCCGCGGGCGCGGCCCCGATCCGGTTCAGCCAACCGAGACCAACTCGATATCGAAGGTCAGGTCCTTGCCGGCCAGCGGATGGTTCGCGTCCAGCGTGACGACGGTCTCGGTGACCTCGGCCACCGTAACCGGCATCGCGCGCCCGTCTGGCGTGCGCATCTGCAGCTGGGTGCCGGGATCGAGCGGGATATCGGCAGGGATCTGCTCGCGCGGCACCTCCTGACGGGCATTCGGATCGACCGCGCCATAGGCGGCCTCGGCGGGCACGTTCACCGTCTTCTTGTCGCCAACCACCATGCCGGGCAGGGCTTCGTCCAGACCGGGGATGATCTGGCCGGAGCCAACCTCGAACTGCAGAGGATCGCGGCCTTCGGAACTGTCGAACCGGGTCCCGTCATCAAGGATTCCGGTGTAGTGAATGCGCACGGTGTCGCCAGTCTTGACCTGGGTCATTGAATCTCTTTCGCTGTTGGGGATGGGTTTCAGAGGCCGCTTCGTCGCGGGTGCTCTCTTCGCGCATAGACTAGCGGGGCTTGCGCGGGACGTAAACCCGACCTGCCGGTAAATCAGGGCGGCCCTCAGACTGTTCCCGGAACCGGCGTTCTTTCGCCCAGAATGTAGCGCAGCACATCGGCGTAGTCGAAGGCCAGCGAGATCAGGATCGTCCCCAGCACGACGATGATGATCCGGCGCGGCCAGATCGGCATGTCATGGCGGCGCAACTGCGACACCAGGTAAAAGGCCAGCGGCGTCCAGAACACGATATGAGCCAGCCCCAACAGCTTCACATAGCCCATCTGGTCGTAAAGCCAGTTCTGGGCGAAACCGGAAGCGCCGGTGGCCAAAACCGTTGCGAGCCCGGCCAGCATGCTCTTGCGCCAGCGCAACAGGAACAGCGGCAGGATCAAGACCGCGATCAGCAACCAACTCAACCAGTACCGGACCCACTGCGGCTGCAGGGCGATTGCGTCTTCAAAGCTCATGCCGGTCTCCCGTTTTCGTCCTCAGCCGGGTTTCATGTCGTGCCTGCCGCCGCAAACCGGGCAGGTTGCATCCCGCTTTAGCGCAATTTGCCGCGTCTCGCCATAAAGCGCGTCATAGATCAGCATACGACCGCGCAGGCCTTCGCCCGCACCGGTGATTTCCTTGATCGCCTCAACCGCCATCATCGCGCCGATGACACCCGGCAAGGGGCCAAGCACACCCGCCACCGCGCAGGACGGCGCCAGCCCGGGGGCCGGTGCCTGTGGGAAAATGCACTGGTAACAGGGGGCGTCCCGCGCCGGGTCGAACAGGCTGATCTGGCCCTCCCACTGCGAAAGGGCCCCGGATATCAGCGGCTTGCCCGTCGCGACGGCGCTGCGGTTGACCAGGTAGCGGGTGTCGAAATTGTCGCTGCCGTCAAGGATCAGGTCATACTCCGCAAACAACGCATCGGCTTCCGCTTCCGTCAGGCGCCGGTTGTAGGGACGAATCTCGATATGGGGGTTCTGCGCCTTCATCGCGGCTTCGGCAGAGAACACCTTGGGCATGCCGATGCGGGTATCGGTATGGATGATCTGGCGCTGCAGGTTGGAATTGTCGACCGTGTCATTGTCGATCACGCCAATCGTGCCGACGCCGGCAGCGGCCAGATATTGCAGCGCAGGCGACCCCAGCCCCCCCGCGCCGACGACCAGAACCTTCGCCTGTTTCAGCTTCTTCTGCCCCGGCCCGCCGATCTCGCGCAGCACGATATGGCGCGCGTAACGCTCGAGTTCCGCTTCGCCGAACGTGCCTTTCGGAGCCTTCGGCGCGGCGGCGGGGCGGGCGCGGGCGCGCAGCGCGGCAAGGCCCTGCGCATAGACCCAGCCCAGGGCCGCAAGACCGCCCAGGATCAGCCACTCGCCAAGCGATCCGCCAAGCTCCTGCCGCAACCCGTGTCCGTCCGGCAGGATCACGAGGATCAGCAGGATTGCGAGATAGAGCAGCCCGATCATCGCCCAGCGCATTCGTGCGGGCGCACCGATCAGATAACCCAGCGCCCAAAGTGCCGCGGCAAGGATCAGGAACCAAAGCATCAGCCGCGCCCGGTAGAGCCGAAACCACCCGCGCCGCGCGCCGTTTCCGACAAGGCCACGGCCAGTTCGAACCGCGCCTGCACGACGGGGGCCACGATCATCTGAGCGATCCGGTCACCGTGCCGGATCAGGTAGGGCTCGGCGCCGAGATTGATCAGCAGCACGCCGAGCGGCCCGCGATAGTCGCTGTCGATCGTACCCGGCGTGTTCGGCAGGGTGATGCCATGCTTCAGCGCAAGCCCCGACCGCGGCCGGATCTGCATCTCGAAACCAGCCGGGATCTCGACACGGACCCCCGTGGGCACGATGCGCCGCTGCATCGGGTCAAGCATCAGCCCCCCGGCGCGGGTTTCGGGCGGCAGGTTGGCGCGAATATCCGCCCCCGCAGCCCCCGGCGTTTCATACGCGGGAAGCGGCACGTCGCGGTCGGCGCCAACCTCCCAGAGCACGCTCACGACGGGGATCATGCCCCTGACTTTCTTCTGTTCGAAAATATCCGCGCCGCAGGCAAGAAAATCATGTCGCCAGCGCCCCGGCGATCGCTGCCGCCAGCCGGTTTGCCACCTGATCCTTCGACATGCGCGGCCAGTCCTCGGCGCCCTTGGCGGTGATCAGCGTCACTGCGTTTTCGCTACCGCCCATGATGCCCGTCGCGGGGGACACATCATTGGCCAGAATCCAGTCGCAGCCCTTGCGCTTCAGCTTGGCCGCCGCATTGGCCTTGACGTCATCGGTCTCGGCGGCAAACCCCACGACAAGGGCGGGCCTGCCGTTTTGCATCGCCGAAACCGTCGCAAGAATGTCGGGATTCTCCGCGAATTCCAGCTTTGGCAGCTTGCCGGTGCCATCCTTCTTGATCTTCGACCCCGAAGCGCTGACGACGCGCCAGTCGGCGACGGCGGCGGCAAAGACCGCGGCATCGGCGGGCAGGGCCGCGTTCACGGCGTCCAGCATTTCCTGTGCGGTCTTGACCCGCACGACCGTTACGCCACCCGGCGGCGGCACATCGGCGGGGCCGGTGACAAAGGTCACATCGGCGCCAAGCGCGGCCAGTGCCCGGGCGATGGCCGTTCCTTGTGCCCCCGAGGACCGGTTGGCGATGTAGCGCACCGGGTCGATGGGTTCATGCGTCGGGCCGGAGGTGACCAGCACATGCCGCCCGCTGAGCGGCCCGTCCCTGAGCGCGTCGCCCACCGCCTCGACAATCGCCATGGGTTCGGCCATCCGCCCCGGCCCGTATTCGCCGCAGGCCATGTCGCCTTCATCCGGGCCGACGCGCAGAACGCCGTCCTTTTCAAGCGTGGCGAGGTTTCTCTGGTTCGCCGGATGCAGCCACATCCGCACATTCATCGCGGGCGCGATCAGCACCCGCTTGTCGGTGGCCATCAGGATCGTCGAGGCCAGATCATTGGCCAGCCCGTTCGCCATCTTACCCATCAGGTCCGCCGTGGCCGGAGCGACCACCACCAGATCGGCGGCGCGGGAAAGTTCGATATGGCCCATCTCGGCTTCGTCGGTCAGGTCGAACAGGTCGCGGTAGACCTTTGTCGCGGCAAGCGCCGAGGTCGAAAGCGGGGTCACGAATTCCTCGGCCGCGCGGGTCAGCACCGGTGTGACACTCGCGCCCTGTTCGCGCAGGCGGCGGATCAGGTCGAGCGATTTGAAGGCGGCGATGCCGCCGCCGATGATAAGCAGGATGCGTTTGCCTTCGAGCATGGCATGTCCTCTGGCCCCGTTGTCCCATGATTAGGCGCGGGCGGACGGGAACTCAACCGTTACAAGGCCCGGCGGCATTCGGCGCGAGAAAGAGTTTGCGCCGCGGCTTCGCCGCGCCGCGCTGCCTCCGGCGGGGATATTTGCGGACGACTGATGAGGCTCAGTGCGCTTGCGCCCAGTTCGCGCCCTGTCCGGCATCGACGGTAAGCGGCACGTCAAGCTTGACCGCGGGCATGGCGGCGCCCTCCATCACATCCTTGACGCGGGCGATGGTCTGGTCGACGGCGCCTTCATCGACCTCGAAGATCAGTTCGTCATGGACCTGCAAGAGCATCGTCGCCGGCAGGTCCGCGATGGCGTCATCCATCCGGATCATCGCGCGGCGGATCACATCGGCAGCCGTGCCCTGGATCGGCGCATTGATCGCGGCGCGGCGGGCAAAGCCGGCGCCGGGGCCTTTGGCGTTGATCTCGGGTGTGTGGATCTTGCGGCCGAAAAGCGTCTGCACGTAGCCGTTCGTCTTGCCGAATTCGACCGTGGCATCCATGTAGGCGCGGATGCCGGGGAAACGTTCGAAATAGCGGTCGATGAAGCCCTGTGCCTCAGCCCTCGGAATGCGCAGGTTGCGCGCCAGCCCGAAACCCGAGATGCCGTAGATCACGCCGAAATTGATCGCCTTGGCCTTGCGGCGGATATCGGGGGTCATCTGGTCCAGCGGCACGTCGAACATTTCCGATGCGGTCAGCGCGTGGATGTCCTGGCCGTCGCGGAACGCCTGTTTCAGCGCCTCGATATCGGCGATATGGGCGAGGATCCGAAGTTCGATCTGGCTATAGTCAAGGCTGACCAGCACCTTGCCTTTTTCGGCAATGAAAGCTTCGCGGATGCGGCGGCCGTCCTCGGTGCGCACCGGGATGTTCTGCAGGTTCGGGTCGGTGGAGGCCAGCCGCCCGGTATTGGCGCCTGCGATGGAATAGGAGGTGTGGACGCGCCCCGTTTCCGGGTTGATATGGTCCTGCAGCGCGTCCGTGTAGGTCGATTTGAGTTTCGACAGCTGCCTCCAGTCCAGGATGCGGGCCGGCAGTTCATGCTCGGTCGCAAGGTCTTCCAGTACGTCGGCACCCGTGGCATAGGCCCCCGTTTTGCCCTTCTTGCCGCCATCAAGCCCCATCTTGTCGAACAGGATTTCGCCCAATTGCTTTGGAGATCCGACGTTGAAAGGCCCACCGGCCAAGTCGTGAATCTCCGCCTCCAACCCGGCCATCTTCTGGGCGAAGGCATTGGACATGCGGCTCAGCGTATCGCGATCAACCTTGATCCCGGCCATTTCCATCCGCGCGAGAACCGGAACCAGCGGGCGTTCCAGCGTTTCGTAGACGGTGGTGACCCGCGACCGGTGGAGCTGCGGTTTGAAGAGTTTCCACAGCCGCAGGGTAATATCGGCGTCTTCGGCGGCGTATTTTACCGCCTCGTCGACCGGCACGCGATCGAAGGTGATCATCGACTTGCCGGTGCCCATGAGAGATTTGATCGGGATCGGGATGTGATCGAGATAGCGTTCGCTGAGCAGGTCCATGCCGTGATTATGCAGTCCCGCGTTCATCGCGTAGGACATCAGCATCGTGTCGTCGATCGGGGCGACCGCGATGCCGCGCAGCGCGAAGATCTTGGCGTCGTATTTCATGTTCTGGCCGATCTTGAGGACGGCGTCATCCTCCAGCACCGGTTTCAGCATCGCCAGCGCCTTCTCCGCATCCATCTGCCCCTCGGCCAGACCGTCGCCGCCGAACAGGTCGTCGGTTGCCGAGGATTTATGGGTCAGCGGTATGTAACAGGCCTGACCGGGTTCGACCGAGAGCGAGATGCCGACCAGTTCGGCGCGCATTTCGTCAAGACTGGTCGTTTCGGTATCGACGGCAACGTAGCCGCAGGCATTGATCCGGTCGATCCAGACCTGCAACGCCGCGGCATCGCGCACGCATTCGTATTCCTCATAGGCGAATTCCGCCGAAACATCGGGCAGGTCAGCGGCGATCGGGCTGGCGCCTTCGGGCGTCGTGTCTGGGATCGCCGGGGTGTCGACGCCCAGCTTGTCGGCGACACGCTTGGTCAGCGTGCGGAATTCCATATCCGCGAGGAAGGGCAACAGCACGTCAGGCTTGGGGTCCTGCACTTCGAGATCGTCAAGCGAAGTCTCCAGCGTCATGTCGCAGTCCAACTGCACGAGGCGCTTGGAAATGCGGATCTGCTCGATATTGTCCATGAGCGCTTCGCGGCGCTTGGGCTGCTTGATTTCGCCGGCGCGTTCCAGAAGCGTGTCAAGATCGCCGTATTCGTTGATCAGGAGCGCTGCCGTCTTGATGCCGATCCCCGGTGCGCCCGGCACGTTATCGACCGAATCCCCGGCCAGCGCCTGCACATCGACGACGCGTTCCGGCCCGACGCCGAATTTCTCGATCACGCCGTCGCGGTCGATGCGCTTGTTCTTCATCGGGTCGAGCATCTCGACCCCGTCGCCGACCAGTTGCATCAGGTCCTTGTCGGATGACACGATCGTAACGCGGCCTCCGGCGTTGCGGGCCTGGCAGGCGAAACTGGCGATGATGTCGTCGGCCTCGAAGCCCTCGACCTCGATACAGGCGACGTTGAAGGCGCGGGTGGCGTCGCGGGTCAGCGGGAATTGCGGCACAAGGTCTTCGGGCGCGGGCGGGCGCTGGGCCTTGTACTTGTCGTAGATCTCGTTGCGGAACGACTTGCCGGAATAATCGAAGATGACGGCGACATGGGTCGGCGCCTCGTCGCCCTTGGATTCTTCGACGATCTTGAACAGCATGTTGCAGAACCCCGCCACGGCACCGATCGGCAGCCCGTCGGACTTGCGCGTCAGCGGCGGCAGCGCGTGGTAGGCGCGGAAGATGAAGGCCGATCCGTCGATCAGATGCAGGTGGCAGCCCTTGCCGAATGTCATGTCTCGCGCCCCCAAGTTTTGTCCGATCCGCATGTCATGCCATGTTTGGCTCCGGCGTTCCAGATCGTGCAGGCGGATCGGCTGCAGTCGTCCGGTTGGCGCTTTACCTTGTCGTGAAGCTGTGGCTGGCTTGGCCGACCGATCAGGAACAGGATTCGCATGGACTTTCACATCTGGCTTGCCTTCGTCGCCGCTTCCACGGCGCTTCTGATGATCCCCGGCCCGACGGTTCTGTTGGTTCTGAGCTACGCGATCAGTCAGGGGCGCAGGGTGGCCCTGGCGACCGCCTTCGGTGTGGCATTGGGCGACTTCATCGCGATGTCGGCGTCATTGGCGGGGCTCGGCGCCTTGGTTCTGGCTTCGGCCAGCCTGTTCACAGTGCTGAAACTGGTTGGCGCGGCCTATCTGGTCTTTCTTGGCATCAAGCTGATCCGCAGCGCACCCCGAGCATCGCTCGGCGCCTTGGAACATGTGGCGGCAGCGACACCGGCAAGCGTCTTCGGCCATGCCGCCACCGTGACGGCCCTGAATCCGAAATCCATCGCCTTCTTCATCGCCTTCGTGCCGCAGTTCGTCGCACCCGGGCAGCCCTTGCTGCCGCAATTCGCGATCCTGATCGCGACTTTCGTCGGTCTGGCGACGATCAACGCCCTTGCCTATGCGCTTCTGGCGGACAAACTGCGCAGCCGCATCGCACGGCCATCGGTGCTGGCGATGATCTCGCGTCTGGGCGGCGGGGCGCTGATTGCCATGGGCATCGCCACGGCCACGGTCAAACGGTCAGCGGCATAGCGCGGCGTCACTTCACCTTTTCGGCAAAGTCCTTGTGAATGTATTTCTTGTCGCAATAACCGCATTCGACCCAGCCGGTATCATGCGGGATCTGCAACCAGACGCGGGGATGGCCCAGCGCACCGCCGCCGCCATCGCAGGCGATCTTCCAGCTGTCCACCACTTCGGTTTCCGGCGCGTCTATGGTCATTGCTTGTCTCTTCCGGTTGTCGCGGGCGGGGCCGCAGTCTAAGTCGGGCGCATGATAGCGGATGGCAGGGCACGGGCAAGGCTGGAATGACCGAATTTGCGATTGAGATCGAGAACCTCAGAAAGACCTACCGCGCCGGACGCGGCGGGGCTGAAAAGGTGGCGCTGAAGGGCATCGACCTGAAGATCCCCGCCGGGTCGATCTTTGGCCTGCTGGGACCCAACGGGGCGGGCAAGTCGACGCTGATCAATATCCTTGCGGGGCTGGTGATCAAGACCTCCGGCAAGGTCAGGATCTGGGGCTTCGATCAGGATGTGAACCCGCGCCAGTCGCGCGCGGCCATCGGCGTGATGCCGCAGGAACTGAACCTCGACCCGTTCTTTTCCCCGCGTGGCGCGCTCGAGGTGCAGGCCGGGCTTTACGGCGTGCCGAAAGCGCAGCGCCGGTCCGACGAAATCCTTGAAATGGTCGGCCTCAGCGACAAGGCCGATGCCTATGCGCGGACACTGTCGGGCGGTATGCGCCGGCGACTGCTCTTGGCCAAGGCGCTGGTGCATTTCCCCCAGATCCTCGTCCTCGACGAACCGACGGCGGGAGTGGATATCGAGATCCGCCAGATGCTTTGGGCCAATGTGCGAAAACTGAACCGCGAACGCGGCATGACGATCATCCTGACGACGCATTACCTCGAAGAGGCCGAAGAGATGTGCGACGAGATCGCGATCATCAATCAGGGCGAACTGGTGGTGCAGGACACCACGTCGGCCCTTCTGGGCCGCATGGATGCCAAGACGCTGGTGATCCACCCCGAATCCACCGTGCCGGACCCGATCGAGATGCCCAAGGGCGTCGAGATTGAACGCAGGGCGGACGGCGCGCTGGCGCTGTCCTACCGGCGCGGAGAAACCTCTGCGAATGCGATCCTCGATGCCGTTCGCAAGGCGGGTATCGTGATCCGCGACGTCAGAACCGAAGAACCGGACCTGCAGGACGTGTTTCTGGACCTGACCCGGGGGTAGCGTGACAGCTCGAAGCGCGCGCATTGCCCGCCTCGCGCCGAATAATCGCCTGACTTTTGACCAAAAGCTGCTTGACCCTTTCGGCTTGGACAAAGCACCTGCCGAAACGAGACCGCCTTGGGTATCCTTAGATTCTTTTTACGCGCTTTTGCGCCGCAGCGAACACATCACCGGCCAACGGCCCAAGCAATCGAGCCCCCCCGTGCCGCTCCCAAGGCCGGGGAATACCGCCGGTCGGCTCCATTGCCTGCCTCACGGCAAGAGCCAATCCCGGACATTCCAGAGACTCACGTCCTAAAAGGCAGATGCTACGTCATCGATGGAGACACGATTGTCATCCAAAAGGTCAAGATACGCCTTGCGGGGATAGATGCGCCGGAAATCGAGGATCCCTGGGGTCAGAAAGCCAAATGGGCGATGGTCGGCATCTGCAAGGGGCAGGTGATCACGGCAGAGCTGACGGGCGAAAGGTCTCACGGTCGCCTTGTTGCAACTTGCTTTCTTCCCGACGGTCGCGATATCGCTGCGGAACTGGTCTCGCAGGGGCTGGCGCTGGATTGGAAGGGTTTTTCGGGTGGAAAGTACCGACATCTGGAACAGCCTGACGCGCGCAAAAAGTTCTGGCGCATGCAGCAGCGTCAGGGTGCCGGGTTTCGCTAGATCGACCCGTCACACGTGCTGGCCGCCGTTCACCTCGATCTCGGTGCCGGTGACATAGCTGCTCTGGTTCGAGCACAGAAAATAGATCGCATTGGCGACCTCGGCGGGCTGGCCCAGTCGTCGCATTGGCAAGCGCTCGACGATCTTGTCGGTGCCCTTGCTCAGGATGCTGGTCTCGACCTCGCCGGGTGCAATGGCATTGACGCGCACCCCCAGCGGCCCGAAGTCATGTGCCATCTCGCGCGTCAGTGCGGCCAGCGCCGCCTTTGACGTGGCATAGGCCGCGCCCGCGAAGGGATGCACCCGGACCCCGGCGATCGAGGTGACATTCACGATCGATCCTTGCGCCGCCGTCAACTCGTCCTTCAGGCCGCGCGCCAGAATGACCGAGGCGAAGAAATTGACGTGGAACACATGCCCCCAGTCGCGCAGGTCGGTGTCGATCGTGTTCAGCCGCGCGCCGCCGTCGCCCTTGGGCGAAATGCCGGCATTGTTGACCAGCGCGTGCAGCTTGCCGCCCTCCAGCCGCGACCGGATGTCCTCGACCGCGGCAATCGTCGCCTTGGGGTCGGCCAGATCAACCTGAACATGGTTCTTTTCTCCGCCCGGCCAAGGGCAGTCCTTCGAAAAGGCCTGACGCGAACAGCTGATGACGCGCCAGCCCTCGGCATCGAACTTGCGCACCGTGGCATGGCCGATCCCCCGGCTGGCCCCGGTCAGCAGAAGCGTCTTCTGGCCCTCGTCACTCGACATCGTGCAACACCCTTCGCTGGATTCAGACAACAGCCTGTGCGGAAACCGGACCGGGTTTCAAGGCCGATTCCGCCACCGCCCCTTTTCCTTCGGCCTCCCAGCCCCTAGGTTCCCCCCAAAGGAGACCCGATGACAAACCCGCTTCTCGCCGACTGGACCACACCCTTCGCCCTTCCCCCCTTTGCTGACGTCACCGATGACGACTTCGCCCCCGCGTTCGAGGCCGCGATGGATGAGGCCCGCGCCAATATCGCGAAAATCGCCGAAAACCCTGAACCGCCGACCTTCGCCAACACGATCGAGGCGCTCGAACAGGCGGATGCGGCGCTCAACCGCGTCCTTGGCGTCTTCTTCAACATCGCGGGTGCCGACAGCACGCCCAAACGCGAGGAACTTCAGCGCGATTTCTCGCCGAAGCTGGCCGCCTACGGGTCAGAAATCACCAATAACAAGCCGCTCTTCGAGCGCGTCGAAACACTCTGGAATGCGCGCGATACGCTTGACCTCACGCCCGAGCAACAGCGCGTCCTGATGCTGACCCGGCGCGGATTCATCCGCTCTGGCGCCGATCTGGAAGGCTATGCCGCCGACCGCCTGACCGAGGTCAAGAACCGGCTCGCGGTGCTCTCGACCCAGTTTACCCAGAACCTTCTGGCCGATGAACGCAGCTGGTACATGGAACTGACCGAGGATGAACTTGAAGGCCTGCCCGATTTCCTGATCGCCGCCGCCCGCGCGGCCGGGTCCGAAAAGGGGCTGCAGGCCCCGGTCATCACCACCTCGCGCTCGCTCATCGTGCCGTTCCTGCAGTTCTCGCCCCGCCGCGACCTGCGCGAACGCGCCTATCAGGCCTGGACCGCGCGCGGTGCGGGGGGCGGCCCGACCGACAACCGCGCCATCGCTGCCGAAGTCTTGGCGCTGCGCGAGGAACGCGCTTTCCTGCTCGGCTACGACAGCTTTGCCGATTACAAGCTGGAAACCGAAATGGCCAAGACGCCGAAAGCGGTTCGGGACCTCCTGATGCAGGTCTGGGAACCGGCGCTGGCGGCGGCCGAAGCCGACTCCACCCGGCTGTCGGCCATGATGCATGGCGACGGCGTGAACGGCGAGCTGGAACCCTGGGACTGGCGCTACTACTCGGAAAAGCGCCGCAAGGAAGAACATGACCTCGACGAGGCCGAACTGAAACCCTACCTGCAACTGGACCGGATGATCGATGCCGCCTTTGCGGTGGCCAGTCGGTTGTTCAACCTCGATTTCAAAGCGCTCGACGCCACGCTCTACCACCCCGATGCCCGCGCATGGGAGGTGACCCGCGACGGCGCGCATCTGGCCGTCTTCATCGGCGACTATTTCGCCCGCGGCTCGAAACGCTCGGGGGCATGGTGTTCGGCCATGCGCTCGCAACAGAAGCTGGCCGGCGATATCCGCCCGATCGTCGTCAACGTATGCAATTTTGCCAAGCCAGAGGCCGGCAAACCGGCGCTTCTGTCCTATGACGACGCGCGCACGCTGTTTCACGAATTCGGCCACGCCCTGCACCAGATGCTGTCCGATGTCACCTACGAATCCATCTCCGGCACCTCGGTGGCCCGCGATTTCGTCGAACTGCCCAGCCAGCTTTACGAACATTGGCTGGAAGTCCCGGAAGTCCTGGCCGAATTTGCCACCCATGCCGAAACCGGCAAGCCGATGCCCAAGGCCCTGCTTGACCGGCTGCTGGCCGCCCAGACCTATGACAGCGGCTTTGACACCGTCGAATTCCTCGCCTCGGCGCTGGTCGATCTGGCTTTCCACGAAGAAGAAGCCCCCGCCGACCCGATGCGCAAACAGGCCGAGGTGCTCGAAGGCCTCGGCATGCCGCATGCGATCGGAATGCGGCATGCCACGCCGCATTTCGCCCATGTCTTCGCTGGCGACGGATATTCCTCGGGCTACTACAGTTACATGTGGTCCGAAGTGATGGATGCCGACGCCTTCGAGGCGTTCAAAGAGGCCGGTAGTGCCTTCGATGCCGATACCGCGACGAAACTGGAACGCTTCATCTTGTCGGCAGGCGGATCGGAAGAGGCCGAGGATCTCTATACCGCCTTCCGGGGAAAGATGCCGGGGCCAGAGGCGCTGTTGAAGGGCAGGGGGCTAAGCCAAGGCTAGACGGGCCATGAAAGATGGTCCCAACGCGCCATTGACGGCCCGGAAGTTCGTGCCATGAAGGACTACTTCATGGTATACATGATCGACTGACCGTCGCCGGTAAGCGTCACATTTTCTCCGTCAATTGCAACCTCGCGACAGGCAGCACCTTCGCGGTCTTTCGGTTCGCTTATCGTTCTGCACCATTGTCCGTCGCGGATTTCCCAAATCCCGACGACTTTGTGCTTGGCGATTTTTCCGCCCAGCACACCGTCTTGTCCAAGAACATAAACCGTCTTGCCCTTCGCGGATGTCAGCGTCTTGCCGCTAAGGACATCCTGAATTCCCTCTGCATGAAGAGGAGTGGCTATTGAAATGAAGCCTAGGCCAGAAACCAAGGCAAAAACCGACATGGATCTGATCATTTTTGTAACTCTCGTGAAAGGTTCACTTGATTTCGCAGCCACAATCAAGGCTCCGAAAGATGAAATCTAACACAGGGCGATTTGTAATTATATACCAAAATTTTTCCACTCGGTAAAATAATATTGCAATCAGAAATTCAAATATGAAATAAAATTCTAATTCCATTCACCGGCTTTCAATCCACGGTCTTGCTGCGAAAAGCCCGACAGCGCCGAAAAACGAACGATCAACATCTCATCATTCGTCTCGAAATATCCCCGCCGGAGGCATCGCGGCGCGGCAAAGCCGCGGCGCAAACCAGGCTACGGTTGCGCCTTTGTCGGGTCGTCCGGATGCGGCGCATCGCCCAGCGGATCTTTGTGAATGATCACATCGGCCTGCGGATAAGCCTGCAGGATCGCGCGCCGGAGCGCCGCGCCGATGGCATGGGCGTCATGCAGGCTCTGCGCGCCGTCCAGCTCGATATGCAGGTTCACGAACACGCGCGATCCGGCGGTGCGGGTCTTCAGGTCGTGGAACCCGTGAACGCCCGGCCAGCCGCCCGCGATCCGCCCGATCCCTTCGATCATCGCCGGGTCCGCGCGGCGGTCCATCAGCGCGTCCCACGCGCCCTTGCCGATCCTGAACGCGCCAAAGGCCAGCAGCAGGGCCGCCCCCAGTGCCACGACGCTGTCGATCTGCCCGATGCCGAAATGCGCCGAGGCCCAGAGCGCAAGGATCGCCCCGACATTCGGCACCAGATCGCCCATGTAATGCAGCGAATCCGCCTTGACGACCCGGCTCCCGGTCTGCGCCGCAACGCGCCGCTGCCACAGGACCAGCGCCAGCGTCAGCGCGATGGAAAAGACCATGACGATAATGCCGCGGCCCTCTGCCATCAGCACGTTCGGCACCGGTTGCAGCAACCGTCCCACCGCAGCCCAGCCGATCACCGCCGCCGACACCAGAATGAACAGGCTCTGTCCCAGCGCCGCGAGATCCTCGGCCGAGGTATGGCCGAAGGCATGGTCCTCGTCGGCCGGTTTCGCGGCATAGGCGATGGCGGCGAGCCCGGCCAGCGAAACCATCAGGTCCATCGCCGAATCCGCAAGCGAGGCCGCGACCGACAGCGCGCCGGTCGATCCCAGCGCCCAGAGCTTGGCCACGACCAGCACGAAGGCGACCGTGACCGACAGCAGTCCGGCGGACAGGTTCAGGCGGGTCTGGTCAGCCATCGAATCCCTCCTTGGCGAGCCTGCTCAATAGCGGAACGCGGCACCGGGACGCAATCATGCTCGACAGCGGCGGGCCGGGTTTTCGTCCTGCCGCGCCCTGATCCGCGCCCAGACGCGGTCACCGAACTCGGCCTTCTGCGGCTCAAGACACTGACCTTCCAGGAACCACCAGAAATAGGCTTCGTAATCGAACCCCTCCATGGACTGCGGCCCGTAACGCACCGCGTCCGCCAGATCGGCGGTGCTGCGCGGGGTCAGCGTTGCGTGCCAGAAATCGGTTCTGGCGCAGGTGATCACGGGCTTCTTCTGCATCAGCGCCTCGAACCCCGC
>JAHEAO010000048.1 GCA_024642725.1 Paracoccaceae bacterium | reverse complement strand
AAAGCGGGTCAAGCGCATGCTCGGCATCGACAAAGGCGCAGACGCCGCCCTTTTTCTGCTCTTCGGCCACGCAATGCAGCGTCAGTGTCGTCTTGCCAGAACTTTCCGGCCCGTAAATCTCAACGATCCGGCCCTTTGGGATGCCGCCGATGCCAAGCGCGATATCCAAGCCAAGCGAACCGGTCGAGGTCGCTTCGATCTCCTGCACGGGATTATCGGCCCCAAGCCGCATGATGGACCCTTTGCCGAACTGCCGTTCGATCTGGGCCAGCGCCGAATCGAGCGCTTTCTGTTTTTCGCTTTCGCGCTTGTCGGTCATGTTGAGAATGCTTGCCGTGGCCATTGTTGTGCTTCCTTATTTCATACCCTGTCAGGGGCGGCAATCCTGCTGATGTTCGCCTCTTGTTCTCATTGCCCTTATGAGATCAAAAAGAGAACATTTCAAGAAAATTGTTCTGAAAAGAGGATTGCACCGAGACCTTAATGAAGAATGTATTCAAATGGCCGCGCCGTAAATTCAGTGAATCTGGTCCTGAACTGTCGCGGTGAGTTCGCTCAGCGAAAATGGCTTTGGAAGAAAGACGGAATTGGGAATCCGGGCCTGCTGTTCGGTGAAACTTTCCTGGGCATAGCCCGATACAAAGACGACCTTGACGCCCGGCCGGTCCTCCAGCGCTCGGGCAACCCAACTTGGTCCGTCCATGCCCGGCATGATCACATCGGTGACAAAGACATCGATGCTCAGGGAAAGGTCTTCCAGCGTGCTCAGCGCCTCTTCCGCATTTTCGGCCTCAAGCACCGTGTAGCCGCGCATCCGTAACGCTCTTGCGGCAAAGGTGCGCACCGGCGCCTCGTCCTCGACCAGCAGGACGACGCCGCCAGACTGGCTGTGCGTCGGCTGCGGCAACGGTTTCGGCGCCTCCGCCAGATCTGGCAGCTCGGCTGCATGCACCGGAAAGAACAGGGTAAAGCGGGTGCCGCTGCCAATTGTGCTGTCGGCAAAGATGAAGCCTCCGGTCTGCTTCACGATGCCATATGCCATCGACAAACCAAGACCCGTGCCCTCTCCCGTGCGTTTGGTGGTAAAGAACGGCTCGAAGATTTTTGGCAGCTTGTCCGGCGCGATGCCGGTGCCCTGATCTGAAACCGAGACGACGACGTATTTGCCCGGCGGAACCACGGCCCGGTCGCGTTCGAAAGGCTTGCTCAGCTCTTCGACTCGTGTCTCGATCTTGACTTCACCGCCATCCGGCATCGCGTCGCGCGCATTCACCACGAGATTCATGATGACCTGTTCAAGCTGCCTCTTGTCGGCGCGGATCGTATGAGCCTCGGCATCGTGGCTGAGCGTCAGGGTGATGCGTTCGCCCACCAGCCGACCCAGGAGATGGGCCAGGTCGTCGAGCACGTCGCGAACCTCGACAATCTCCGGCTGCAGGGTCTGCTTGCGCGAAAACGCCAGCAGCTGACCGACAAGGCTCGCGGCGCGATTGGCATTCTGATGTATCTGAACCAGGTCGCCAAAATCCTGATCGCCCTGATCGTGCCGCAGCAACAGCAGGTCGCAATGGCCGCTGATGGCTGTCAGCAGGTTGTTGAAATCATGCGCGACCCCGCCCGCGAGTTGGCCGATCGCCTGCATCTTCTGGCTTTGCACGAACTGGGCTTCAAGGGTCTTCAGCTTGGTCGCATCATGCAGCACGGCAACCAGAATGGTTTCTCCATCTTCGCGCACCGTTGTCAGCGATATCTGAAGGAAAACCTCTTGCGGCTGTTTCGACGCCCGGACGAATTCGGACTTGTGTTCGCCTTGGTTCTTGGCCGCAGTTTCAAGCCAGTCCGACACCGGCCGGCCCAACCCCTCGACAAGATCGCTGAGCACGGCGTCATCGGTCTTGTCGAGCCCAAGCAGGTCCCTGGCCGGGCGATTGCACAGCAGGATCTTGCCACCCGGCGTGACCTTGAGCAGGGGCACCGGCAGTTCGTCGAAAAGGTCCCAGTCGCGGGGCGCGGCCGTCGGCTCACCGGTCAGCGGCAAAAGATAAACCTCGCTGCGTCCGACGGTGCTTTCAATCGTGCAGATTTGCGCCTTTACGGGGCCCGCGGCGGCAGAAACCTCATGCACCTCGCCGGGGCGAAGCGGGAGATCGGTGAAGATCCTGTCGAGCGTCGCTTCCCGGCCTCCCATCAGGCGCCGCATCGCATCATTCATGAAAAGGACCGTTCCCGATTTGCTGACCGTCATCATCGGCAGGCTGATGCCTTCCGCGCTGCGCCCCGGATTGGCCTTTTCAACGATGTCTTCGAGCCGCCACAGAAAGCCGTTTTCCCCGATCTGGTGCACCGAGAGCCGCATGTGACCCCGGCGCATCACGACGTCTTCACGAGCGAAACCCTTTGCCAGCGCCTTGTTCTGCAACCTGTAGAGCGTGGCCGCAGGGGATGCGAAGAGATCGCCGAGCGCCGACAAAAGCGTATCGCCGTCGGTTGCCCGGAATCGCTGTTTCGCTGCCTTGTTGCGGTAGCCGATGACGCCTTCGCGATCCGTGGTGAAGCTGGGGGAGGCGTCCAGTTCGACAAAACTGGAAATCGTGTCGTGCAGGGACTTCTGCGCTTGTGCATTGCGGCGGTTCAGAAGTTGGATCACCGCGGCCAAGGCGAGAAGCGTTGTGCCCGCGGCCAGAAGAAACAGGCCTAACGTCTTGTTCGGACTGTAGAGCGCCGCGGCAAGCGCGGAAACTGCCAAAGCGAGCAAATAGACCAACCGCGGCGCCAGTATAACGGCCTTGCTTGTCAGCGGATGCCTGGACAGGGCCGGATGCGACACTGATGCCTCCCAATACGATTCGTTCTCTGGGCATTTCGCGGTGAAATCATTAACCGTGGCTTAAGCTCCGAAAATACACAACTAAAGGTTGTCTATTCTTGTAGCTATGCGCGCGTCAATAGTGCAAGGTAAAAGCCGTCCGCGCCGTCAAGCGGTGTCAGGCGCGTTTCCTGCAACAGCGACCAACCCGGAACGCGATGCAGGAACCTGTCGATCTGGTCCCGGTTCTCTGCCGCAAACAGGGAACAGGTGGCATAGGCGAGAACGCCGCCATCGGCAACAAGTCCGCAGGTTTCGTCGAGTATCCGCGCCTGAACCTCCACCAGCGCGGCCAGCCGGTCGGGGGTCAGCGTCCACTTCGCTTCCGCCGAACGTCGCCAGGCTCCGCTTCCAGAGCAGGGAACATCGCACAAGACGACATCGTAGCCGGTGCCGCGCAGCTTCTCTTTGCCCTCGGCAATCGTGATCTCGACGCCCGCGCGCGCGGCGCGAAGCGGCAGGTCCTTCATCCGTTGCGGGGTGGCGTCATGGGCGGTAACCCGCAGGTCCTCACGGGCCGCCAGCGCCAGGCTCTTGCCGCCACCGCCAGCGCAGAAATCAAGCACGCGGTCGCCGGGCTTCAGCGGCACCAGATCCATGATTGCCTGCGACGCGGCATCCTGCAGCTCGATCCGACCCTCGCCATAGGCCGCGCAGTGCTGAACCCGGCGCGCGCCTTCGGTGACCTCAAGCGCCGTGGGTGACAGCGGATGCGGCCTCGCGGTGATCGCGGAACCGGCAAGCTCCGCGATGGCCTCGCCGGGCGTCGCCTTGCGCAGGTTCACCCGCAAGAAGACCGGCGCGCGGGACTGCAACGCACTCAGCGCCGCCTCGGCCCTGTCGCCCAGACTGTCACGAAACATCGGCAGCAGCCAGTCGGGGCAATCCAGCCGAACCGCGTCCGGGGCGTCCTCAAGCGACCGCACGACGGCCTCCTCGGGCCCCAAAACCGCAGGCGCATAGCCTTCGCCGGTGAAAAGCGTCGCCGGGTCCACGCCCGCCGCCCGCAACGCCCCGATCATCAGCCCCCGGCCCATGTCCGACCCGCCGAGCCATGCGTAGGACCTGCGGCAGCGCAGCGCATCAAACACATGGTCGCGGATCGCCACCCGGTCGCCAGATCCGGCATAGCGGTTCGACCGCGCCCAATGGGTCAGGACCTGCTCCGCCGCCTGCCCGCCGTTGATCTGGTCAAGGATATCGATGGCCGCCGAGATGCGCGCCGCCGGAGTCACGGCGCAGACCCGGCATCAGACATGAAGATCGGACCGTAACATATTGACAAATCACATCACCCTGTAGTTCGGGCTTTCGCGTGTGATCTGCACGTCATGGACATGGCTTTCCTTCAGCCCGGCCCCGGTGATCTTCACGAAGGTGCAGTTCTTGCGCATGTCCGCCACCGTCGCGTTGCCGGTGTAACCCATCGCGGCCCGCAGACCGCCGACCAGCTGGTGCACCACCGCAGATGCCGACCCCTTGTAGGCCACCTGCCCCTCGATCCCTTCGGGAACCAGCTTGTCGCTGGCGGCATCCTTCTGGAAATACCGGTCGGCAGACCCGCGCGCCATGGCGCCCAGACTGCCCATGCCGCGATAGGCCTTGAAGCTGCGGCCCTGATACAGAATGACCTCGCCGGGGGATTCATCGGTTCCCGCGATCATGCTGCCAACCATCGCGCAGGACGCGCCCGCCGCAATGGACTTGGCGAAATCGCCGGAATACTTGATGCCGCCATCCGCGATCACCGGAATATCACCGGCAGCAGCGGCGCAATCCATGATCGCGGTCAGTTGCGGCACGCCGACGCCCGCCACCATCCGTGTCGTGCAGATCGACCCCGGGCCGATGCCGACCTTGACGCCATCCGCCCCGGCCCCGATCAGCGCCCGCGTGGCTTCCCCCGTCGCCACGTTGCCGGCGATCACCTGAACCTCGTTGGACAGCGCCTTGACCCGCTCCACCGCCCGCGCCACGCCTTCGGAATGGCCGTGCGCGGTGTCGATCACGATCAGGTCGCATCCCGCGTCGATCAGCGCCTCGGACCGTTCGAACCCGGCATCGCCAACCGTCGTCGCCGCTGCCACGCGCAGCCGGCCAAGCTGGTCCTTGCAGGCATGCGGGTTCAGCACCGCCTGCTCGGTATCCTTGAGCGTCAGCAGGCCGGTCAGCTTGCCCTTGCCATCGGTCACCAGCAGTTTCTCGATCCGGCGCGACCGCATCAGGCTTTTCGCCTCGTCCAGATCGGCAGGCTCGGTCAGCATCGCAAGGTTGTTGAAGGTCATCATGACCCGCACCGGGGTCTTGTCATCGCTGGCGAAACGCATGTCGCGGTTGGTGACGATGCCGACAACATGGCCCTTTTCATCGACCACCGGAAATCCCGACACGTTATAGCGGTCCTGCAAGGCCTTGGCATCGGCCAGCGTCTGGTCGGCGGTCAGCGTGATCGGGTTATAGACGATGCCGCTTTCGAACCGCTTCACCCGCCGCACTTCCTGCGCCTGCTCCTCGACTCCCAGATTGCGGTGGATCACGCCAAGACCACCGGCCTGCGCCATGGCGATGGCCATGCGGGCCTCTGTCACCGTGTCCATCGCCGACGACAGCAGCGGGATGTTCATCCGGATCGACCGGGTCACGAAAGTGGCGGTATCGGCAGTCGACGGCAGCACGCTGGACGCGGCCGGAACCAGTAGAACATCGTCGAATGTAAGTGCCTCTCGAATCTCCATTTGGGGTCTCCTTGGAGTTTTTCGTTTGGCGCTTCCCTATTTCACGGGTTGCGGGGAATGAAAAGGGCGAATGCCGCCCCATTCCCCAATAATCGGTCAGATCCGCGAGGCGTTTGTCATCGGTCCAAGCTTTCCTTCAGCCCAAAGCTTGAAAATCCGGTACGCGATATAGGGGATAGAGAGTGTCGCGGCAACAAGCGACAGCCCGCCCAACAGGCGGAACGGCTCCCCGACGATCGCAAGGATCAGCATCAGATTGGCGAAGGCCGCGATGGGAAAGGTAAAGGCGCCCCACATCGGTGTGAACCCCGCCTGCAGCAAGTAGCGGATGCGGATCAGGAACAGGCCAAGCACCGCAATCGCAAGCCAGCCGAACATCGCCGATATCCCCAGCAGCCCAAGCTGGCCTGCGATGATACCGAAAAGGCAAAGCGGCGCGATGTGGATGGCCAGCAGCGGGCGCAGCGGCGGCGGCACTCCTTTGCCGCGCGTCACCAGCGCATTGCCGATCCATATGGTGATCGCCAGCGGCAGTGTGACGATAAGGATCAGTTCGGACATACCGGCGGCGCCAAGCGGGACCGCGGCTACCCCGGCGACGATGAACCCGACGAAGGTCAGGTGCCACACCGGCGTCATGCGGCGCTGTTCGAGGGGCGCGCGCCACAGCACCACGATGACGACAAAGGCGACCAGCGCATGCAGCGCCACCGCAAGCACGAGCGTCGCGCTGGCCCAGCCGGTGGAATAGGGCACCAAGGCCGCCGCCAGCAGCATCCAGGCCGCGGTTCCCGCCGAAAGGCCTGCGCGCCCCGGCATGATGCGAAGGTCCTTCACGAAAGCGTCGGGGCCACGCAGGACCTTTCCAAGATAGGCGACGACCGCAAAAACAAAGAGCAGCGAAACCGCGCCCAGGATGATTTCGCCCGCAAAGGCAGGGACCTGAAAGACATCGACGGCGCGCCGCCACGCCAGACCAAGCCCGAAAAGGCCGAGTATCGATGAAAAGATTGCCGGTGGTGTCTGCCGCCAGAAGCCTGGTTTCTGCATCGCCCTCTCCCCCCGCTTGTTGCGCTCGGGTTGGGCGCAGTGAACTCAAAATCGCTGCCGGGCGCAAGGTCCCTGCGGTGCCTGCGGCGGCGCGCCACAGATTTCTCGCGGTGTTGACGCCCGGGCGGTCTGGCGCACGAACCGGCCGCGGACCGGCCCTCGGTCAGCGCTCAAGGGCTTGCGTCAACCCTGACCGCGCGCCGCAAGCCGGGTGCTAATAAAGTGTTAACGGGAAATCGTAACCCATTGCTTTATAATGAAATGCGTCTGCGTCCACATGTGGACGCCGATGATTCCGACCAGGGCCGGAATTCAGCGGTAAAGCAAGGATTTGCCCTCGGAAAACAGATGCACCTTGCCCGGAACCGCCCCCAGACTGACCTCCCTGCCCCGCAATTCCCGGTGAATCCCCGGCAGCTTCGCGATGACCGGATCGCGGTCGCCTTCCGACTCGAAATAAAGCTGCGTCACTTCTCCCAAGGCTTCAGTAATATGGACCTTCCCCGCGTAAACCGGGGCCTTCTCGGTGACGGTCAGATCCTCCGGACGGACACCGATATTCACCTTCAATCCCTTGTCCGCCGCCTCGGTCGGCACGTCCGATACCGCTGATCCGCCGCCATCGAGCTTGACCGTCGTCTGCTTGCCCGTCTTCGTCACCTGCCCCGGCAACAGGTTCATCGCCGGGGATCCGATGAACTGCGCCACGAATTCATTTTCGGGTCGCTCATAGAGATCCAGAGGACGCCCGACCTGAGCGATCCCCTTGTTCGCCAGCACCACAATCCGGCTTGCCAGTGTCATCGCCTCGACCTGATCGTGGGTGACATAGATCATCGTCGATTCCGGCATCGATTCCTTGAGTTGTGCGATCTCGATCCGCGTCGCCACCCGCAAGGCCGCGTCCAGATTCGAAAGCGGTTCGTCAAACAGGTAAACCTTGGGATTGCGAACGATCGACCGTCCGATCGCCACCCTCTGCCGCTGACCGCCCGATAGCGCCTTGGGCAGGCGATCGAGATAGGGTTCGAGTTGTAGGATCTTCGCGGCCTTGGCTACCGCGGCCTCGATCTCTGCACCAGTCTTCTTGGCGATCTTGAGCGCGAATGACATGTTCTCGCGGACGGTCATGTGGGGGTAAAGCGCGTAGGACTGAAAGACCATCGCGATGCCGCGCTGGCTGGGCGGCACGTCGTTGACAACCTGACCGTCGATTTCGAGCGTGCCAGAGCTGATCTTTTCCAGACCCGCGATCATCCGCAACAGCGTTGACTTTCCACACCCCGATGGACCGACAAAGACAATCAGTTCTCCCGTCGCGATATCAAGGTTGATCCCCTTGAGCACCTCGACAGCATTGCCATAGGTCTTGCCGACGTTGGTCAGTTTAAGGTCTGCCATCTGATCCCTCCCCCCGATTACCTATCCGGTTCGCAATGCAAGGCAGGGTTGCCAAGCTGCAAGCCGAACTTTGCCATCCACACCCGCATGCGCGCTGTTCAGTTCCGCGCCAATCGGTGTCCAATTGCCATCCGGCAAAGTTATCTCGGCCGGATTGTCGCTGAGGTTGAAGGCGCAGAAGATGGTTTCGCGGTCTTTGCGCCGCACAAAATGCAAGACCGTCCCCTTCACCGCCATATCAAACATCTCACCACTCTTGAGAGCGGGATGTGCATGCCTAAGGCTGATCGCGCGACGATAATGGTGGATCATCGCCGTCGGGTCGGCCTCGGCCGTGGCAACGGAATGTCGCAAGTGATCAGATGCAACCGGCAACCACGTGCGCGCTGCGGTCGAAAAGCCGCCATTCTGGTTGGAAGGTTCCCAGACCATTGGCGTCCTGCATCCATCGCGACCCTTGTACTCTGGCCAGAATTCAATTCCGTAGGGGTCGCGCAGGTCGGCGAATTCTATATTAGCTTCTTGCAGACCCAGCTCTTCGCCTTGGTAAATGCAAGCCGATCCGCGCAGGCACATCATCAGGGTTGTAAAGACACGTTCGGCGCCGGGCGACAGGTTCCAACGTGTCGCATGACGGGTCACGTCGTGGTTCGAGTAGGCCCAACAAGCCCAACCATGCTCGGCAACTTCTTGGACCCGCGCCATCACGTCGGCGATGTAAGCCGATGTCGGACGATCCCCCGACAGAAGCTCAAAGGCATAGCACATATGCATCAATTCATCGCCGGATGTGTATTGTCCCATGATTTCCAGCCCGCGCTGCGCGTCGCCGACTTCACCAACCGCCGCCGCATTGTATGGTTGCATGACGGCGCGAAGTCTTCTCAGGAACTGAAGGTTTTCCGGCTGGTTCTTCGAATGCACGTGTTCTTGATAATTGTAGGGATTCACCGAGGGCGCGATGGTTGCGTTGCGCTTCGCGGGCGACAAGGCGGGATTGTCGCGCAACTTTGCATCATGAAAATAGAAATTGATCGTATCCAGGCGAAACCCGTCAACGCCCCGTTCGAGCCAGAATCGAGCGACATCCAGCAAAGAGTCCTGCACGGCTGCTTCGTGGAAATTCAGATCCGGCTGCGAGGTCAGGAAGTTGTGGAGATAGTACTGGCACCGACGGGCGTCCCAATGCCAAGCCGAGCCGCCAAATATCGACAGCCAGTTGTTCGGTGGCGTGCCGTCCGGTTTGGCATCGGCCCAGACGTACCAGTTCGCCTTGTCGGCCTCCTTTGACTTGCGGCTGTCTTTGAACCAGGGGTGCTGGTCGGAGGTATGCGACAAGACCAGATCAATCATCACCTTCAGCCCAAGTGCATGGGCTGTATCGATGACTGCATCGAAATCCGCGAGGCTTCCAAAAATTGGATCCACGTCGCAGTAATCAGCGACATCGTAGCCGAAGTCCTTCATCGGAGAGGTGAAGAAAGGCGAGATCCAGATCGCGTCTACTCCAAGTGAAGCGATGTAAGGCAGCCGCTGCACGATACCAAGCAGGTCGCCAATACCGTCGCCATTGCTGTCCTGGTAGCTTCGCGGATAGATCTGGTAGATGATGGCACCCCGCCACCAGTCTGGTTGAAGCGCGATGTCTGTCACTTTGCGGATGGCCTGAGAGGCGAGCATTTCGGCAGTCGTTCCCTATTTGACCGAGCCGGCCAGCAGGCCGCGCACGAGGTATTTTTGCATGGCGAAGAAGACGAAAAGCGGCACCGCAATCGAAACGAAAGCCGCCGTCGCAAGAATTTCCCAGTTGCCGCCGCGCGTTCCCAAGAGTTCGACGATCTGGTTGGTCATGACCGTCGTTTCTCCGGTGGCATCGATCAGGAAAACCTTGGCGACCAGCAGGTCGTTCCACGTCCACAGAAACTGAAAGATCGCGAACGAGGCCAATGCGGGGAAGCTCAGCGGCAGGATGATCTTCGTGAATATCTGAAAATCCGTTGCACCATCGACTTTGGCATTCTCGATGATGTCGCGCGGCAGTCCGACCATGTAGTTGCGCAACAGGTAGATCGCCAGAGGCAGCCCGAAGCCGGTATGCGCCAGCCAGACGCCCAGATAGCCCTTGCCTATTCCGATCCCCAGGTGAAGCCGCAAGAGCGGGATCAGAGCCAGTTGAAGCGGAACGACAAGAAGCGCGACGACAAAGGCGATCAGAAGCGCCCGCCCCCGGAAATCCATCCAGGCGAGCGCATAGGCAGCGAAGGCGGCAATGACGATGGGAATGATCGTCGCGGGCAGCGTTACCGTCAAGGTGTTGAAGAACGCCTTGGCCATGCTGTCGGTTGTCGATCCGCTGATCAGAACGGTCTTGTAGTTATCCAAGGTGATTTCCGGCGGCGTCTTGGCGGTTGCAAAGACACGCTGGCCACGACCGCTGATCTGTTCCTCGCTTCCAGTCCATGTATAATTTCCATTCGCTTGAACCATGATCGTTTCGCCATCTCCCATGTCCGCGACTTCGTCGGGCCTGTAGGCGCTAATTTCCTTCGAAGAGATACCCCAGACACTGATCACGGCTTCGGAGCCGCCATCGAAGAGATTGCCTTCAACGACGAACTTTCCGTCCCGTTCGATCCGGGTTTCGTCCGGGCCAGCAGTCCGCAGAACCAAGTTCTGCTCCGCTGGAAACATCGCTCTCCACCAACCTGAGGTCGAAATTTGATCTGCCGTGCGAAACGAAGAGATCAGAAGACCGACTGTAGGAAATATCCAAAGAAGAACGAGCGCGAGGACTGACAACTGCACTGCCCAGTTCAAACTGGATTTGCTTCCGGCGATATTGTCCATTTGCCCGTTCTCCCTAACGCATTTCTTTGCGCGCGCTGTAGACGTTCCAGATCAGGATCGGTGAGACCAGGATCATGATTATGATCGCTGCGGCAGATCCGACCCCCCAGTCATTGGCGCGAAACAGCTTGTCGAACATGTAATTTGCCAGAACCTGGGTTTCCCACTGGCCATTGGTCATGGCGTAGACGATGTCGAAAACCTTCAGGACGACCAGTGTGATGGTTGTCCAGACCACGACGATGGTGCTCATGATCTGCGGCATCTTGATCTTGAAGAAGATTTGAAACGGGTTGGCGCCATCAATGATTGCAGCCTCGATGGTTTCTTCGGGAATGCCCCTTATTGCCGCCGACAGGATGACCATTGCAAAGCCGGTCTGAATCCAGATCAGAACCACCATCAGGAAAAAATTGTTCCAGAACGGGATTGTCAGCCATGTTTGAGGCACCCCGTAGGGGTAGTTGAAGGTCAAGATGCCAAGGATCGAACGCAGCGACAGGAACACAAGATATGCAGCGCCTGCCGCCACGAGAAGCCGCAGGGGAATAAAGCCAAGCCCTCCCCCCTCTTCTTCGCTTGAAAATATTGGCCGGACGAAAATGTATCCGGCATAGGCGACAATCCCTGCGAAAGACAAAAGGATGATCACTGGAGTGATCTGTAAGAAAAGCACTGATCCGAGCCCACCCTCGAATGAAAGCCAGACAGCGTTCAGAACTCCGATCTGCTGCTGGTCTACGGGTCGGGTGTCATAGACTAGTTTGAAAATAACCGCAGCGCCGACGAATGAAATTGCCATCGGCATGAAAATCAATGACTTGGCGATGCTGCCCCATTTGATGCGATCCGTCAGTTGCGCCGCCAAGAGCCCGAATGCGGTTGCAGCGGCAGGCACAACGATCAGCCACATCATATTGTTCCGCATGGCTTCCCAGAACTTGGGTTCCCCGAACATTTGCTCATAATTGGCAAGCCCGACAAAAACGCCGCCCTGACTTCTGTCCGTCAGAGACAACCGCAGTGTCTCAAGGACCGGATATGCCAGATAAAGCCCAAGAGCCAAGATAGCGGGAAACAGGAAAAGCCAGGGCCGGATCATACCAGCGCGATTAATATTGCGGCCGGCATTGGCCCCCTTCGGGGGGAACAGCACTTTGTCCAGGAACTGGTTCGACAGGTAGAAATAACCGACACAGCCCCCAACCCCTATCAGGATCGTCAATAGGCCTTGAAATGCAGGATGCATCATTCCCTCCCGAAGTTATGCCGGTTCTTCCGGGTCAAGGGGAAACCCGGCACCACGCCGGGCTTCCGCTTTGAGGTCCGGAACAGAATCTACTTCAGCGCATCCCAGGACGACTGGATCTCGGCCGCAACCTCGGCCGCTGCCTTTCCGCCGGAATAATCCACCATGCCGGTCCAGAATGAACCTGCTCCAACGCCACCCGGCATCAGGTCGGATCCATCAAATCTGAAAGTGGTCGCATTCAGCAGGATGTCATTCATCTTGCGCAGTGTCGGATCGCTGAACGTGTCCGGGTTGACCCCCTTGAATGGTGTCAGGAACCCCTTGCGCGCCATCCAGGCCTCGTGGGCTTCCGGAGTCTGCAGGAACGCGATCAGGTCATGGGCTGCCTGGTTCTCATTGGTTATCACCCACGTCGTGCCGGCTCCGAGAACGGGGGTCCCGAGGTCCTTGTCGGCATAGGCCGAAAAATAGAAGAAATCGGCATCTTCGCCAACCACGGCTCCGTCAGGGAAGAAGGCCGGGATGAAACTCGCCTGACGATGCATGTAGCATTGCGGTGGAGAGCTGAAGAGACCCTTGGGGCTGTCCCGGAAGTCGGTCGAGGCGACGGCCCCGGATCCGCCGGCGACGAAGGCGTCGTTGCGGGCAAACCAGCCAAATTCATCGATGGCTGCGACGACACGCGGGTCGTCGAATGGAATCTCGTTCTTGACCCATTCGTCATAGACTTCAGGTGACTGGGTCCGCAGCATCAGGTCTTCCACCCAATCGGTTGCGGGCCAACCGGTGGCTGCCCCCGAACCCAGCCCTATGCACCATGGTGTTCCGCCATCGGCAACGATCTGTTCGGTCAGCGCCTTGAGGTCTTCCATGGTTTGAGGGACATCGTATCCGGCATCCTCGAAATTCTCGGGAATATACCAGACCAGAGATTTGACATCGGTCTTGTACGGGAAGCCATAGAAATGCGACGCGCCATCGGCCCCATTGTAGGTTCCCAGGGCCACCCAAGACGGCCCGGCCGCGTAATTTTCGTTCAACCAATTGGCAACGTCATCACCGAGCGGCGTCAGGAAACCGCGCGCCGCCATGTCGGCCGCGAGGCCGGGTTGCGGAAAGGCTGCCACGTTGGGTGCCGAGCCGGCTTCCAGATCGACTACAATCTGCTGTTCAAAGCTATCGGAGCCGACATAGCGGACGTCATGCCCGGATTTCTCCGCAAAGACTTTCAGCACTGCCTCGACATTTTCCTGGTCAGGTCCAAGCCAAGGTCCAAAGACCGTGACCTGTTCACTTTGAGCATTTGCGTAACCACTGGTCATGGCAATGGCGGCAACGCCGGCATAGAGCACTTGTTTCATCGACTTCCTCCCAAACGGTTGCCGGTCCGGCAATCCATTAACTTTGTCCAAACCGAGTGGAATCAATCCAAAGCGCTTTGGTTGCTGTCAGGGTCCTTGATTTAGGATTTGCTGTCAAATGGTATCTTCCTTCCCAAGCAAACCTCAGGCGACTTAGGATCGAGATGCGTGGGCCGGAAATCAACCTTTGACCAAGCGCCCCATCCCCGCATAGATTGCAATGAATTTGAAACCGCTTTGGCTGAAGTCTGATGAACCTGAAGGAACTCTCTTCGATCCTTGGATTGTCGCAAACGACAGTCAGTCGCGCCTTGAATGGCTACCCGGAGGTCAGCGAAGAGACACGCCGACGCGTCAAGGCCGCGGCGCGGGATAACAACTACAGGCCCAACCCGCGTGCAATGGGACTTGCCACGGGACGCACAAGAACAATCGGGCACGTGATCCCCGTTTCGACCCAGCACGAGATTGTTAACCCCATCTTTGCAGACTTCATCGCCGGCGCCGGCGAGGTTTATGCGCGCAACGACTATGACATGCTCTTGTCGGTGGTCGCCGATGTCGACGAAGAGCGCATCTACCGTCAACTTGCATCACGGGGATCGGTGGACGGTGTAATTGTACACGGGCCCAGGGAGAACGATCCGCGAGTTGCCTTGCTTCAGGAAGTCGGCCTTCCTTTCGTCGTGCATGGAAGGGCGGGCGCAGGAGATGGGGCCTATAGCTGGGTCGATGTCAACAATCGCCATGCTTTTGAACGGGCCACGAATTTCCTGATTGATCTTGGGCACGACAGAATAGCCCTTATAAACGGTGTCGAAACGATGGACTTTGCACGCCGACGCCGTGAAGGGTTCTTGAAGGCCATGAAGGGTCGCGGGCTGCATCCTGATGCTTCGCTCATGCGATCCGAGGAGATGACCGAGTTCTATGGCTACCGTGTCGCCCGTGAGATGCTGATGGCCCCTGCCCCTCCGACTGCCTTTTTGATCTCGTCGATGATTACGGCCATCGGCGTACGCCGGGCCGTCGAGGACCTCGGGATGAAACTGGGACGCGAGGTTTCGGTTGTCATTCATGACGACGAACTGTCTTACCTGCGGAATGGTGAAGACATACCGATTTTTTCAGCGACTCGATCTTCGGTACGCAGCGCCGGCCAGCTTTGCGCCGACATGCTTCTTGACATCATCAGACAACCGGGCCAGCCACCCAGACAGCGGCTCTTGGAGGCAGAACTGACTGTTGGGCTTTCCACCGCCCCGGCACCAAAGATTGAAACCGCGAGGCGCGCTGAAAGACGATGAATGCAGGGCGTTTTCATAGTCACCAGGCTCGCCCGGCGATAAGGACCGAAGCATGAGCAGACATCCAGCCAATAAATACTCTCTGGTAGCTGACATTGGCGGAACGAACACACGTGTGGCTCTTGCACAGAGCACCAGAATAATTCCGGAAACCGTCCGAAAGTACTCCAATTCCAAGTTTCCGGGGCTGGAAACCGTGCTGCGCCGGTACGTTGAAGAAGAAGACAATGTAGATTGCACAAGCGCCTGCGTCGCCGTCGCGGGACCGGTCAGAAACGGTGTTGGTGAGTTGACCAACCTCGACTGGACTATTGACAATGAAACTCTTGTCCGGGCGACACGCGCGGAACGTGTCGCAATTCTCAATGACCTGCAGGCGCAGGGGCACGCATTGGGCCATCTCGATCCTTCCAAGGTCAAACAGATCATTTCAGGCGCAACGGCAAGGCCCGGAGCGACCCAGCTCGTCATTGGCGTAGGTACGGGTTTCAATGCAGCAGCGGTGATTGACAACGATCATGGGCGGTTTGTGCCGCCATCGGAATGCGGTCATGCCAATCTGCCAATACGCAATGATGAAGAGTTGCGCCTTTGCCAGTACGTTGAGTCGGCACATGGATTCCCCGCAGTCGAAGACGTGCTGTCCGGTCGGGGTCTTGAGCGCGTCTACCGCTGGCTTGGCCATGAGGCCGGCGATGAGCGTGAAATGGCCGCTGCAGAGATCATGGAGGGGGTCAATGAAGGCGCCGATGACCGTGCCGCCGAAGCCGTACGTTTCTTCGTCAGGATGCTGGGCACCGTTGCGGGCAATCTCTCGCTGATTCATCTGCCTTTCGGCGGCGTCTACCTTATTGGCGGTGTTGCTCGAGCCATGACCCCGCATCTCGACCGGTTCGGCTTTGAGACGGCATTCCGTGATAAGGGACGCTTCGCTGGGTTCATGGGAAATTTTAGCGTTTCCGTGATTGAGGATGATTTTGCCGCCCTGATTGGCTGCGCTAGCTTTCTGGCGGCCTCCGCGAAGGCTTGACGGTCGCTTAACTTTATTACTGCAGACTCTGCTTTTAGGCTCGATTGCATTCAGGATTGCTGGAATGCAATGCGACCCTTCGCGAGGCTGATGATGGCACTACGTAAAGACCTACGGCTGTTGATTGTGGATGACATGGCCGTCAGCCGTCAAATTCTAACCCAGATCCTTGAACAACTGGGTCTGGTTGATGTTCGTTCGGCACATTCGGGACATGAGGCCCTCGAAAGGCTTGCTCAGCATCCGGCAGATATCGTGATCGCTGATCTGAATATGCCGGAAATGGATGGCATCAAATTGCTGCAGCAGGTCCGGTCGGACAGGCGTTGCCACGCGACGCGTTTCGTTCTTGCAAGTGGGAACGACGCCGATCCCCGCATTGATGAAGCCCGGATGAACGGCATGGACCGCTTCCTGCCAAAGCCCTTTTGCGCAGATCGGTTGATCCGGGTCCTAGAGTCTGTCTCCGGACGTCTCTAGGCCGGATCAAGTCATCTAGAATTTGATGCTGACCCGGCGCACCAGCTGGATGCGCAACTGGTATTGATCATCGTCTCCGAATTGGGTGATGGGTGAATTCGCCGCATCATCCAGAAGCCTGTTCCATTCCAGCGATCCCTGTACTCCCCAACGCTCGTCGAATTGATAGAGCGCGGTCAGTTCGAGCCCGGCACTTACGATACCCCCATCTGCGGAATAGGAGTCATACCGGCTGGCGGCGGCATTCGCAGGCGTAACGCCAAAGTAGGTGTTCATGAACTTGTCATCGCCCAGATCAAGCCGTGGCCCAAAGGTCACGGTGAGGCCGTCAACCGGGCGAGCAATAATATCGGCTCCGATCTGTCCGACAAATGCTTCATGCCCGAAAAAGCCATAACGTGCATCCGCGAAGAACCGATACTGAGCTTGCTCGTACCCGATGCCCATACCCAATTCCATCGTCCAGTCGATGTCATCAAGGCCCCGCAATTCCCGGTGATCTTCGGCTTTCCTTTCTCCAATGAAGCGGGCAGCGCCTCGCAACCCGAAACCTTCGTTGAAGCCAACCGAACGCCCCGAGCCAAAGGTGAAACCGTTAGGGAAACGGACAAAGTCGAAACGGAACAGCCCGGTGGGGCCAAACTCAAGATCCTCGGACCCAAAATACGCGGGGGCAACCGACGCGCCGGCACCAATCGTCAGAACCAGATCGGGATCGGGGTTGTCCAGTGCGCCGCCGGCGGAAAGAAGACCCGGCATGATCGAGGCCTGATCTTCCTGGGCGCTGACGTCGGACGCCATCGTCATACTGGCGACAATTAGGCCCGATAGAAAAATCCTTGCAGTCGACATTCGTGGGTATCCTTCCTGAGAAAGAGGGCGACATGTGTGTTTCCAACAATCCTTATGTGACGCGTTGGGTGTGCGGAGTCACCCCCTTGTTATCGGCAAGAACGAAATTTTCTCTTCGACCGATGGTCGGTGAGAGCAGCGATACAGCATCAGGCTGTTTGGCCAACCTACCCGACCGGAAGACCGGGTTGGGCTGAGCGTCGGTGCCGCAGGGTTGCGATCAAAGCTACTCAGCGTTTACGATGAGAATCGCAATTGCCTCGCAGACGTTTCCGAGCGAAATTATTCAAAGAACTTGCGCTTGATCCGCGGCGAATTCAGTGCTTGCCTGTAAACAAGGTGGTGTGCCATGTCGAAGTCTATTTCCCAAAACTTGGTCTCGGATACGCTCACGACGATCGAAGATATGATCTGGATCGAGGGGGGCACATTTCTGATGGGCTCGGATCACCACTATCCGGAAGAAGCACCCGCACATAAGGTTCGCGTCGATGGCTTCTGGATGGACAGTTGCACCGTAAAGAATTCGGAATTCGCCAAGTTCGTCGAAGAGACCGGCTATGTTACCGTGGCCGAACGCCCGCTTGATCCAGCCGATTTTCCGGGGGCCCTTCCGGAGATGCTTGTTCCCGGCTCAATGGTTTTTCACATGACGTCCGGTCCCGTCGATACTCGTAACATTGCGAACTGGTGGGCCTATATCCCAGGCGCGTCGTGGAGGCACCCCAGAGGACCGGGGAGTGATCTACGCGGATTGGAAGATCACCCGGTCGTGCAGATCGCATTCGAGGACGCCGAGGCTTACGCGAAATGGGCAGGCAAGGATTTGCCGACGGAGGCGGAGTGGGAATTTGCGGCCCGAGGCGGGCTGGATGGCGCAGAGTTCGTTTGGGGTGAGGAATTGACGCCCGAAGGCAAGCACATGGCCAATACCTGGCAAGGTCAATTTCCGTGGCAAAATCTAGAGAGCGACGGGTTCTCAGGGACGGCGCCCGTCGGTTCATACCCTCCGAATGGCTATGGTTTGTACGACATGGCAGGAAATGTCTGGCAATGGACCACCGATTGGTTTGTGCCTCGGCACCCGTCGAAGCAGCCGGGTTCGTGCTGCACGCTGGACAATCCGAGGGGACCGTCAGTGAAGGACAGCCTTGACCCGCGGCAACCTCAGATTAAGATTCCACGGAAGGTAGTCAAAGGGGGGAGCTTTCTCTGTGCGCCAAGTTACTGCCGCCGGTATCGACCCGCGGCCCGTCACGCGCAGATGATTGACAGCGGTATGAGCCATATCGGATTCCGGTGCATTTCAAGAATTCCAGTCACAGGAGCGCGCGTGCAATGATCCGCGAAGTAACAAGTGATTTTGGGATGAGTCGCCGTGGGTTGATATTTTCGAGCGCCTCCGCACGTGCTGCTGCTGGCGCCTATATCGGCAACTGGCTCCGGTTTCGAAGAATTCCCGCCAGGCCAGAAGTCTGGCAGCTTCAATCTCGAAGGTGTGATGGAGGCCGTTTCAGCGGGATGAAAGTGTAATCTGTAGCTCTTACAGATGAACAAGTGATGGGATGGTTTTTTGCTTTCCCCCCCATCAATATCGAAGGCGTGCTATTGGGACAGAGTCCCAGACACTGAAAGGCCGAATAATAAGGGCCGCAACTTCCAAAGGGAGATCAACACATGAGTGACGAAATTAAAGAAGACTTCTCGATCAGCCGGAGAGGTCTGATGCTTTCCAGCGCTTCGGCCCTGGCGGCGGCGACATTCGTCAAGAAGGCCACAGCCCAGACGGCTGGAGGCGGCGACAAGCCCAACATCCTCGTGATCTGGGGCGACGACGTTGGCCAATCAAACATCTCGGCCTACACCATGGGTTTGATGGGCTATCGCACGCCCAATATCGACCGAATCGCTAATGAAGGCGCGATCTTTACCGACTATTATGGTGAGCAGTCTTGCACCGCCGGTCGGTCGTCTTTCATTATGGGACAATCGGTATTCCGCACCGGTCTTTCGAAAGTTGGTCTTCCCGGCGCCAAGGAAGGCATGATGATCGAAGATCCCACGATCGCTGGCCTTCTGAAAGCGCAGGGTTATGCCACTGGCCAGTTCGGCAAGAACCACCTTGGCGACCGGGATGAGCATCTGCCGACCAACCACGGTTTCGACGAGTTCTTTGGCAACCTGTACCACCTGAACGCCGAGGAAGAACCGGAGAACGAAGATTATCCCGGGGATATGAAAATGCCGGATGGCTCGACCTTCCGTGATAAGTTCGGCCCGCGTGGTGTAATCAAGTCCTCGGCGGACGGCACCATCGAGGATACCGGCCCGCTGAGCAAGAAGCGGATGGAAACTGTGGACGACGAGACTGTTGCCGCTGCCATCGACTTCATCAAGCGGAACGAGGAATCGGGAACCCCGTGGTTCGTTTGGTGGTCGGGCACGCGAATGCATTTCCGCACGCATGTAAAGCAGGAGATGCGCGACAAGGCAGACGAGATGTATGGCAACATGGACGAATACCAGGCCGGTATGATCGAACATGACATGCATATCGGTCAGTTCCTTCAGGTGCTCGACGAGCTCGGCATCGCCGACAATACGATCGTCTTCTATTCGACGGATAACGGCCCCCATATGAACACTTGGCCCGATGCCGGCATGACTCCGTTCTGGGGCGAGAAGAACACCCAGTGGGAAGGCGCTTGGCGGGTTCCGGCGATGGTCCGCTGGCCTGGCAAGATTGCCGAAAAGAAGGTGGTCAATGAGATCGTTCACCACATGGACTGGCTGCCGACCTTCCTAGCAGCAGCTGGGAATGAGACTGTCAAAGAAGACCTGTTGGATGGCGTCACGGTTGCCGAGGTCGGCGGTGGGCGCAATTACCGAGTTCACCTTGACGGCTACAACATGCTGCCGCTGCTAACTGATGAAACGGACGAAGGCCCACGTAAGGAAATCTTCTATTTCACCGATGACGGCGACCTTGCAGCCCTGCGTTATCAGGATTGGAAGATTACATTCCTAGAGCAGAAGGAATGGGCGACCTTCCGGGCGTGGATAGAGCCGCTGACGCCGTTGCGTGTGCCACTTATGTTCAATCTACGCCGCGACCCTTATGAGCGCGGCTACCGCACGTCGAATACGTATTATGACTGGATGCTTGACCGGGCATATATGCTTGTACCCGCGCAGGCTTATGTCGGGCAGTTCCTCGAGACTTTCAAAGAGTACCCGCCACGGCAAGAAGCGGCATCTTTCAGCCTCGACAAGGTTATGGAGAAGCTGACGGAGAACGCCGGCGCCCAATAGGGTCGAATTCCATCTGACCAAGACGATTGCCGGACCCGCTTCGTGTGGGTCCGGTGCCCAACCCAGGCGCAATGGATCTGAGACTTCCCGCGCCCAATATTGACTTAGGGGTCTCAACTGAACCGTTGGTTACGATAACTTGCTCGTAAGCTGCCTGCCCTGTTTGAAAAGGAATGATTACCTATGTTCAAATTGACTTTGTCAGCAATTTTCTTTTCGATTGCGGCGACCTCGCTTTGCGCAGATCCGTTGCCGTCGTGGAACGCTGGAGACGCCAAGTCCCAGATTATCAATTATGTGGACGCGGTCACCGATCCCACCTCAGAAGACTACGTGACACCATCCGACAGAATTGCGGTATTCGACAACGACGGCACATTGTGGAGCGAACAGCCGGTCTATTTCCAGTTCCTCTTTGCGATGGACGAACTTGCCCGTATGGCCGAGCAAGATCCGTCGATCCTGACTTCGGACACTCTGAAGGCTGCCGCCGCAAAAGACTTCAAGACTGTGCTGGCAGCCGGCGAAGAAGGCTTGCTGGAAGTCGTGATGGCCACACATTCCGGCCTTTCGGTCGATGCTTATCAAGATAATGTTCGCAATTGGCTCGCGGCCGCACGCCACCCAGATACGGGACGCCCCTACAATGAAATGGTATACCAGCCGATGCTGGAATTGCTGTCCTATCTGCGCGACGAGGATTTCGACACCTTTATCGTATCGGGCGGCGGTGTGGACTTCATGCGAGTATTTGCGGAAGAGGCATATGGCATCCCGCCGGAACAGGTGATCGGCAGCTCTGGCAAAACGAGCTATCAGGTTGTCGACGGGGTTCCGACCCTGATGAAGGACCCCGGCATCGCCTTTATCGACGACAAAGAGGGCAAGCCCGTCGCAATCAATGCCAATATCGGTAAGCGTCCGATCCTTGTGGCCGGCAATTCTGACGGAGATTTTCAGATGCTGGAATGGGCGACCGCCGGGGATGGGCCACGATTTGGCTTGATTGTCCATCACACCGACAGCGCGCGTGAATATGCCTATGACCGCGACAGTCACATCGGAAGGCTGGAGCGTGGCCTTGATGAAGGACCAGATCGTGGATGGCTCATCGTTGACATGTCGAAGGACTGGTCGCGGGTTTGGCCGCAAGACGACAACTAGCCAACCCGAACGCCTTCTCGCATTGGGTCCAAAATTGCGGTCAGCAGTTAAACGGCAGAAATTCGACCAGTTGGCCCTGCAATATGGTTTCGGTTGCGCTTGGTATAATGACAAGCCCATCGGCAGCAACAAGCGGGCCAAGCTGGGCAGAGTGAACCCGGGGGCCAACGGAAACTACGTCATGACCCTCTGAGTTGCGATTAATGAGTTTCGCGGGGCGATATTCAGGCCTGCCGGGCCGGTGGGTAAGCGGTGCATCGACTGCAACGAGCCGACGGCGCCCGAAAAGGTCGTCTGACCCCGACAGTCTGCGTAACATCGGGGCTACGAAAATCGTCCAGGTCACGAAAGCAGACACCGGGTTTCCTGGCAGGCCAGCATAAGCAGCATTGCCAATTCGACCGAGCGTGACTGGTTTGCCGGGTTTGATGGCAACGCCGGACACGCTGATCTGACCACCCGACTCGATGACGGAGGCGCGCATATGGTCTTCTTCGCCGACAGAAACGCCGCCGGTCGTGATTATGAGGTCCACATTACTCGACAAGCGCTTCAGCGCCCCTATCAAAGAAGTCTTGGAATCTCGGCAGTGTTCGACCGAGATGAGATCGGCACCCAGTGTTGTCGCCGCCGCTGAAATCATCGGGCCATTCACATCGTTGATCTGGCCCGTGGTCAGCTTCGCGCCCGGCGATGCGACTTCATCTCCGGTGCAAAGCAACGCTACCCGCGGGCGGCGATAGACGCAAAGATCCGAAGTCGTCGCACCTGCGGCGGCGGCAATTTCGCGAATTCCCATTCGTGTGCCTTGTTGCAAGACGGTCGCGCCCTTTGCGACATCCTCGCCTGCAAAGCGTATATTCTGGCCAAGCGTGGGGCGTTTGGCGATCCCTATGCCACCGGTTACGTGCTGGCTTTCTTCCTGCATTACAACGGCATCGGCACCCTTTGGGATCGGGGCACCCGTAAATATCCGCATGCAAGCCGCAGACGTATGCTTGGTTGGCTTGGAGTCGCCGGCAGCAATCCGTCCCGACAGAGGTAAGATCCACGGCCCATTTCCGGAAAAGTCTGACGTTCGTACAGCGTACCCATCCATTCCCGAGTTATCAAAAGGCGGCATCATCGACTGCGCGATGACTGTCTTTGCAAGAATGCGGCCGGAAGCAGCCTTCAGAGACACCATTTCCACGTCTGGGACAGCAGTAACCAGACCGAGCCCTGTCTGAAGGGCGGACTCAACGGAAACCATGGCCGAAGCCCGCGCATCGCAAGCGCAATCCACGGCTTTACTGATCACATCGGCAGTCTGCCCAAATCCCTGAACAGGTGTGTCTTTCGACATCATTGGTCCTTCCAAAATAGGGCGACCGGAGAGTCAAAGATACAACTCTCACATCAGTATAACGTCGAAATCAGTTCAATACAGCACCCGCGAAGGGCACTTGATTCATGAAAAATCCTCGTAATTCGTAGCTGCGAGCGCGCGAGAGAGATAGGTAGCCGGGCTAGCGAAGTTGCCAGCGCTCCAACCGCCTCCCATATCAACGCAGCGTTGGGCTTCAACGTCCGTAAACGGTGTGTTCAGAGCCAAAGCATCAGCGCCCCCAGTGCAGAAGCGTGAGATCACTTCTGCGCGGCTACCGGTGACCGGCTGCATAGTAAGTCCTTTTGCCGCAAGCCGGGGGATCACATTGGCAACCGCGGCGGATTCACCGGTGAGCGTTGG
>JAHEAO010000047.1 GCA_024642725.1 Paracoccaceae bacterium | reverse complement strand
TTCACCCCAGTCGGGCGGATAGCTGAGGCCGATCGCATAGCCACAACGGCTATCCTTTTGGAATCCCAGTCTGTTCAACGTCGCGTTGAAAGCATTTGCGATGTCCTCGGCGAAATTTCCCGGCTTGGCCTGTTCAAGCCCTGCCTCGACAGCCTCCAGAACCGCTGCTTCCGCATCCAGATATTTCTGAGGCGGTTTGCCGAAGAAGAGCGTGCGGGATTGGGGCGCATGATAGCGCCGATAAACGCCAGCGATTTCGAAAAAGGTGGCCTCTCCTTTGCGCAGGGGCTGGTCGTCCCATGTCAAATGCGGCGCGGTGGCATCCTCACCGCTTGGCGCCATCGGAACGATCGCCGGATAGTCCCCCCAATGTCCGTTCGCGCCGGTGATCGCCGTTTTGTAAATCTCTGCCACCAGCAGGTTCTTCGCCATCCCCGGCTCGGCAGTGTCCAGAATGGTCTGGTGCATCGCCTCGACGATCCCGGCCGCACGGCGCATGAACTCGATCTCGGCCGGTGATTTGACAGCCCGACACCAGTTGACAAGGCCGGTGGCATTCACCGGTTCCGCGCCGAGCCCCGCTGTCAATGCAGCATGCGCCGCTGCCGAATAATAGTAGTTGTCCAGTTCGACACCCACACGCCCCCCAAACCGGTCCGCGATTAGTGCCGACAGAACCTCCATCGGATGCTTGTCGGGGTTCTGCACATAGCTGTCATCGTAGCCCACGATGTCACTTTCGCCCATGAACACTGTCCGACGCGCACCGTTCGCATCCATTGCACGACCCCACCAGAGAGGGTCACCGTCAAGACCAAGAACAACCGCCTGATGGACGTAGAAGGACCAGCCGTCATAGCCGGTCAGCCAGGCCATATTCGAAGGATCGCTGACCACGAGCGTGCCCAGCCCTCGCAACTCCATCGCGGCGCGAACGCGCGCAATGCGTTGTTGATATTCATCTTTCTCGAACGGCAGCTTCGTCATTCAGCAACTCCTTTGCGACATCAAAGGTCTTGTGACCGCTCAGGTCAACCGCGGCCTTTCATCGTCCGATGAGGTTTCCGGCGGAACCTCGGGATAGCACAGAGTTTCGCGTTCTGCGCTTCACAGAGGCCCCGGCCCATAGATTTCTAGCCTCTCATCCTCGTCGCATCCGGATCAAAGAGCGGCGCTGTCTGAACAACGGCCTTTCGCCGGACACCTAGGATCTCAATCTCGAACTCCGCCCCAGTCCGATTGGCGGTGCGCGGCAGGAAGCCAAGCGCAACGGATTTGCCTGCGTGATGCGCGTATCCGCCCGACGTGCAGAAGCCTACAACAGAGCTGCCGTCGAAAATCGGCTCGTAGGCCACGACATCAGCGTCCTCCGCATCGACAATGAAGGTCGTCAGTTGGCGGTCCGGCGGTGCGTCACGCAGGCGCAGCGCAGCGTCGCGTCCGATGAAGTCGTTCTTCTTCCAGCTGATGAACCGGTCAAGCCCGGTTTCCGCCGGAGTGTAGTCGGGGCGATACTCACGCATCCAGCTGCCAAACGATTTTTCGAGACGCAGGGACATCATCGCCCGCATCCCGAAGGGGCGCATCCCGTGGAACTTTCCGACCGCCGCGAGCGCCTGATAGAGCGCCACCTGATGGTTGCGATGGCAATAGATCTCATATCCGAGATCGCCAGTGTAGCTGACCCGGGCCACCGTCACCGGGATATGCCCGACGGCCAGTCTAACGACCTGCAGGAAAGGCAAGGTCGCGTTGGAGACATCCGCCCCGGTCACTGCAGCGAGAACATCGCGAGCATTCGGCCCCGCGATCTGGAAGCCAAGACGATCCTGGCTTACATTTCTGATCGTTACACCGGCTTCCTGATGTTGCAGGAACCAGCGCATATGATAGTTTTGCGCCGAGTAGCTTGCTGTCAGCTGCACTTCTTCCGGTCCCAGCCGCATCATGGTGAAATCACCGATGATCTTGCCCGACGGCGATAACATTGGCGTCAGGGCAATGCGGCCCTGTTCGGGCACACGATTGGCCATGATCCGATTCAACCAGTTCACGGCCTCCGGGCCCTCAACGGCATATTTTCCAAAATTGTGGATTTCGTTGATACCCACCGCTTCGCGGACCGTCCGGCATTCCTGTCCGACAACGTCATGGGCGTTAGAGCGGCGGAAAGACGGCACTTCGAACCGCTCATTCCCTTCGGGTGCAAAGTAATTCACATGCTCCATCCCGTAGCCGGACCCGAAGACCGCACGTTGCGCGTCCCAGATACCGTAGGCCGGGGTCGTTTCTAGTGGTCGCCCAACAGGAAGTTCCTCGTTCGGGTAGCTGATCGAGAAGCGCCTCTGATAGTTCTCGACGACCTTGAGCCGGGTCCAGTTCGGACCGGTCCAGTCGCCGAACCGTGCCACATCCATTGCAAATACATCATTCTCGGCCTCGCCATGCACCATCCATTCGGAAAGTGCCTTGCCAACACCGCCGCCCTGCGAGAACCCTGCCATGACCGCACAAGCCGACCAAAGTCCGGGCTTCCCGGGAATCGGTCCAACAAGCGGGTTGCCATCCGGGGCGAAGGTAAAGGGACCGTTGATCGTCCGCTTGATAGAAGCGCGGCCCAGCACCGGGTAGCGCACAAAGGCGGCTTCGAGAGGTTCCGCGACACGATCGAGATCGTCGTTGAGAAGTTCATGCCCAAAGTCCCAGGACGTGCCGCCGACAGACCATGGCACGCATTTCTGCTCGTAAATGCCGATGACCAACCCCTTGCCTTCCTGCCTCAGGTAGGTCTCACCACCCGGATCCATTACGTGCGGCAACTCTTTGCCATGATTGACAACTTCCGGAATGTCGTCGGTGACGAAATACTGATGCTCCATCGGATGCAACGGCAGGTAGACGCCCGCCATCGCGCCGACCTCGCGCGCCCAGAGGCCTGCGGCGTTGACCACATGTTCCGCCCGGATCGTGCCCTGTTCGGTCACAACATCCCATTCTCCGTCGATCGGCTTCAGCTGCAAAACTCGGTTGCGCAGGATGATCTCGGCGCCCGCCTTCTTGGCGGCGGTCGCATAGGCATGGGTCGTGCCGTAAGGGTCGAGATGGCCATCCAGCGGATCATAGAGCGCTCCCAGAACGCCAGTCACATTGGTGATCGGCGACAACCTCATGATCTCTTCCGGCCCGATAATTTCTGTGTCGAGCCCCATGTAGCGGTGCTTTGCACGCTCGGCCTTGAGATAGTCCAGCCGGTCGGACGTGGTAGCAATGGTGATCCCGCCGACGTGATGCAGGCCGCAACTTTGGCCAGTCAGTTCCTCAAGTTCGCGGTAAAGGCGGATGGTGTAGCCCTGAAGGGCTGCCATATTGGTGTCCGAGTTCAGCGTGTGAAAGCCGCCAGCGGCGTGCCACGTACTACCCGAAGTCAATTCGGAGCGTTCGATCAGGACCACGTCCGTCCATCCGAGTTTCGTCAGGTGGTACAGAACCGAACAACCTACAACTCCGCCGCCGATGACCACTACCCGAGCCGTGCTACGCATGTCTTCTTCCTATTCTTCTCGTCCGCGAGCCTTGAGGCGCGCATGTAGTTCCAGCGCTTCATTCGCGCCGACATCGAGCGCAAAGACATAGGCATGCGTTAAGTAAAAACATGCCGCATCAATGTCTTGCACTTCTTCCCTGATGTTTGCAGCTTGGGCATAGAGACCAATCAGGGCCCGTCTGTCGTCCCGTGCGTGCGCCGAGAGAAGCTCTTGCTCAAGCTGATCTTCATTCAGCTGCAAGGCTTTGCCCGGTCAGTTGGCTTGCCACCCAGTGGTGGAACATGTGGGTAGGACCGTCCATCGCGGGGCTGAATTTGCCGCCGTCGAAATAGCGCCCGTTCCGGCCCTTCTGCATTCCTTGGACGACGAACAGATCCTCTTCGAAGACGCTGTGCCACATTTTCGAATTGACTTTGCGCATCGCCTCCCACTTCGGGCCGATCGCCTCTTCCGCCGCATAATAGATTTCTACATGCTCTAGGGTACGATCTTTGCCCTTTGGTTCCAGAATGATCGCAAAAGCATGGTCCCGATGTACGCCCAGAAGAACGTTCGGATAGAGCGTTATGTATTCCGCGCCCGCATCCCATTTGTCCGACAACCCTTCGAAATCGGGAAAGCGGCGTCCATCCTCGGAAATCATCGGTCGGTACACCAATGTGCCTTGTCCCGAAAATTTCCCTTCTTTTTCTATGTGGTAATGATCTTCGAGCCGGGAGTAGCTGTTCAGCCCGGGATGAACCCAAGGCAGATGATAGCTTTCGCAGTAGTTTTCGACCGCAAGCTTCCAATTGCAGGCCACATCGAATTTGAAACTCGAGTCCTCTCCGGAATGCCAGAGCTTCTGGCCTTCATATTCGCCCCAGAGCTTGATTGCATCCGCCGCGTATTCGGTGAATTCCGGCGCGTTCCCCGATATATTCACGAAGACAATATCACGCCAAATGTGGCTACGAATCTCAACCAGTCCGAGTTCCCCCCGGCGGATTTCTTCATGGGTGTTGTGGCCCGGACCGCCAACATGAGGCGTGGCCACAAGCTCTCCCGTCAACGCGTAGCACCAGGAGTGATACGGACAACGTATGACGCCGCCGACCTTCTTTTTCTCCTCCACCAGGATCATGCCGCGATGCCGGCATGTATTCTGATAGACCCGCACGACGTCATCGCGCCCCCGGACGACGAGCAATGGCATTCCCAGAAAGTCCACCGGCATCGCATCACCGGACTCCGCCACATCCTTGGCAAAACCGATGGCTGACCAGTTGTTGAATAGCACACGCTCCTTTTCGATCTCGAACATCTCATCGGAGACATAGTGCTCGTTTGGCAGACCCTTTGCGGTTGCAACAGATGTCAGAACATCGGACAGGCCTTGGATCGTCATGGGCGCGACTCCGCACTAGGGGGAACTTTGCGCTATGCTGCTCCGCTTCGGCAGTTCCCGCAAGCTTCAGCGGCGACGCCGCCTGTTCTGCGTGCGACACGATTTGACGCAAAAGACGCCCCGCCCAACCGCCGCATTGCCGGGTGCTGGTGTTCGTTGCATTCTGCGCGGGGCAACAAGGGGCAGTAACAGCATGGCCGAAAACTGGACGGTTTCTTTGGAAAGATTGCTGGAGCGCTGCTGGTGCGAGATCGCCGATCTGCAAACTCCCCGGGGCGGCTACTCGGGACTGGTGACGCTGGCCACGATCGGCGTCGGCGGCGGGCCGGAAATGCGGCAGGTGGTTCTGCGGCGGGTGGATCAAGCTGTCGGCACCGTCGAAATCCACACCGATGCGCGGACTCCGAAGCTGGCCCAGATCGCTGCGGACAACCGCGCGTCAGCCCTAATTTGGAATGAAGGCGATCGACTGCAGATTCGTCTCAGTGGTGAGGCGGAAATTGTCCATAAAGCTGACGCCGGAGACCTCTGGAACGCCATGACACCAGAACAGCGCGGCAACTACGGTACCGACCCCGCGCCGGGGACTGCGATTGACGCCGCCGGCAGCTACACGCGTGCAGCGCGGCGGGATCGTTTGGCCGTCCTAAGGATCATGATCGCTCGGATCGACGTGGTACATCTTGATCGTCCAAATGACCTGCGGGCGTGCTACCTGCGCGGGGACGATTGGCGGGGACAATGGTTGGCACCGTAATCGTCCCCTCGCCTTCACCGCTGATTCATCCTAGATGCGGGTGACACTGGAGACTGCGATGCAAGCACCCCTGCCCCTGACCAAGGAACTTGTGCTGATCGGCGGCGGCCACGCCCATGCGCTGTTCTTGCGGATGTGGGGCATGAAGCCATTGGCGGGCGTCCGTGTGACGGTAATCAACCCTGAACCTACCGCACCCTATACCGGTATGCTGCCGGGTTACGTCGCGGGCCATTACGATCGGGAGGCGCTGGACATCGATCTTGTCCGGCTGGCCCGGTTTGCCGGCGCGCGCGTCATCCTTGACCGGGCCGCATTCCTGGATGCAAGGGGCGCGACAGTCACCCTCGCCGGGGGCCGGATACTGCCATTTCATGCGGCCTCCGTCGATATCGGCATCACTTCTGATCTGCCGAAGCTACCGGGCTTCATCGACCATGCGGTCGCGGCAAAGCCGCTTGGGCGCTATGCCGAGGCATGGGCGACCTTTCGGCAGGAGGTGGCGGCAAGACAAAAAGCACCGGAGATTGCAGTGATCGGAGGCGGTGTCGGCGGTGTCGAACTGGCCTTGGCCATGCATTATGCCTTGGCGTCCAACGGCGTCAGCGGCATTCGCATGACAGTCCTTGAACAAGAGACCCTGCTGGCACAAATGCCGCCCGGCTCGGCCTCCGGATTGCGGCGACGGCTGAGTGAAATCGGCGCCGATGTGCTCGAAAATATCGAAATTCTTGGTATTAATTCGGACAGGCTCATTTTGTCGGATGGTCGTGAGATCCCGAGCCAGTTTACGGTCGGGGCCGCGGGCGCCCGCCCTCAGGGCTGGCTTCAGGGCAGCGGACTTGCGCTGCAGGACGGCTTCATTACAGTCGATGAAACTCTTCGCGCACCGGGGTTCGATGCAATTTTTGCCGTGGGCGATTGCGCCCACCTTAGCCATGCGCCCCGTGCAAAGGCCGGGGTCTACGCGGTGCGCGAAGCCCCGGTTCTTTATCGCAACCTTTTCGCCATCCTGTCGGGAGGCAAGTTGTCGGGCTACCGCCCGCAAAAGGATTACCTGAAGCTGATCTCGATGGGCAACAAAGAGGCACTGGCTGACTGGAACGGCATCCGGATGCAGGGCCGCTGGCTTTGGCGTTGGAAAGACCACATTGACCGGAAATTCATGCGCCAGTTCACCGAGCTCAGGCCGATGCAGGCGGCGGCACTTCCCGAACCGCATGCCGATGGCGTGAAGGAAGTCCTCGGCGACAAGCCGATGTGCGGTGGCTGCGGCGCCAAAGTGGGGAACCATGCACTCGGGCAGGTTCTTGCGGGGCTCGAAACACTTGGGCGGAAGGACGTGCTGTCGCGGCCCGGTGATGACGCGGCGACACTGACCGGACCCGACGGGCAAAAACAGCTCATCACCACCGACCACCTTCGCGCCTTCACCGAAGACCCGTGGCTGATGGCCCGGATCGCCGCGATCCATGCGCTTGGCGATGTCTGGGCGATGGGCGCAAAGCCACAGGCCGCCCTTGCATCGATCATACTGCCCCGCATGTCGACCGAATTGCAGCGCATGTGGCTGGCCGAAATCATGTCTGCAGCGACCGAAGTGTTTCATGCCGAAGGTGCAGAGATCATTGGCGGACATACATCGCTGGGATCGGAGCTCACAATTGGATTCACAGTAACGGGCCTGACCGCGCACGATCCGCTGACGCTGGCCGGAGCACGCCCGGGCGATGTCCTGCTACTGACAAAGCCGATCGGAAGCGGCACGATCATGGCTGGGGAAATGTCCATGCAGGCTCATGGCGGCTGGGTTTCTGCGGCACTTTCGGAGATGGCGAAGCCACAAGGCAAGGCGGCAGCATTGCTGGCGGGCGCACATGCGATGACGGACGTGACGGGTTTCGGGCTTGCCGGACATCTGCAGAATATCGCGCTGGCGTCCGGCGTCGGCATATCTCTGAATCTCGCCGCTGTTCCCGTCATGGTCGGGGCAGAAGAACTGGCCGCTGCCGGTGTGCGCTCCACGATCTTCGCCGACAACCGAATGAACTGCGACGGCTTGATCACCGATGGCAGCCCAAGGTCAGACCTGCTCTTCGATCCGCAGACGGCGGGCGGCCTGCTGGTGGCCGTGTCGCCTGATAGCGTTTCCTCACTTAAGGATCGCTTCGCCGCCGAAGGGCTGGATCTCTGGGAAATCGGACGTTGCAGCAAAGGTCCCGCCGGGGTGATGCTGGCTTAGGCGCTTGCGGCCCGGACTGCAATGCTGACCGGAGCCTCGGTTCGGGTCATCCCGCAGGTTTACAAACCGCCTGAAGCCGGTCGAGTTCATGGGCGATGCAAGACGCGATATCGGGCAGCGCATTTGGTGAAAGGTCGTCCGCCATCAACTCGGCATGGATCGCCGGCCCGGATCGGTCACGGGACTTGCCGTAGCGCGGGTCGTAGTGCTGTTCCATGAGTTCTGCTGCAAGTTCTTGAAGTTCACCTTGCTCTGCCAGCCTGCGCCAGTGTTCGACCTTTGCACGCCCCTGTAGCGGGATCAGAAGGTCAAGCGTGGCTCCGAGCGCCGGGTGATCGGCGATCAGATCGGAATAGGCCCTGACAAGATATGAAGCACGCGCGGCAAGCGGCGCCGAAATCCGGATGCGCGGGGCGGACAGCATTCCGGCCCACACCGATGGCGGGATCAGACGGCGACCAATCTTGCTGGATTCCGCCTCGACAAGAACCGGTCTCTCAGGGTCGAGTTCTTCCAGCGCAAGCGCCAGCATGCTTTCAAATGCCTTTTGTGAAGGTTGCGGCGTTGCGATGGCGCCAAAGACCGAACCGCGATGGGCAGCCAGTGCTTCCAGATCAATGGTCTGGACTCCGGCTTGACTGAGCAATTCCAGGAGCTCGGTCTTGGCGGTACCGGTATTGCCGTCAAGCAGCACCAACCGATGCCGCATAGGGGCGTCGTGCATGGCCTCGGCCACCAGCCTGCGGTAGCTTCTGTAGCCCCCGTCCACCACCTCGGCCCGCCAGCCGACCTGCTGCAGGATCGAGGTGAAAGAGCCGGAACGCTGACCACCGCGCCAGCAGTAGACCAAAGGCCGCCAGTTACCCGCCTTGTCCGCAAGCGCCTTTTGCAAGTGGCGCGCGGCGTTGCGCGCGACCAGCGCCGCGCCGAGCTTTCGCGCCGCGAACGGGCTTTCCTGTTTGTAAACCGTGCCGACCTTTGCGCGTTCGGCATCATCGAGCACCGGAAGGTTGATTGCGCCGGGGAAATGATCTTCGGCGAACTCGGCAGGCGAACGGACATCGATCACCGTGTCAAAACCGTGCAGGGCCAGATCAGCGAGAGATTGAAACGCAATGCTCATTCCGTCTGACTAGCGCTTCGCGTGGCTAAGGTCCATTGCGCCTGACGCCCTATCGGTTACGGTTCACGCAATCCGAATTGCGCGAAGGACAGCCCCATGCAAGACCTCATACTAACCGGCCCGGCCCTGCCCTCTGCAATGGAGGCACTTGAAAAGGAATTCCGCGTCCATCGCTATTGGGAAGCGACTGACAAAACGGCTTTCCTGAAGAGCCAGACCAACACCAGGTTTGTCGCGTCATCTGGCCATGCGAAACTTGACGGCGCCATGATGGACCAGCTTCCGGCCCTAGAAATCATCTCCAATTTCGGCGTCGGCGTCGATGCCATTGATCTGAAAGCGGCACGCACTCGCAACATCCGGGTAACCAACACGCCGGAGGTACTGAATGATGCTGTGGCGGAATTGGCTTTGGCACTGATGCTTGCGACCTGTCGACGGATCGTGGATGCCGATGCCCATGTGCGGTCCGGAAAATGGCCAAACGGAAATTATCCCCTGACCGGAGAACTTACGGGGGGCACCGTCGGCATATTGGGACTCGGCCGGATAGGAAAAGAGATCGCGCGGCGCTGCCAGGCATTCAAGATGCAGGTCGTCTACCATGGCCGCACGAAGCAACGGTTCGAACCTTTTCCCTATTATGACAACCTGATCGATATGGCGCGGGACGTCGACTGGCTGGTGGCCGTGGTGCCGGGGGATACCGGCACGATCGGGCTGGTCAGCCGCGAAGTGCTGGAGGCGCTTGGCCCGACCGGGGCTTTCGTCAATGTCGGGCGCGGCACGCTTGTCGATGAACCAGCGATGCTCGACCTGCTGAAAAGCGGCAAGCTGGGGGCGGCGGGGCTGGATGTCTTTGCGGAGGAACCGAAGATGTCGCCAGAGTTCTGGGACCTGCCAAACGTGGTTCTGTCACCACATCAGGGCAGTGCGACCACCAAGACCCGTTGGGCGATGGGCGATCTGTTCGTTCGCAACCTGCTGGCACATCGCGATGGTAATCCGCTGATCACGCCCGTGGTCTGATATGCTGACTTTCGCGGCGGCATTCTTTCTGGCCATCATTACACCGGGACCGGGGGTTCTTTCCACTGCCGGTGTGGGTGCTGCCTATGGGTTTCGCGCCGGGTTTCGATATGTAACCGGCCTGTTCTTTGGAACAAACCTTGTCGGGCTTGCGGTCGTATCCGGGCTGGCAGCGGTCCTTTTGGCAAGCCCGGTGATCCGCACGGCCCTGTTCGCGGCATCAACGGCGTATCTTCTTTATCTCGCGGCACGCATCGCCTTTGCGGGAGCGCGCGTCGGCTTCATCGAAGCGCGGCGCCAGCCGGGCATCCGAGATGGGTTGATCTTGCAGGCGCTGAACCCCAAGGCCTATGTCGTGAATACGGTCTTCATTACCGGTTTCGCCTTTCTGCCGGGCGCTTTGACTACGGAAATCGTTTTGAAATTCCTGATCATGAACGTGATCTGGATTCCGATCCATCTGCTCTGGCTTTGGGCGGGCGCGTCGATCGAACGGCTGGACCTTGCGCCACATGTGCAGCGACGGATCAATTTCGCGATGGCGGCGGCAATGCTGACTGTGGTGGCTTTGGCCGCGATTTCCGCCATCAGCGGCTAGCGGCTCACCGAAAGTGCTGTCGCCTTTTTCTGCAACGCGCGTTCCCGGGCCCAGATATAGATGCCGCTCGCGACGATGATCACGGTGCCAAGCGCAGTTGATCCCGTTGGCATCGCCGAGAAGATCAGCCAGCTGTAGATCGTGGCGTACAGGATTTGAGTGTAGACGACCGGGGCCACACGGCTTGCCTCGGCATAGCGATAGGCCACGGTCAGAATCGCGTGGCCGACAAAGCCAAGCACACCGATCAGAACCAGAAGCGCCCATTGCCACCAGAAATCCGGGGTCACCCAGAGGGCAAAACCGAACGGGGCGATCGCCAGCGTCGGGATGACGCTCCCGTAAATCTGCGAAACCGGATTGTTGTCCGTCCCGGCAATCTTGCGCGTCATGATGAAATAGAACGACGCGCAGCACATTGCGGCCACCGAGAGGAACATGGCGGGATGAAATTCAGCGGACCATGGCTGGGTAATGACCAGAACGCCCAAAAAACCGACCGCAATGCCGATCAGCCGGCGTATTCCGACTTTCTCGCCCAGCATGGGAATAGCCAAGAGGCTCATGAGCAGGGGCGATGCAAAGAAGATCGAGATAGTGACGGTCAGTGGCAAATAGCCGACCGCAATGAAGTTGAAGATCGTTGATCCAAGAAGACCGAGTGCCCGCAAGACTTGCAGCCGTGGTGCAGCGCTCTTGAGCACCGACAGTCCAGACTGGGGCAGGAAGAATGCAAGCGTAACGACCGCGTGCCAGAAGAAACGCATTGAGGCGACCTGAATTCCGGGTAGCCCGGACATCACGAGCACCTTGGCAATGGTGTCCATCGTCGCGAAGAGAAAAAAGCTGATGGCCAGAATTCCAACCGCCAGCCCCAGCCGGTCCTCCCGGGGGGCCACGTTCATCGGTTGATGTCATCCTTCAGGAACCACTGTACTGTGTCGGCAAAGCTCTTGTCGGCACGGAAACCCAGTCTCTCTCCTTTTCCGGGTTTGCAATGGGCGCGCCAGCCTTTGACGATCTTCTCGATCACCGGGTCCGCATCCCATGTGATGCGGTCCGCCGCATCGGAGCCGAAAACAGCGGTCATTGCGTCAATCATCTCGCCAATGGTGTCCGTGCGGCCCGGCAGGTTGATGTTTCTATTCGTGCCGAATTCTTCGCCCGGAACTTCCGCCGCGTGAATGAGGTTCCCGACCACCGTGCGCGGCGCCGAGTGCCAGACGGGAAAGTCTTTTGGCACCGGGCAGTTCGACTTGCGCCCTTCCATGGTGTCACGAAAGATCGACGACATGAACGATGAGGCCGCAAGATTGGCCTTACCCGGGCGAATGCTGACCGTCGGCAACCGCAGGCCCCGGCCGTCGATCAGCCCACGGCGAGAATAGTCGTTCAACAGTAGTTCACCGATGACTTTCTGGGTGCCGTAAGACGTCTGAGGGTTCAGTTCGATGCCGTCTTCGACAATCTCGGGCTCTTCGCCGCCATGCGCCGCCCAAGACGATGCATAAACCACCACCGGGCAATTTCCAGCGGAACGTGCGCCCTCGAAGATATTATGCGTGCCGTTGAGGTTTACGCGGTACCCGAGATCCATGTCGGCCTCGGCCGCCCCTGAAACCACAGCGGCCAGATGCCAGACCAGATCGGGCTTGTGAACGAAACTGTCGTGGACCGCTTTCGCTTTCGAGATGTCATAGGTATGGGCCAGAACAGGGAAATCGGCATCGACCGGCGCGGGCCGAACCATGTCGACAAGCTCCATCGCGGTGATGGCCCTGCCCCGCACCTGCCCGCGCGCCACCAGCGCTTTGGCGAGTTTCTGGCCAAGAAAACCGCCGCCGCCCGTAATCAATATCCTCACAGCGAATGTCCCCCGTCGGCAATGTGCGCCTGCCCTGTCGTGTAGCTGCTTTCATCCGACCCCAAATAGACCGCGAGGGCCGCGATTTCTTCCGGCCTGCCAAGGCGTCCCATCGGCTGGCGCGCGATGAAAGCCTTCATCGCGGTATCGTAGTCGTCGGTTGCACGCAGACGCTCATGCAGGCTGGGGCTGTCGACTGTGCCGGGGCATATGCAATTGCATCGAACTCCGCGGGTGATGAAATCCATCGCGACCGACTTGGTCATGCCGATGACCGCGGCCTTGCTAGCGGTATAGACGAAGCGATTGGGCAACCCCTTTACCGAGGATGCCACCGAAGACATGTTGACGATCGACCCACGGCCACGCTTCAGCATCCCCGGGATAGCGGCCTGCATCGCCTTGAACATTGCCCGGGTGTTCAGGCGGAATGCGAATTCCCATTCCTCATCGGTGCATTCAAGGATTGTTCCATTGTGAACATATCCGGCGAAGTTCACCAGGATCGCCGGTTCCGCCGCCTTGACCGCCTTGGTCAGCGCGGAATCGTCCAATACGTCGAGCACGGCCGTTTCGCAGTCGAGCCCTTGCAGGAGGTCCCCGTTGATATCTGTGGCCAGAACGGAGGCCCCCTCACGTATGTAGGCCTCTGCAGTCGCCCGTCCGATACCTTGCCCGGCGGCGGTGATGAAGGCGCGTTTTCCCTTTAGTCTCATTTCCCGAACAGCTCCTCAAAGTAATGAACCATTTCTGGGACCATCCTGTCACCGAAGCCTTGCGCCTTGGCAAGGGCAAGAAGATTTTTCGCCGCGTGACTCATCTGTGTTGGCGCGCCCAGATCATCGGCCATTCTGGTATAATAGCCGACATCCTTGGCCGCATTCGAGACGCTGAATGCCAGTTGAATCTCGCCGTCGATGGCTTCCGCCTTGATGAAGTCCATCATCCCCGACCGCAAAGGGCCAGCCGCCATCACATCATAGAGACTCTGGCGCGGCAGGCCCGCAAGATCGGCCATCGCGAAGGCCTCGGCCATTGAACAGGCGGTCGTCATGGCAAAGAAATTGTTGATCAGTTTCAGCGTATGACCCGCCCCTGCCGGGCCGACGTGGAAGACGTTCTCTCCCAATTCATCGAGCACCGGGCGCGCCCGGTCAAACGCGGCCTTGTCGCCCGCCCCCATGATGTTCAGCTTGCCTTCGCGCCCGTGGCTTGGCGTCCGGCCCAGCGGGGCATCAAGATAGGCCGCCCCTTTCTGAGCCATGTCCTCGGCGATCTTCCGGGTCGATCCAGGCAAGGAGGTTCCGAAGTCGATCACTATGGTGCCCGGACGCACCCCGGCGAGAACGCCATCCTCTCCGTAGACCCGGCTTTCAACCGATGCAGACGTGTCCATGCAGAGCATGACGATATCCGATGCCGCTGCCAATTCTCGCGCAGTCTTTGCCTCTTCCGCGCCTCGCTGCAGGGCCGCGTCGACACCTGCGCGGTTGCGGTTGGCAATAACTGTCAACTTGTATCCCTGATCTAGAAGCCGCTGGACCATGGCGCTTCCCATCAGCCCAAGCCCGATAAACCCGATACTCGGTTTGGTCATGCGTCTTCTCCCTTGTAGATTTCGAAGCCCCGGTTCCCAAGCGCCTTCTGGATTTCGTAGATTGAACCGTATTCACCCGGCTGCGGCTGCGGAATACGAACCGGCACCGGATCGACCCTTGGCTCGAGCGTGGGTTGGCCGCACAGCATCAACGCATTGTAATCAGCGATGCTGGCAAATGTTGTCAGTCCCCCCATGATCGGGAAGGCATCGGCGGCCATCATCTCGTAGAAGAGCAGCCTGCGGTCCCGTTCCGACCTGTTTAAAGCCGAACCATGAACGACCCGCGCATGGTGAATGGAAATGGAACCTGCACTTCCGGTCAGCGTCACGGCGTCACGAATATCAAATCCGCAAGCGCCGAGATGCATGGCCCCGATGAAGACCCCCTTCGAATGATGATCGAAGATGGGGCCCTTATGGCTGCCCGGAAAAATCATGAGCGGACCGTTTTCCTCGGCCATATCATCCAGCATGACGCCAACCGCGAGCACGTTGTCGTTCGTATGCGGGTAGAAGGCCCAGTCCTGATGCCATTCGACAGCCGCTCCGAATCCTGCGGATTTCATGTTCAGTTTGCTCGTGTGCAGCCGGAGGTCCGGGCCTATCAGATCGCGGACCGGTGCAAGTATGGCATCGGACAACATGAGCCGCCGGAAGACATCCGCCTGACGATCCGGCCTCTTGATGCGCCGGATGCGCGGGTCGCCGGGCCTGTGACTGTCTTCAAGGTCGATGCGGTCGTCCGAGGCCGTCATCTCGCGCGCCAGATCATAGAACCGATCAACCACAGCACGTATCTCGGCAAGATCGCCGGGGCCGAGTCGGTCCGGCACCACGATCGCGCCCACCTCCTGATATTCATCGATCTGGGCCTGCGTCAGTGCTTCCATCGACCTGTCCTCACGCGCAGTACGGTGCGTTGGAATCCCAGCGATACAGACCGACATGCGGTGCAGCGGCCAGACGCGCCCGTGCGTCCTCCCACATCGCCCGCCATTGACGGGCGTCGCGCAACTCGCTGCCCGGGTTCGCGCGGCTTCGCGCCACGAAACTGGGAAAATGATCGCGTCCGGTCGACTGGCCGGTAACATTGAAACGGATGTCGAAGGACCAGCGAAAACCGTCGGTGCGGTTGATCAGCGAAGCATGGGGGGACTTCGGGTGGAAAATCACAACGCCGCCCGATTTAACAGGCAGCGCGATGGACCGATGCCCGCCGATAAATTCATTCGGAATTCCAATCTGGGTCTTTTCGCAATGGGGCAATAGCTGTTCCCGGTGCCGTCCCGGCTGAACCTGCAAACACCCATTCTGACGCGTCGCATCGGTCACCGCGATCCAGACCGTCACCATCGTCGTCTGATCCGCACTTTCATGCGTGACGCCCTGATCCTGATGCCAATCGGTCGAGGTGACATGGGCGCGAATTTCGTCCTTTCGCAGATCGGTTGCGGGCGGTTTAATCCTGACATGCTGGATCGGATTGCTGGTGATTTCCGGGCCGATAAGGGTTTCGATCACATCCAACAGCTTTGGTGCGGTAATCATGTCCATCACCGCCTGACCGAAGTGGAACGGCGTATCGGGCTGGATTGCGCCGCCGGGAAGCGAGATGTCCATCGGCTGGAACCAGTCACAACCTGACCTGTATGCAATCAGAAGCTTGTCCCAGAACCCCAGATCAGCCGGGGGTGGCAGCAGGCCGCGCTCGTGCCAACCATCATAGAGTTCATCGAGCAGGGCCGCGTATTCCGCGCGAACCGGGTCCAGAACAGTCTTCTGATCAAACACGTCTTCGACGACGATGTAACCCTGATCTTCGAAAAAGCCCACCTGCTCGGATGTCAGCATTGCTGCACCATTCGGAAAAAACCCGAAGCGTTTGCCCTTCCAAGTCCGGCGTCGTCAGTTCGAAACACTCGCAATTCGCGCGCCCAATCGACCGTTGCCCCCACCGGTGGCTGGCAGGGTTGCCATATGCTATGCTCACTAAAATACCCTGTGCGGCCGGATTTCAAGAGCCTCGGCAGAAAGCGCAACAGCACCAGTCGAACCAAGGTCACGATGCTTCCCACGTTGGCCATCTGTCCCCCTACAAGAAAACCGACACGATTCCCGGCCACATCAGCAAAAAGGACAGCGCCAGCAACTGGATGCCAATGAAAGGCAGGAATCCCTTGAAGATATCGGTCAGCGAGATATGCGGAGGCGCCACGGATTTGAGATAGAACGCCGCCGGACCAAAGGGAGGAGACAGGAAACTCACCTGCATGTTCATGCAGAAGGTCACACCGAACCAGATTGCCACATGGCTCGGCTCCAACCCTCCGATGAACCCTATGTCTTCCACCGGCAATTTAAGCACGATCGGCAAGAAGACGGGCATGATGAGCAGCACGATACCCACCCAGTCCATGAACATCCCCATGATCAGGAAAATCAACATCATCACAAGGATGATCCCCATGCTTGGCAGTTCCATTCCGACGATGGTGTTGGCAACATAAGTCGGGCCGCCAGCCAGCGTGTAGGCAGCGGCGAGCGAGGCGGCACCGATGGTCACCCAAATGATCGTGCCAGTCGACTTCAAGGTTCGCATCAGGCTGTCCCAGACGACGTCGAACGACATCTCCCGGCGCATAACACTGATTACGAACACTGCGATCACCCCCATGCCGGCAGCTTCGGTAATTCCGGTAATGCCGCCATAGATGCTGCCAAGAACAACACCGATTACCACGATGGGCGCAACCAGTCCCTTGCCCATTTCCCATCCCTGACGGGACCGATCCTGACCGACCAGGCCAAACATCAGCACCACAGCCACAGCCGAGGCCCCGATGATCCACGGAATGTCGGCCTTCATGCCAAGGAAGATCGGGTCGACCCCCTCAGTTACAGTATTGTCGCCGGTAAAGGTGAAGAACAAAGCACGGATCAGAAGGACACCGGTCACCCAAAGCGCGAAGCGGCACAGGAATCCCAGGAACATCAGCGCCTTTTCCCGGCCCGGTGGATCGCTGGGGTCCGGTTCAGGCAAAGGTGCCTGATCGGGATTCAGATTGGACCGCAAAATGATGTAGATGATGAAGAATGATGCCAACATGAAACCCGGAAGGAAGGCCGCCGTGAAAAGCGCCTTGATCGAGGTTTCCGTGACCAGCCCGTAGAAGATCAGCACGATCGACGGCGGTATCATTGTGCCCAGCGAACCGCTGGCGCAGATCGTCCCTATGGCGAGGTTTTGATTGTATCCAAGTCGAAGCATCTGCGGCAAGGCGATCAGGCCGAGCAGAACCACCTCGCCACCGATGATACCCGACATCGCCGCCATGATCACTGCCATGATGGATGTCACGATTGCTATGCCGCCGCGGGTCCGGCTGAGCCAGACATTGAGCGACGAATACATGTCCTTTGCAATGCCTGACCGTTCCAGCAGCGAGGCCATGAAGATGAACAGCGGCACGGAAATCAGCACATAGTTGGTCATTTGTCGGTAGACAGCCTGGCCAAGCACGTTCAGAGGGCCCCGACCGAACTTATCGAAATCGCCCGAAAGGACGTCTCCGAACAGGACATCCGGTCCAAATTTCATCACCAGCGTTGCGACGGCAAGAAACGCGGAGGCAAATCCAAGCGGCATACCGATCGCAAGCAGGGCGAACATCGCCAGCAGCAGGATCAGTGAGAGCGTGCCGATATCAACCATTTTTGTCGTCCCCCAGCGTTTCCCGCAGCTTCCGGATCTCATCCTCGTCGATATCGTCAGCGGGCGAATGGTGTTCCGGGGCCTTGTTCCAATCCGCTATCAGGTTCGAAAGCGCCTGTATCGCGACCAGTGATATGATGAACAGAATGGCAAACTTGATCGTCGCAGGAATTGGCGGATCCCACGCGGTGCCGAAGGTTTCCATGCGCAGAATCTTGTCGCGAGCTTCGTTCCAGCCCCCCCAGACGAGTGCGAAGGCGAACACCCAAATCAGGAAGACCGAGACGCAATCAGACAATTTCTGCGCCCAACGCGGCATCAGATCATAAATGATGTAAATCCGGATGTGGCTGCGCTGCTGCATCGCGTATTGACCCGCGAAAAGAAAGACAAAGCCGGCGATCCAAAGAGACAGCTCATTCGCCCAGAGCGTCGGTTTGTTGAAAACATAGCGCGAAATCACTTCATAAAACATGACCAGCACGACAAAGACGATAGCCATCATTGCCAGCCGCGAAGTCACCAGAGAGAGAATATCAAAGAACCCTTCGGGTTCGCTTTCAATCGCGCCGACCGTGTCCGAAAGGTACAGCGACGAAAAAATCAGCGCAGCAAGCAGCGACCAAAGCATAAGTTGTACGGACGGCAGTCCGGCGGGGCGCAACATCTCGTGCATCCCGATCTCCGCCCCCAGGAACAATTGTCCTGCAATCAGCCAGGCTGCGGTCGCGAGAGCAAGGCCAACCGTGCCCAACATGGCAAGTTTGACAGGTCGCCGCATCGGCCCCAACCATACGCTTTTGACTTCCATCCTCTCCCCCGTTCGCGCTTGAATTCTTTTTTGACAAAATAGGCGAGCCCGGTTCGGGGCTCGCCTCGTGTTCGTCAGACCGGCACGAGGCCGGAAGACTCGGTCAAAGAAGTCCGATCTTCTTCATCCAGGCCTTGTGCGCATCAACAAGTGCGCGCGCTTCGGGAGTCTTGTCGGCCCAGCCTTCCCATGCAGCCTGCGCAGCCTTGCGGAACGCGGCGCGGTCTTCCGGAGACCAGTCATAAAGTGTCACGCCCTTGTCGGCTACCAGCATCGCTGCAGCCTCACGGTTCGCGACTTCGAAGGTCAGGGTTGTCTGCAGCGCAAGCTTCTGGGCGGCAACCATGAAGATTCTCTGGATATCTTCGGGCAGTCCGTCCCAGACATCCTTATTCATGGTCACGTGGTCCATTGGCATCGAATGGAAGCCCGGGAACGTGGCATGCTTGACGAGGTCATAGAGACCAAGGCCAACGTTGTTGGCCAGAGACGAAGCGTCGGCGCCATCAATGATCCCGGTCTCAAGCGCAGTGAAAACCTCGGTGAAGTCCATCACGATCGGCGATGCACCCATGTTTGCGAAGATCTCGGTCTCGAGACCCGGAGGCGAACGGAACTTCCAGTCCTTCAGATCTGCAGGCCCCGCCAGCGGCTTGGAGGAAGACATCGCTTCCTGTCCGGCGGCCCACCAGCCGATGAATTGCATGTTGTACTGATTATAAAGTGCGTTCGCCGCATCCAGACCGCCACCTTGATAGAGGAAGCCATAAAGCTGGTATGGATTGTCGTAGCCACCCATCGGATCGCCGACGAACTGGAACGCAGGGTTCTTGCCGGTCTGATAAGCACCCCCGTGCATTTCCCCGTCCAGAACGCCCGATGCAGCGGCATCGAAACCTTCGACCGAAGCGACGACCGATGACGACCAGAACATTTCGATGTCGACCCGGCCCGCCGACATCACTTCGACGTCGTCGATAAAGCTCTGCGCCAATTTCCCTGACACCGTTTCGGGCGCGTAATGGGTCTGAAACCGCAACGTGTAATCTGCGGCGAATACTGACGTCGTCAGCATGGCGGCAGTCGCCGCACCGGCGACCAATCCAAGAATTTTCATGTTGTCCTCCCTGAAGCCTGCCTCTGGCAAGCCAACGTTTTTCAATTGCACCCTCGTTCCGTGGTGCGTTGCGGCAGCCCGCGTTAATATGGTATGCCTAATAACGAGTTTAGGTCAAGAATTCATCGTCGGGTCTTATCGCTGCGGCGAACCGGCCAGTGTTGCAAGGTAATTCGTCTAGGGGAATCGGCAGCGGGATGACGGAAGCGAGTGCGGGAAAATCCAGATCGATTGCGCCGATTCCCAGCCTTTCACGGCAGAGACTGGCCGATCAGATCGCCGATGTTCTGCGGGAACAGATGCTGACAGGCACCCTTCAACCGGGCGATCCGATACACGAGCGCGATGCCTCGGAAGCCCTCGGCGTCTCGCGAACGCCTCTGCGCGAGGCAATCCTGATCTTGGAAGCCGAGGGCCTGGTTGAAACCTCTCCGGCGCGCAGCCCAATTGTTGCCAACCCGTCGCTCGAAGAATTGTCGGATCTCTTGCTGGTTCAGGCGAATCTCGAGGCGCTTGCAGGTGAACTGGCTTGCGCGAAGGCGACCGACGAAGACATCGCAGAAATCCGTGACCTCTTTCAGCGCATGGTCGATACGAATGACGACCCTGACACGGTCGGATTCTTCAAGACCGACATGGCATTTCACGAAGCCATCGTTCGCGCAACCGGCAACCAGCCCCTGATCAAGACCCACCAACAATACAACTCGCGTCTCTGGCGCGCACGCTACATGTCATCGAGAACCCGTATGGGCCGGATCGAGACCATGCGGGATCACGGCGACATCATTCGCCATCTGGAAAACCGCGACGCACCAGCCACAGCAGAAATCCTGCGCCGTCACCTGTTGCAGGCTATCGCTAATATTACCCGGATTCTCAGAACTGAAAGACCAGACACGGCGTCATAGCATCACTCAAAAAGGCATATCATGTCAGACGAACACGACACCCGCGCGCACAAGAAATTCCGCTCTCAGGAGTGGTTCGACAACCCCAACAATCCGGGGATGACCGCGCTTTACGTCGAGCGGTATCAGAACCAAGAATACACACGCGGAGAGCTTCAGTCCGAACGCCCGATGATCGGCATCGCACAGACCGGATCGGATCTGGCGCCCTGCAACAAGATACATGTCTTCCTTGCGGACCGGATCAAGGCCGGAATTCGCGACGCGGGTGGCGTCCCTATCGAGTTTCCGGTGCACCCAATTCAGGAAACCGGCAAACGACCCACCGCCGCTCTGGACCGCAACCTTGCCTACCTCTCGCTTGTGGAGGTGCTGCACGGTTATCCCATCGACGGCGTCGTGCTTACGACCGGCTGCGACAAGACTACGCCTGCGCAACTGATGGGCGCCGCTACGGTCGACATACCGGCAATCGTTCTCTCTGGCGGGCCAATGCTCGATGGCCACTGGAAGGGAAAACTCGCGGGCTCGGGCACCGTGGTGTGGGAAAGCCGCCGCCTTTTGGCAGAGGGCGTCATCGACTACGAAGAGTTCATGAATCGGGTCTGTGCTTCGGCGCCGTCGCTGGGCCATTGCAATACGATGGGCACCGCCAGCACGATGAACGCCATGGCGGAAGCGCTTGGAATGTCCCTGACTGGTTGCTCCGCGATTCCGGCCCCGTTCCGCGAACGAATGGAAATGGCCTATCACACCGGCCGCAGGATCGTCGAAATGGTGCACGAAGGATTGCGCCCGTCCGACATCATGACGCGGGACGCCTTCATCAATGCCATCGTCACGAACACAGCCATCGGCGGATCCACCAACGCGCCGCCGCATCTGCAGGCGATCGCGCGCCACGTCGGGGTCGAGCTGAACGTCCAGGACTGGCAGACCTACGGCTTTGATGCGCCGCTTTTGCTGAACATGCAGCCCGCAGGCGAATATCTGGGCGAAAGCTTTCATCGCGCCGGAGGTGTGCCGGCAGTGATGGGGGAACTGGCCAAAGCCGGCATGATACGCGGTGGCGTCATGACCGTGTCAGGCAAGACAATGGCTGAAAATATCGCTGGCAAGGAAAGTCAGGACCACAAGGTGATCATGACCGTCGCAAAACCGATGCGCGAGCGTGCGGGCTTCGTTGTCGTATCAGGCAACCTCTTTGACAGCGCCGTGATGAAGACCAGCGTCATCTCAGCGGATTTTCGAAAGCGCTTCCTGTCAAAGCCCGGGTCCGAAAATATCCACCAAGCCAAGGCCGTCGTTTTCGAAGGTCCGGAACATTATCACGCAGCGATCAATGACCCCAAGCTTTCGATAGACGAAAACACGATCCTATTTATTCGGGGTGTCGGCTGTGTCGGCTATCCGGGCAGCGCCGAAGTAGTCAACATGCAGCCACCCGATGCGCTGATCAAGAACGGCATCAACCATCTGCCGACGGTCGGTGACGGTCGGCAGTCGGGGACATCTGAATCTCCCTCGATCCTCAATGCCAGCCCGGAATCCGTGGTTGGCGGCGGGCTGGCGCTGCTCAAGACCGGCGACACGGTAAGGCTCGACCTGAATTCATGCACATTGAACGCAATTGTTCCGGAAGCGGAATGGCAGGCGCGACGGGACGCATGGAAGGCCCCGGAAATCGTTCACCAGACACCGTGGCAGCAAATCTACCGCGAAAATGTCGGCCAGTTGGCCGATGGTGGTTGCCTGGAACTGGCGACAAGCTATCAAAAAGTCCATCGCGCGCTGCCGCGCGACAACCACTAGGCCGCAACTCGACGGCGATACTCAGGAAAACGACATGAAGCTTTTGCGTTATGGCCCTAAGGGCAAAGAGAAACCCGGACTTCTGGACAAGGATGGCAGGATCCGCGACTTGTCCGCGCATGTCGGGGATCTGGCCGGGGACAGCGTCGCGATCAAGGCCATTGAAAAGCTGCGCGCAATCGACCCGGCCAGCCTGCCAGTCGTCGAGGGAAATCCCCGAATTGGACCCTGTCTTGCGACGGTTCCGAATTTTCATTGCGTCGGGCTGAACTACACCAAACACGCCCAGGAATCGAACCTTCCGGTTCCAACCGAACCGGTCTTGTTCTCCAAAGCCACTTCCGCGATTTCCGGCCCCTACGACAAGGTCATCATCCCGAAGGGTTCTGAAAAGACAGACTGGGAGGTGGAACTGGGGATCGTCATCGGAAAACACGCCGAACACGTGTCAGAGGCTGACGCGCTGTCCTACGTGACCGGATACTGCACAATTAACGACCTGTCCGAACGCGCTTTTCAGATCGAAATGGGGGGCCAATGGGTCAAGGGCAAATCGGCCCCGACTTTCGGCCCGATCGGGCCTTGGCTTGTCACCGCGGATGAGGTGCCAGACCCGCAGAAACTGCGCCTTTGGCTGTCGGTCAACGGCAAAGTCCTGCAAGACAGCAATACGTCCGACATGATCTTCGGCGTTGCTACGATAGTTTCTTACATGTCGCGTTTCATGGCGCTCCTGCCGGGAGACATCATATCCACCGGAACACCTTCGGGCGTTGGCCTTGGAATGAAACCCCAACGATACCTGAAACCCGGGGATGTGATGGAGCTGGAGATCGAAAAACTGGGACGGCAACGGCAGGAAACCGTCGCTTACCCGGGCTAGA
>JAHEAO010000046.1 GCA_024642725.1 Paracoccaceae bacterium | reverse complement strand
TCTATGAATTCCCGCACGGCGCAGGATGGTAAGCGCCATCTTTTGCTTCAGCGCTACGTCAGAGAGGCCCGCGCCCAACATAAAAGAGCGTTTCAGGCCTGGCTGGTTTGCTTAAGCTAGATAGGAATTCTGACTGAGGAAATTGCCCATAGTTCCGGTTTACCGAAACAAAGCCAAATTCTACCTAAGGTTGCATTCTAGGGTGGAAATCTGGTAATATACTGAATTAGTTTACTTTAATGGTGTATCCACTCCAACCCTGGCCTATTGGCCCAACTGGGTAGTTCCTCCTGCCCGCGACGGTCACAATGCTTTAAACGAAGTAGAAGCGGATCTTTCACGATGTTTTTTAACGGGCAAGGCTTCCTGCGGTTGGCAGTTTTTATTTGTTACCCTCAGTTTGGGGCTCTTCTATCCTTGCCAAAATAGTCGTTGGCTGCTCCACACGTTCGGTCAATCTCGAATTCAGGCGGACGTCGGGCGCTGATGTTTCTATGCAACCCCTGCGCGCCGCAGGTCTTGGTTTCGCTCAGTGTTGGAACGTCCGTTTCGGATGTAAATTCGAGGCTGTGACCAAATCGATCGATGCGAGAATTCAGTCTGATGCGTCAGAAGCGCACCGCGGCTCACTCTGAAGTTGTCGGAACTTTTTCGAAATGTGCTTCGGCAGTTCCCGCCGCTGGCGGAGCTTTTGCAGCTTCGTTGAGGTCGAGATCGACATGATCCGCCCCTCTAGGCCGCACCGGCGACCAGCCCGTACCAGTCAAAAATTCAGGATCCGGCACGAGGTATTTAACTGATGTGACTTTGTCATTGTACACGCGGCAGCGGAAGTGAACCCTTTTGGCGTCAGCAAAATCGGCGTCGCCGTAGACAAATGGAACTCGGTTTTGCCGCCGGACTTCGTCAATCACCACCGCCATCGCACTTTGATTTCTGAGCATCTCCGATACGCACAATTCAACCGCAACCTCGTCAGTTGTCGCCCATGCAGCTTGCCCCCCTCCCAGCAAGACCAGCCCTAAAACCAGACTTGGTGCAGGTAGGCACGAAAGCCCACCCACAAATGCCGACAGCGCTCTACGGGCAATACGCAAGACCCTGATTTCGTGGAGGGAAAAAACGCTTAACTTTGCCTCTAGAAAAAAATTCTGCATCACCAGTCTCCCTTCGCTCGATATTGGCGGTCAAGTGCCTCAATGTACAGTAGCCTGTCAGAAGGGTCGCAGGTCAAGACTAACCAACGAGCCTTGAGCCCTGTCTGAGAGATTAACAATTGTCTCTGCAATTTGAGTGCTTTCGCCAACGCTTAAGTGGCGTCGCGCAGCAATAGGTTCTCGTCGGGCGGTTGCGGTGCTTGCCTAGCACAAAACTTAGAAGCCATTGACGGACTGAACGCGTGAGATAGCAAAGAGGGTGTCCCGATTTGCAGAATCTCTTTTCTAAAGAATTGATTCCATTTTCTGTATATTTTGAAGCGGCGGTTAATTAACCCGACCGAGAGATACCTATCCTCGAAAAAACAACGCCAGGATCGGAAACCTGTGCAGCAACCAAGCTACGACATTCAGACCATCAGTTCTGGTGCAATATAACGACCGATCGAACACAATTAACGCTACAGATGACTGCGTTTCTCAACCAATTTGGCAAACCTATTAATTGTCCCAAAAAAATGATCGGCGGGGAGTGGTCCTTAATTGAGGACTATTTGAAAAGTGTCGCGGGCCTTTTCTGTGTTGGGCGCATCGTCAAAGTTAACCTCGATTTTCAGCATCTAAGCTGAACCATCAACGACAACCATCTTTGCAAGAGCTTTTTAACTGTATGTCCACTCAGCATTGACTAGACAGATCTTTGAAGTTGCTTGCAAACCGCACGAAGCAGCATCGATCTCGTTTGCTCCAGTATCGGTTCAGCCCTAGACCCCGAACCCTACTCAAAGTATCACAGCGCCGGGCCCCGCCCGGCGTTTTCACGACCAAGGACCAGACAATATGTCCCGCTACGACGCGACCAGTGTTGAACAGAAATGGCAAGAAGCCTGGGAAAAGGCTGGCAGCTTCGCCGCCAAGAGGGATGAGTCGAAGCCGAAATACTATGTGCTCGAGATGTTTCCTTATCCCTCTGGCCGCATCCACATGGGACATGTGCGCAACTACACGATGGGCGATGTGATTGCGCGCTACAAGCTGGCGACCGGGCACAATGTTCTGCATCCGATGGGCTGGGACGCTTTCGGAATGCCTGCAGAGAATGCGGCAATGGCCTCGGGCGGACATCCGAAAGACTGGACCTATCAGAATATCGCCGACATGAAGTCGCAGATGAAGCCGATGGGCTGGTCGCTGGACTGGACGCGCGAATTTGCGACCTGTGACCCGGATTACTACGGCCAGCAGCAATCGATGTTCATCGACTTCCTGCAGAAGGGTCTCGTTTACCGCAAGAATGCCGTCGTCAACTGGGACCCGGTCGATATGACAGTGCTGGCCAACGAACAGGTCATCGACGGCAAGGGCTGGCGATCCGGTGCGGCGGTAGAGCGGCGCGAGTTGACCCAGTGGTTCTTCAAGATTTCGGACTATTCCGAAGAATTACTGGACGCGATCGACCGACTCGACAACTGGCCGGCCAAGGTCAAGCTCATGCAGGCCAACTGGATCGGCAAGAGCCGAGGCCTGCAATTCGCGTTTTCCTTGATCGATGGACCCACGGGGCATGACAGGATCGAGGTTTTCACGACCCGTCCCGACACCCTGATGGGCGCTTCCTTCATCGGTATCTCGCCGGACCACCCACTGGCCAAGGTGCTGGAACGGCACGATCCGAAGATCGCTGAGTTCAATGCTGAAGCCCGCAAGGGCGGCACTACGGAAGAGGCAATGGAAACCGCGGAGAAGCTGGGATACGACACTGGTCTCCGGGTGCGCCATCCATTTGATAATGCGTGGGAACTTCCGGTCTACATCGCCAATTTCATCTTGATGGACTATGGCACGGGCGCGATCTTCGGGTGCCCGGCCCACGATCAGCGAGATCTCGATTTCGCACGGAAATATGATCTGCAGGTAATCGACACTTTCGTGGCCGCCGAGGGCGGTGCCCCAGTGAAGAACGAAGCTTTCGTGCCACCCAAGACCGCATCGGTGAAGTGGCTCAAGGCATTTGCCTGGGATGAATTGGCGACCGGCGAAGAAGCCATCGAAGCGGCAATCGGATTCTGCGAATCGAAGGGTGTCGGCTTTGGTGTCACCAAGTTCCGCCTGCGCGACTGGGGCCTTTCGCGCCAGCGTTACTGGGGCTGCCCGATTCCGGTCGTTCATTGCGACACCTGCGGCGTCGTGCCGGAAAAGAAGGAAAACCTGCCGGTCCGGCTGCCTGACGACGTGACATTCGACAAGCCGGGCAACCCATTGGACCGACATCCGACTTGGCGCGACGTGGCCTGCCCAACCTGCGGTCAGCCAGCCAAACGAGAGACCGATACGATGGACACCTTTGTCGATTCATCGTGGTACTTCGCACGTTTCACCGCGCCTCGGGCCGAGACCCCGACAAGTCTGCCAGATGCCGACTATTGGATGAATGTCGATCAGTACATTGGCGGCATTGAGCATGCGATCCTGCATCTGCTCTATTCCCGCTTCTTCGCAAGGGCCATGCATATCTGCGGACACCTGCCCGCGAAAGCCATCGAACCCTTCGATGCATTGTTCACGCAAGGCATGGTGACGCACGAAATATATGTCACGCGCGACGAAAACGACCGACCGGTCTACCACCTGCCGGAAGACATCGAGTGGACCGAAAGTGGCGCACGCCTGGGCGCGTCTGGCCAGTCCGTTGAAGTGATCCCCTCGGCCAAGATGTCGAAATCAAAGAAGAATGTCGTTGATCCCGTAAATATCATCCAACAATACGGTGCCGATACCGCGCGTTGGTTCGTGCTGTCAGACAGCCCGCCGGAACGCGACGTGGAATGGACGGCCTCGGGCGCGGACGCGGCTTTCAAGCATTTGTCGCGGGTCTGGCGGACAGCCTCGGACATCGTGGCCGCGACTGGTTCGGGCCAAGGCGATGACGACCTGCTTCGGGCGATGCACAAGACAATTCACGATGTGACCACGGGGATTGAAAGCTTTGGTTTCAACGCGGCGATCGCCAAACTTTACGCTTTCACGAACATGCTCGCCAAATCCTCGGCCGGCGCGGCAGCAAAAAAGCAGGCGATGACAACCCTTGCTCAGCTCATGTCACCGATGACCCCGCATCTCGCCGAAGAGATTTGGTCCCTGATGGGTCAGAAGGGCCTGATCGTAGAGGCGTCCTGGCCCGTCGCGGATCCGCAGATGCTTATCGAGGATACGGTAACTCTGCCCGTTCAGGTCAATGGCAAACGCCGGTCCGAAATCACCGTTGCCAAGGACATGCCGCCGGAAGAGGTTGAAAAGCTGGTCCTGCAGGACGATGCTGTCAAGAAGGCGCTGGAGCAGGGCCCTTTGAAGAAACTGATCGTCGTCCCAGGCCGGATCGTGAATGTCGTCATATAGAATCGAGCGTCGTGTCGTACTACTTGGAATCGCGGCCCTTGCCGGTTGCGGGTTTTCCCCTGCCTACGGGCCTAGCGGATCCGCTTCCGGTCTTACCGGTTCCGTTCTCGTGGAAGAGCCGGACGATCGCGATTCGTTCAACCTCGTAAGGCAGCTCGAGCTTCGTTTGGGCCAGCCGAATCCCGCGCGCTATACGCTTGATTTTGACCTGTCGGTTTCGGTGGATGGCGTCGGGCTGACATCAGAAAATGAAACGACGCGCTACAATCTAGTTGGGCGGGTCAGCTATTCGTTAAAGGATATTGACACCAAAGATGTGCTGACCACTGGCAAGGTGAACAGTTTCACCGGCTATTCGGTCGGCACAGTCGATACGACGGTGTCGCCCCCGAGCACCAGTTCGACCATATCCACCCGTGCGGCAGAGCGCGACGCGCATGACCGTTTGATGGTGATTCTCGCTGATCAGATCGTAACCCGGCTGGTCGCAACTTCGGGTAGCTGGGCCAAATGAAACTGACTGGACGAGAGGCGCTGGCCTACTTCTCCAAACCCGATGCAAGCCGTGCGGGTCTCTTGATTTTCGGGGCGGATTCGATGCGCGTCGCGCTGCGACGGCAAGAAGTCATTCTGGCGCTTGTAGGTCCGCAAGGTGAAGAAGAAATGCGGCTCAACCGCATGTCAGCCCCAGATCTGCGCAAGGACACCGCCAGTCTCTCTGACGCCATAAGAGCGCAGGGATTCTTTCCCGGACCCCGAGTGGTCTTTCTGGAAGATGCCTCGGACGGCTTGGCCAAACCGATCGCCGAAGCCTTGGAGGACTGGCGCGAAGGCGATGCCCAGATCATCGTTACGGCAGGTTCCTTGACGGCGAAATCGGCGCTGCGCAAAGCGTTCGAAACCCACCGCAATGCTGTGGCGATCGGTATCTACGATGATCCTCCATCGCGGGAAGAGACTGAATCCGTTCTGGCGAAGGGCGGTCTTGTGAATGTCGCAGGCGAAGCCATGACAGACATTCTGGCGCTTTCCCGGGCACTTGATCCCGGCGACTTTCGGCAGACCATCGAGAAACTCTCACTCTACAAGCTGGGCGACGAAAGCCCTGTTACCAGTGCGGACGTGTTGAACTGCGCCCCCAGCTCGACCGAGGCCGCGATGGACGACGTCCTGAACTGCGTTGCCGAAGCGCGAGACCAAGAGATCGGCCCGATAATGCGGAAGCTTCAGGGTCAAGGCCTTCAGCCGGTTGGCCTTTGCATCGGGGCAACACGACATTTCCGGACCCTGCACGCGGCGGCATCGGATCCCGGCGGGCCTGCTGCGGGCATGTCACGCGCACGTCCTCCGGTCTACGGTCCCCGCCGGGACCAGATGATCCGCCAAGCCCAGTCCTGGGGCATTCACCGGCTTGAGACGGCCTTGCAGATGCTGACCGAAACGGACCTGTCGCTTCGGTCTTCGCAAAGGGCCCCGCAAATGGCCTTTATGGAGCGCACGTTGATCCGCCTTGCCATGTTAGGAAAACGCTAATGCTTACCCTTGTCGGCAACACCAAAAGCCGCGCGTTCCGAGTTCTCTGGATGCTGGAAGAGCTTGGCCTCGACTATGATTTCCAGGTCCAGATGCCGCGATCCGAAGAAGTGCGCGCGCTAAATCCGCTCGGGAAGGTACCGGTCCTTATTGACGGAGCGGCGGTTCTCACCGACTCGACTGCGATCTTGACCTATCTCGCCGACAAGCACGGAAGCCTGACTTTCCCGGCAGGGTCTCTGGAGCGCGCCCGACAGGACAGCCACACCTTCTTCCTGCTGGATGAATTCGACGCCTGTCTCTGGACCGCGGCACGGCACAGTTTCATCCTTCCCGAAGATCAAAGGGTCCCGGATGTGAAGAATTCGTTGCGTTGGGAGTTCGAGCGCAGCCAGAAACACTTCGTGGACCGGCTGGGCAAGGGGCCGTGGCTGATGGGTGAAACTTTCACAGTTCCCGATATCATTGCTGCGCACTGCGGAAGCTGGGCAATCAATGCCAAGTTTCCCGTGACGGAGCAATCTTTCCGCGACTATATCGATCGCGCGCGTAATCGACCGGCTTACAAGCGGGCCTCAGCGAAATAGTCGGTCGGTCAGCCGGGTCGCCAGTTTGCTGCGGCTTGCCCGGCACTCCGACCCGTAGCGAAGCAGCCGGTCAGCAGATAACCACCCGTTGGCGCCTCCCAGTCGAGCATCTCTCCGGCGACGAAGACCCCGGGGCGATCTTTCAACATCAGGTCCTGATCGACCGCGCGCCACGCGACGCCTCCGGCCGTCGATATCGCTTCTTCAATGGGTCGCAACCCCGAATGCAGGACGGGGAGCTGTTTGACCAACCGGGCCAACCGGTCAGCTTCGGGAAGCGGTCTGCCGAATTCCATCAGAAGGGCCAGCTTGACAGGGCTTAGATGCAGGCTTTTTCGTAAACGGTTTACAACTGTATCCTTGGTCTTTTGCCCCGTTATACGGCGTGCAACTTCATCGACGGTTAAATCCGGCGCCAGATCAAGCTCAACGGCGAGGCCCTCTCTGACCTGACGGGATATCGCGTAGACGCCCCCGCCCTCCAAGCCGCGGTCAGAAACGACAAACTCCCCACGCGCCACTGACGACCCCGCACGAAGCTGCGTGCCTTTGACCGGCTCACCAAAATATCTGCGCATGTGCGATGACCAGTCGATGGCAATTCCGGCGTTCGCCGGTTGCAACGGCATCACCGGTACGCCCGATTCTGAAAATATCTCTGACCATGCGCCGTCTGATCCCAATCGGGGCCAACTGGCGCCGCCCAAGGCAAGGACAGCGACCGCGGGGGTCAGTTGGGCCTCGCCATCGGGCGTCTGAAAACGCCACTCCTCCCCCGACCATCCAACCCATCGCCAGCGTGTTCGCACCTCTACGCCAAGCACGCTCAACTGTCCGAGCCATGCCCGCAGAAGCGGCGAGGCTTTCATGGCATTTGGAAAGACCCGTCCGGAACTGCCGGTGAAGATTTCCTGCCCCAACTCGCGGGCCCAATCCTGCACGGCCGACGGATCGAAATCTGTAACGGCTTGCCTGAGTTGCGGTGCAAGATCCGGAAACTGGCAAAGGAAGTCTGCAAGCGGTTCGTCCTTGGTGAGGTTAAGTCCCGACTTTCCCGCCATGAGGAACTTGCGGCCCACTGATGGCTTTGCTTCTGTCAGGACGACGTGCCGCCCTGCCCTCGCCAGAACTGTAGCAGCCATCAGTCCGGCAGGACCGGCCCCTACGACAAGGGCATCGACGGATTCGGCGCTCACCGATCTTGCCCGGCTTGCGCTTCGATCAGATTCTTGATTGCGGACAAATGCCCAGCGGCAGCGGTGAGCGTATCCTTGACCAACTCGTCAATCGACTCAGGCAACTTGTCGGCCGGGACCAAACGATCGACCAAACCCCAAGACAACGCGTCTTCAGCGTCGATCTTCTGTCCGGCCATAAGGATCATCTTCGTGCGCGCAGGTCCAATAAGGGACCGCATGCGCGACGGGTCCGACGGTTGCGGCAGGAAACCCAGCTTCATAACGGGGTAAAAGAATTTGGCTTCGGGGACTGATATGCGCACATCACAAGCCAAGACCATGCCAAGGGCACCCCCCGCAACTGTGCCGTTCAATGCAGCGACTGTGAGACATGACGAACTTGCGACCGCGCCTGAAAGTTCTTCCCAAAGAGGGCTTGTGGCAAGCCCCGCACGCGCCTCGTCAAGATCGGCCCCGGCGCTGAACACGCGCCCGGCGCCTGTCAGCACGATTACTCTCGCCGCACTATTGGCTGACGCGAAGGCCTCAATCAGGGCCCGAAGCATGCCTGCCGTAAGAGAGTTCGCTTTGCCAATCCGATCCAGACGGATCTTGCACATGGCGCCATCCCAAGTAACCTGCACCGCATCTTCAATCATCAAGTTTCCAGTCTTTCCATCACAGATTCGCCAACCCTCTCACTGCGGGCTTGGAAATCAGGTATCATACACATGCAATACTTGACCCATCGCGCCGCAAGACGGAAGCTGCTGCAAAATTTGAACGGGAAAAAACATGACAAAAAAACATTTCGGAACATTACTTGGCGGATCGGCAATCTGGTTGGCGATGTCTGGCCTTGCCGTGGCGGATGTTACAGCCGCCGAAGTCTGGGACAGCTGGAAAAGCTATTCAGAGAGCATCGGACAAAATGTCACCGTCGGTTCTGAATCGAACAGCGGCGGAACCCTGACCTTGAACGAGGTCAATATCGCGATGGAGGTCCCGGACGGCAAGATCAGCGGAACCCTTGAACGCCTTGAGCTGAGAGAACGCGGAGACGGAACGGTTGCGATAACGATGTCGCCGGTCTACCCGATGTCGATCTCGGTGAATCCGCCCGATGGCGACGAAGTGGATCTGACGCTGCTGGTTCGCCAGGACGGTATGGAACTCATCGCATCGGGCAGCAGGGACGCCCTTACCTACGACTTCAGGGCCGCAGAGGTCAGCGTGGATGTCGACAAGATGTTTGTCGGCGGGCAGGATTTTGCCCCAAAGATCAATATCAAGATGAACGACCTCGGCGGCAAATACGCGATGACCGAAGGTGACTTGCGGCATGTAACCAGTGCTGCAACCGCTGCAACGCTGCAAGTAGACGTCGACTTCAAGGACCCTGAGTCCGGCTCCACCGTCGTGGTCTCCGGAACGGTAAAAGATCTCGTGAGTGATTCAATGGCCACCTTGCCGAAGGAAATGGACATGGAGGACCCCGCTTGGGTCTTCGGTGGCGATTTCGGTGCAACCGGCACATTCGCAAGTGGCGCATCGGACTACACCATGACGATCAACAATGGCACCGACACGTTCACATCGGCAGGCAGTTCCGCAACCTCGGCGCTAAGGTTCTCGATGTTGGACGGCGTCATCGCCTATGGTGGCGGTTCAACGGAAACCAAGATGCAGCTTAGCGGTTCGCAAATTCCCTTCCCGCAACTTGCGCTGGGGATGGAGGAAACGGCATTTGACCTGAAGATGCCGGTGAGCCAGACAGAAGAGCCGACCAGCTTTGGCCTGATTACCAAGCTGATCGGCCTTGATGCCGGAGAAGAGATCTGGAGCATGTTCGATCCCGGACAGGTCTTGCCGCACGATCCTGCAACGCTGATAATCGACGTATCAGGAAAGTTGAAATGGCTACTGGACATCAGCGACGCGGAAGCCGTGGCGGCCGCTGGCGATGCTCCGCCGGCCGAAATCCATGCGCTTAGCGTGAACGACATAACGCTCGCGGTCGCGGGAGCGTCGGTGCAGGGAACAGGCGATTTTACCTTCGATCCAACCGACACGGTGACATTCGATGGTATCCCCGCCCCAACAGGCGAGGCCAACTTCACGATCGTCGGTGCAAACGGACTGATCGACAGGTTGATCCAGATGGGACTGTTGCCAGAGGATCAGGCCATGGGGGCGAGGATGATGCTTGGTATGTTCGCCCGTCCGGCAGACGGCGAGGACACCCTGACTTCCAAGATCGAGGTCAAGGGCGACGGGTCGGTTTTCGCCAACGGCATGCAACTGCAGTAAAACACAGCCTATTGCTGGATCTGGCCGCACGATCTGCGTCGTGCGGCCATTTGATCGCTATCCGACTTGCGGTCAACGACCGGGGCAATTACCTCAGTCATCGAACCAAATGAAAGCCGCCAGATGACCGAGATTCTTGCCGACCTGACAGAGGCCTTGCTTTCTGCCGCGAAGATTGCAGGCGCGGACGAGGCGGATGCCATTGCCGTAAGTGGAACGTCGCTGTCAATTGACGTTCTGAGAGGCAGGCTGGAGCATGCCGAACGGTCTGAAGGCGCAGATATTGGCCTGAGAGTTCTAATCGGAACCCGTCAGGCCTGTGTTTCGGCATCCGACACCAAACCTGAAACGATCCGCACGATGGCTGAACGGGCCGTCGCAATGGCGCGTGAGGCACCCGAAGATCCGACGGTTGGACTGGCCAAGCCGGAACAGCTTGCCCAAGCTTGGGACATCGCTGCGCTTGAACTCGCCGACCCGACGCCGGAACCTGCACCGGCGGCACTCGAAGAAGACGCAAGAACCGCAGAAGCGGCCGCGTTGTCAGTCAAAGGTATCAGCACGGTTCAATCGGCATCTGCCGGATACGGGCGCCAAGCACTCCACTTGGCCACCAGCAACGGATTCTCGGGTGGCTACGAGAGAACCAGTAGAGCCCTGAGCTGCGTCGCCATCACCGGGGAAGGCACCCGGATGGAAAGAGACTACTACGGAGAAAACAGGGTGTTTCAGGCTGACCTGCCTGACCCCGCCCGTGTTGGCAAACTGGCCGCGGAAAGAGCGCTGGATCGCGCGGGGGCACGCAAGCCGCGTACAGGAAGCTATCCGGTCCTGTTTGACGAACGCATTTCCTCATCCCTGATCGGTCACCTCCTGTCTGCGATTAACGGGACTGCGATCGTCCGGGGCGCATCCTGGGCCAGGGACCTCTTGGATCAGCAGGTCCTGCCTGCCGGGCTCAGCATCGTCGAAGACCCGCACCGCCCGCGGGTTTCCGGCTCGCGTCCTTTCGACGGCGAGGGCCTGCAAACTGCCAAGCGTGTCATTGTCGATCATGGCAGGCTGACAGGCTGGACGCTTGATCTTGCGACGGCGCGAAAGCTCGGGCTCCAATCGACTGCGAACGCCGCGCGGGGGGTATCTTCGCCACCTTCCCCCGCGCACGGCAACATCGCATTGACGCAAGGCGAGGCATCGCGCCAAGACCTTGTTCGCGAGATGGGCACCGGCCTCTTGGTGACCTCTTTGATAGGATCCTCGATCAACGCGACGACAGGTGACTATTCCCGCGGCGCATCCGGTTTCTGGGTGGAGAATGGAGAGATTTGCTATCCCGTCAACGAATGCACGATCGCGGGCAACCTGCGTGACATGCTGCGCGACATCGTACCCGCGAACGACGCCCGTTCGTATCTGTCGCATGTTGTGCCTTCATTGCTGCTGGATGGGCTGACGCTTGCCGGAGAGTGATCTGACGCTCTTGATTGCCGCCGCCCATGCCGCTGGCCAGATCGCGATGCCTTATTGGCGGCAGGCCCATAAATCCTGGGAAAAGGCCGCCGGGGCCGGGCCTGTGACCGAAGCGGATCTGGCGGTTGACGAGATGCTGAGGGACCGCCTGCTTGCCGCTCGCCCGGACTATGGCTGGCTTTCGGAGGAAACCGATGACGACCCGGCGCGGCTGGCACACGACTGTGTGTTCATCGTCGATCCTATCGACGGAACCCGATCGTTCATGGCCGGAGAGCGCACATGGGCGCATTCCCTGGCGATATCCCGCAATGGGCAGATCAGCGCTGCGGTCGTCTATTTGCCGGCCCGGGACAAGCTTTATACAGCTGCCACCGGGCAAGGCGCTTACTTGAACAACCAACCGATCCATTCGAGCCGACAAAGCACCCTTGAAGACGCCACGGTGCTTGCCTCCAGACCGAATTTCGAACCGGGCTATTGGCCCGGAGGCGTGCCGCCGGTTCATCGTCATTTCCGCGCGTCGCTCGCCTATCGTCTGGCGCTCGTCGCCGAAGGTCGTTTTGACGCGATGGTGACCTTTCGCAGCACCTGGGAATGGGATGTTGCGGCCGGCGCGCTGATCACAGAGGAGGCCGGCGGCGTTGTGACCGACCGCCACGGTCGCGGTGCGGTTTTCAACAATCCAGAGCCTGCCTTGCCGGGCCTGATTGCTGGCGGCCGGGCGGTTCATGGTGGCCTACTGGAATACATGAAGGCCGAAAACGCCTGAGTCCTGTGTCTGTTGCTGATCCCGGTTTGAGTCTTCTGTCCCAGTGACGGAGGCTGCTTTTCCAAACCTTTGGTTGAACCCACGGTTCAACCGTGGCTTTCTGCATCGGCGGATCAGAGCGATTTGACCGATCTGAAGTTGTGCTGGCAGAAAATAGGAGAGCTTGATGCCCGAAATCGTAATTCTGGGGGGTGCACGCACCGCAATAGGAACATTTGGCGGCGCACTGTCCAGCCATGCCCCGAGCGAGTTGGGGGCAATCGTCGCACGAGCGGCTATGGAGCGTTCGGGTGTCGAACCGGGCCAGATAGGGCATGTCGTCCTGGGGCATGTCATCAATACCGAGCCGAAAGACATGTATGTGAGCCGGATTGCCGCGATCAAAGCGGGCATTCCCGAAACTGTTCCGGCGATGAACGTCAACAGGCTTTGCGGCTCGGGCGCGCAGGCGATCGTTTCGGTCATCCAGTCCCTCATGCTTGGCGATGCTGATTTTGGCCTCGCAGGTGGTTCCGAAAACATGAGCCGTTCCCCCTATATTCTTCCGGCCGCGCGTTGGGGCCAGAAGATGGGTGATGTTGCGGCGATGGACATGATGCTGGGCGCTCTGAACTGTCCCTTTGGCACTGGCCATATGGGGGTAACCGCCGAGAACGTGGCGAAGGAACATGACATCAGCCGGCAAGCGCAGGACGCCTTCGCCCTTGAAAGTCAGAACCGCGCCGCAAAGGCCATTGCCGAGGGCCGGTTCAGCGACCAGATCGTGGCTGTGGACGTCAAGGTGAAACGCGATCTCGTGCCGTTCGACACGGATGAACATCCCAAAGCGACATCCGCCGAAGCGCTTTCCAGCTTGCGAACGGTGTTTCAGAAGGATGGGACCGTGACGGCTGGCAATGCCAGCGGAATTAACGACGGCGCTGCGGCGCTGGTGCTAGCAACCGCTTCGGCGGCGCAATCCGCAGGTTTGAGGCCCCGGGCCCGGGTACTGGGCTACGCGCATGCGGGGGTGCGACCCGAAGTGATGGGAATTGGACCCGTTCCCGCGGTCGAGGCTTTGCTTGGCCGAACCGGGCTGAGTGCTGCGGATTTCGATGTGATCGAATCCAATGAAGCCTTTGCCGCGCAGGCCCTTGCGGTCAGCAAGGTGCTCGGACTGGAGCCCGCCATTGTCAATCCGAACGGCGGAGCGATCGCACTGGGTCACCCGGTCGGCGCAACAGGGGCCATCCTGACCGTCAAGGCACTCTACGAACTGGAAAGGATCGGCGGCTCGAAAGCCCTGATTACGATGTGCATTGGCGGCGGGCAGGGGATTGCGCTGGCAATAGAGCGGATGTGATTCAGGTTCTAATCAAGGCGAATTTCGACACTATCGGCCTGGCCGTTCGCGTCGACGACTGAAAGGCGCAAGAAACCAAGACCTGTTCTGGTGATTGCCTGTTCACGCTCGAAACTGCCGGTTGCGACCGGCATGCCATTTGCCAACCATGAAAAAGGCGGCTTGCCGTCGCGGACCTTGACGGTCAGCGCGCCTTCGGCCACGAGGCGCGCGCCATTGGGTGGATACGCAACCTTGGGTCCATCCATTGCCGGCTCGAACACTGCATCGCGAGGTCGAAAATGTTGAAGCGGCAGTGGCAGGGCTGCGTTTGAGACGATCAAGGTCTCAGGCGGCGGCGGCGGAAGCGGATCCAGCGTAGGTTTCAGCCGAGAAAACGCTTCGAAGAGGATCGGTGCGGCCAGGTTTCCACCGAAGGCTCCGGGAACCGGGGTGCCATCCGGCCGCCCCATCCAGATGCCAATGACGTGTCGGCCATCAAACCCGATCGCCCAGGCGTCACGGTGGCCATATGAAGTCCCGGTCTTATAGGCCAGCCTGTTCGCCGGGGAATTGGCCGGCGGCGGAAGGTCTGACAGGATATCCGCGACCTGCCACGCCGCCGAGCGCGACAAGACCTGCTGCTCGATTGCTGCTTGTGCCGGCCCCACTTCGGCAACCAAGGTGACCGCCTGGCCGCCGCGCGCGATTGCGGCGAACAGTTGGGTGAGATCCTGCAAGCTGATCCCGATCCCGCCGAGCGCGATCGCAAGTCCTGGTGTTCCACCCGACACATGCGGGACCACGCCCGCGCGACGCATCCGGGCAAGCACGACGGCGGGTCCAAGTGCCTCTGTGAGCGAAACTGCGGGGATATTCAGCGACAGCTTGAGCGCATCACGAATGCGGATCGTGCCACGAAACAGGCCGTCGAAATTCTGTGGTGCATAGCTGCCGAACGTGGTGGGGCGATCCTCGATCAAGGTTTCCGGATTAGCCAGCCCCTGATCGAATGCCATGCCGTAGATCAGCGGCTTCAAAGTTGAACCGGGAGACCTTACAGCTTGTGTCATGTCGACAAAGCCCTGCCGCTGATCCTCTTGATACCCGGCGGATCCGACCGATGCCAGAATCTCTCCGCTCCCGTGATCTGCCACGAGAATCGCGACGGACAGTCGATCGCCTGCCCCTTCTGCCGCGTGCCTTGCCAAGCCTTCCAGCTTTGACTGAAGCATCGCATCGATGGTCAGATGATGCGTTTGCGAAAGTGGATCGGCGGCGAGGGACCGGTCGCTGAGGTGCGCGGCAAGCACCGGAAATGCGTATCTATTGCTCAAGATGGTTTCGGTTTTGGCGTTTCTCACCGTCTCGGCATCCAGCACCCCAGCACGCTGCATCCGGTCGAGAACCCTGTTTCGCGCCGCCCTTGCAGCAAGGGGATCGCGATCGGGCCTGCGGGTTTCGGGTGACTGCGGAAGCGCCACAAGCAGCGCCGCCTCTGCCGGCGTCATGCGAACGGGTTCCTTTGCGAACCAGGCTCTCGCTGCGGCCCGCACCCCTTCAAGGTTGCCGCCATAGGGCGCGCGGTTCAAATACATTGTCAGGATCTCGGGTTTTGCAAGACGACGCTCCAGTGCGATGGCGACGCGTATCTGCCGCAGTTTCCCCGACCACGTCCCCGTCGCGCCATCTTCCAGCAGCCGGGCCGTCTGCATCGTGATCGTAGAGCCACCCGAAGTGGTTTTCCCCTGCATTAGTGACTGAAAGCTGGCGCGGACCAGGGCGGCAAGGTCGATGCCGCTATGTTGAAGGAATCTCTTGTCCTCGTAGGCCAGCAGCATCCGAATGAAGTTCGGATCAACCTGATCGGGGCGAACCGCAAGGCGCCAGCGGCCGTCTGCAACGGTATAGGCGCGCAGCAGCCCACCGTTGCGATCCAGCACCTCAACCGAAGTCTCGGTGACCAGCGGCGGGAGATCAGTCGCGTCGATCCAGGCGTCGAAACGATCCCGGACCGCCGCACCCAACAACAGCGCTACGGCAAGTGCGAAGAGAGCGCGGCTTCCTTTCATTCCGCTACGACAAGGCGACCAGCAGCCGTGCGGGCGCGAAACTGCGGGCGATACATATCCTCTACGCTGGCGGCCGGATGATGAAAGTCACCCGGCGACACCGCGCGCACGATATAGGCAAGACGGAAGGCTTTGTCGGACCGCCAGTCAACGGCGGCAAGGAAGCGATCCTGTCTGAATTCGGTGGTTTGGGTCTCTGTTCCGAGTTCGAGCCAGTCGAGCGCCCGGATATCACCGCCGCGCAGGATGTTGGGGTTGTCTATTTCAAAACCTGCGGGCAAGGGATCATTGATCATCAGCCGGGCCTCGACGGAACCAAACGGCTGGATGGTCAGAACGGACAAAAGCCGCGTTCCCACCGCCACACGATCAAGCGTGACCGGGTCGCCTTCCAGAGTGAAATAGTGTCTTTCTATGGCATATCCGTTGCCGCCTGCCGGCTCGGGGTCCGAGGGAACTCCGAAAGTTGTCAGCGTCAGGGCCGCATCGGTCGAACCATTGTTTCGGATGAGAACTGGCGCGACCGACGCTTGGTCCTCAACCACTCGGACCAACGGGCCCGAAGCCGGCAGCCCGTCTATCTCGATACCTTGCGTCACCGCTTCGCCAATCATCGCGTTGGCCGCGAGCAACGACCAGACCTGTTCCTGTGTCGACAGCGCGTTCCCCTTCCCGCTTGCGATCCGCGTGATCAGCGTTTCACGATCCACGGCCGTGCTCCCCGCCTCGACCGCAAGGGTCAGGACGGCCGCCGCGTCACGGAGGTTGGTTCCATAGTCGCTTCTCCATATCTGCGAGGCATCGTCATTCGCAGCACCGGCCAGCATCCGAGAGGCGCGAAGGAACATCGCATCTGCACGTGCCGGATCACCATAGGCCGCCAGCGCCGCTCCGATCTGGGCCGCAGCCAGCGGCGTCGCGAAAGCATCACCTTTTACATCGGCATAGTATCGAAGATCGCCGATCGCGGCCGCACCTTCGCGGGCCAGCACATACAACGCATAGGCAATGTCTTCGCCTCCTTCATCGAAATCGGCGGCGTAGTTGACGCGATTGCGCAGGTTGTCCATTGCGGCCCGAAAAGCGACGCCCGGAACTTCGTAGCCCCTTGAACGGGCACGAGACAGGAAGTCGGAGACATAGGCATCAAGCCAGAAATCACCGGATGACGGACCCCAAAGCCCGAAGGCGCCATTGGAACTCTGGTTTGTCAGTATCTCCGCAACCGATTGCTCGATCCGCGTCCGAAGTTGGTCGCGCTTTTCCAAACCCATCGCGACGGCGATCTCGTCAAGATACAACAGCGGCAAGGCGCGCGATGTAATCTGCTCTGTGCAGCCGTAAGGATATCGGTCAAGCGCATTGAGCAGACCCGGCGCATCAAGCCGGGCCATCGGTCCGATCCCGAGGGTCGCTGACCCGGTGCCGCGTTGAAGGCCGGCAAAGACACCGCGGTCGAAAGTGAAGGTGTCGCCAGCCGCCAGTTCGAACCGGCTGGTTCGAGCGATCTCGGGGTCGTTGACCTCCACCGGCAGGCGCAGGCTCTTGGTCAGAAGGATGCCCTCAGGCGTGGTCAGGTTCACCGTGACGGTCCGAACTCCGGACGTACCGGCCGTAAACGGGATCGAGAGTCGTACGGTGGACTTGTCAGCCAGATCGAAGCCGCTCGGAACCGGGCCTGACAATTCCAGTCCGTTAGCAATGACATCAAGACCGACGCGACCAGACGGCCCGGTGGCATGTGTTACATCAAGCAGGAGACGAGATGAATCTCCTGGTGACATGAAACGGGGCAGCGATGCTGTAACCACGATCGGGTCACGAACCAGGATGTCTTGGCTGGCCTGTCCAATACCGGTCTTGGACCAGGCGACGGCCATTAACCGGACCGTGCCATTGAATTCAGGCAACTCGAAAGTAGTCCGGGCGATGCCATCTGCATCCACCGCAAGCGGGCCCGCGAAATAGGCAACCAGCTCTTCGGTCGGGGGAGGTGATTGCATCTGCATCTGGCGTGCAGCGTCGCCACCCGAGCGAACCTTGCCCATTGCACCGGACATCCCGTCGATCAGTCGGCCATAGACGTCGCGCAGCCCCATCCCGAGCCGCCTTTGGCCATAGTAATATCCCGCCGGGTCCGGGCTCTCGAAACCGGTGAGGTTCAATATGCCGACATCAACCGCGGCGATGGTTGCATAGGCAGTTTCACCTGCCTGTATGCCTTCGATCTTCAGCGCAACGTCGAGCGCCTCACGCGGCGCAGCTTCATCTGGGACGTCGAAACTTGCCGTCAACTTGTGCTGTCCGGGATCGACGGACGCATAGGACAGTCCCAGCGAGCGCGACGGATTGCGACCGTCATCGGAGAGCATCGGGCGGATCACCGATGCTGTCACGTAAGCGCCGGCGCCCCATTCGTCAGTCACTGGCAGCGTCACGAGGTTCTCTCCCTCGACGACGTCCACGGCAACCATATCGACTAGACGGTTCGAGACGACCGCCACCAACGCCTTGCCGGAGTAGCGCGGCACGATGCGCAACGTTGCGATCTCTCCGGCCAGGTAGGCGGCTTTGTCCAGCGACAACTCCAGAGTATCGGGTGTGGCCGAAGTATCGGCGGCACCGTACCATCCAGCGTAGAAATCCGCGGAGGATGCCACATAGTCACCGCCAATGCGTTCAACCTTGATTTCGTAATGGCCCCATTCCACTGGAGCCGAGACTGAAACGGGTTCGTTGCCCAGCATGACATCGCCCGAGGCGATCCGGCTGCGCGTCGTCGTCGGCTCCCAATTCCAGTTTCCATAGAGTTGGTACCACTGGTAGCGCGTTACAACCCGGTTGATCGTCCAGCGGACCGGCATCTCGGTTGGCACTTGCGAGTCAGCCAGTGCGATCAGCGTGAACTGGGCTTCGCTGCCTTCAGGGATAACATCGCTGAACCCGGCCCTGATCCCAATGACCGGCGAAGTCGGTGCGATCGCCCGCGTGATTCGGCGTTCGACCGGGCGACCTGAGCCTTCGGCGACACGGACAACCACCGTCGCTTCCAGCGGCACGGCTGCCCCGTCCGCATCAGGGAATTCCACCGGCAACGTGGCCTTGCCGTCGGCGGCAGTCCGAATGTCGTAAGGCAATGTCGAATATCGGGTCTCGAAGGGCTGGTCGTAACGGCCGAAGAGATACCCCGCATATCCTTCAATCTCGCGCGCGGCGGAAAGCTTGACTTCGCCCTCGATTGCCAAATCCGCCCCGGGCGCGCCAAAGAGATACCTGGCCTCGACAGTCAAAAGCGGTCTGTCAGTGGCCCGGATAGTCCCGTCGGGCAGAGTCATGTCGAAGTCGACACGCTCCGGCAAAAAATCCTCGACCAGAACCGTTGCAGAGGCAAGCGGAGTGGCATCAGGATCTGTGTGCAGGTTCAATCGCCAGGTGCCGCGCGGTGCCGAACCGGCAACGGGCAAGGCAAACACATGCCCGCCCTCAACGGACGAGGCCGACAACTGCCGGCTGTATTCGACACCGTCCGGCCGCACCAGAACCGCGGTTACGGGCAGCCCGGGAATGGCCTCCGCCTTGCTGTCTCGCGCAAGAACGGTTGCGAAAACCGTCTCTCCGGCACGGTATGCCCCACGGTCGGTCGTCAGATACATGTCGATGGGACCGGCTGGAGCACGGCCCTCGACTCCACGGTCCGACAGGTCGAACTCCGGGTCGGTCAATGGAAGAAACGCGAAGTCCCGATCACCGTCCTTCACGACGATCAGCGCCGGGGCCGCGCCGCCAGTTCCCAGCGTCAGGCCGGGATCGAACCGGGCGTAACCCTTGGCATCGCTGGTACTTTCGGCAAGGATCACATTGGCGCGGGATATGAGTTGAACCGTGACGCCCGCCTTGGGATCGGCGGTCGCCAGCGACCGTACGAAGATATGCAGGCCATCGGCGCCATTCATCGTCGCAAGGCCAAGGTCGCTGACCACGAACCATTGGGTCGCCGGACCAACATCATAGGGGTCGGACCCGGGGATCGATGCATGGAGCGCGTAAATGCCAGCGGCAAGTTCCTTGACAGCCTCGCCGATTGGCAGAAGCGTCGTGGTGTCCTGATTGAGCTCCGTTAAAGTCTCGCCAGTGCCGCGCCAGACTTCTTCCGCGATATCGCTGGCAAATGTCTCCTCGGCCCATGGGGACATCGGCGCGCCGAAATAATCGCCTTGTATCGCCCGCAACAGGTTTCGGTCACTGATTTTACGCAGGATCAGGTCCAGTTTGTCGACGTTCACCGTAACCACCGGCACTGCGACCTCGCCACCGGCGGGCAGAATGTAAGACCGCCCGGGAAACCGGACGGATGCCGACCGGTCGCGCACGTAAAGGTCAAGCGCGACAGGCTTGACCATCAATTCACCGGACGCCGCCGGCAGGCCGGCACGGAAGGTCACGCGATAGCGCTGACCATGAGTGACCCCGTCGATGCAAAGCTGGTTCGCTTCAACTTCGACCGAAAACGGCGTGCCGGGCATCTGAACGTAGGGCGCATAGTCCAGACCGGCGTTTACGAGAGGTTCGCTGAAAACGGCGCAGATGCGGGGGATCGAAGCATCGCTGTCGACCTGGTGTTCCGTAATTCGAAACCCGTATTTGCCATTCGCATCGTCAAGCGCTGCTGCCGTATCATCGCGCGGCTGCATTTTCTGGGCAAGACGCAAGGCAGGGATCATATCCCGGCCACGTCCGCTGAGCTCCAGCGCCGCGGCAAGCTGCGCGAGAACAGTCGCGCGCTGCCCTTCCGATATCGAACGAAGATAGGCATTCACCGCAGCCGAAACCGCCCGATTGCCCATATCCTTCCGCCGCTGGTTGTCGTTCGCGGCAATGATCCCGGCCAGTCGCCCGTATTCCAGCCAATGCTCGGACGCGTCAGAGATCGTCACGGCCGCCCCCATTGGCCGCAATGCTCCTAGGAAATTGCCGCCTGCAGCCAAGTCGCGGGACGTCGTGACCAGGTCCTGAAGAGTCCAGTTCCCGGCCGGATGCAGCATGGCAATGCCATTGGCCTGATTCCGCGCCTCATCAAGGTCCGCATTCGAGAGGAAGGACAGTTCGACAGACCTCGCATCGGCCCCGGCAAGGACGCCGGCGTTCGTTTCCATGACTACGGCGGAAACCGCACCATCATAGGCGACGCGCTCGGTCACGTCAGACTTGGGGAAGCAGGAATTGGACCGGGTGTTAAAGGTGAAGGCCCGGCAGGAGGGATCATTCAGGCAAGCGTTCTGGCAGGCCTCAAGTGTCGTGTCGAAGATATTCTTAAGGTCAGATCCGTAGAAATCGACTCCGTGGGACACGACCAGACGTCGCTCGGGCACCGATTGCTGGGCGTGAAGCGCAGAGGACAGGAATATCGCAACAAGGAATAGAACTACCGGATGACGCATGAAACCCTCCTGTGCTTTGCGCTCATGCTGACACGAAGGAAGGGAGGCTGACAACGGTTCCGCCCGCAACTTAATACCTTGTTCACTCTGCTCCGGTTAATTTTTTGCGTCGGAACAAGCTGCTTCTCGCTGACAACTGGAGTGATGGAATGAGCCTTACGGAAGCCCTGGCACAGGAACGCCGCGCCCGGCTGGCCGCCGAGCGGTTGCTGGATGCCAAGCAAGCGGAGTTGTTTGCAGCAAACAAGAAACTGTCCAGCCACGCGCTGGCCCTATCGGACGAGATCGTCGAGAAACGGGAAGAGGTCGCCATCGTGCGCACTGAAGCCGAAGAACTGCGCGGCCAGAACAGCCGGGTGCTATCCGATCTGGAAGAAGCAAACCACGCCATCGTCATAGCCCAGAGACGCCTTTGGGATTCTGTTGAAACCATAGAAGATGGGTTCGCGGTCTTCGATTCCGATAACCGTCTTGTCGCTGCGAACTCTGCCTACCTGTCCGTATTCGACGGGATGGAATGCGTCGCTCCGGGCATCCTTTACAACGACATCATCCATATTCTCGCCGAAGAAGGCGTTGTCGATATCGGAAACACCAAGCGAACCGAGTGGTGCGCGGAAATGATCGCGCGCTGGCGGGGGGAGCAGTTGGGTTCCCGAACAATCAAACTATGGAACGGCGGCTTCATCAAACTCGTCGACCGCAGGTCCGAAAATGGAGACACGGTGTCTTTGGCACTGAACATCACTGACACGATCCGGTACGAACAAAAGCTGAAAGAGGCTCGAAGCAAGGCCGAAGCCGCAAACCGCGCCAAGTCCGCCTTCCTAGCAAACATGAGCCACGAATTGCGTACACCCATGAACGGTGTCGTCGGCATGGCGGACCTTCTGGCGGAGACCGCATTGACCGAAGAACAACATCTCTTCGTTGAGACGATCAAGTCGTCAGGTGAAGCGCTGCTTATCCTGATCAACGACGTGCTCGACTTCTCCAAAATCGAGGCAGAGAAACTGGTTCTTCACCCCGATGTCTTCGACCTTGAACGCAGCATCTTTGATGTGGTGACTCTGCTGCAGGCAAGTATCCAGGATCGCGATCTCGATATCGTGGTCGATTATGACATGTTCCTTCCGACACGCTTCGTCGGTGATGCAGGACGGGTGCGGCAGGTCCTGACCAACTTGGTCGGGAACGCAGTCAAATTCACCGAGGCGGGTCAGGTTCTCATACGTGTTGTCGGCCTGCCGGACGGTGAAAGCGATGACTTCCGCGTTCACGTCACCGTCGAGGATACAGGCATCGGCATTCCGGAAGAAATGATCGACAAGATATTCGGCGAGTTCACCCAAGTCGAAGATGAACGGAATCGCAAATTCGAAGGCACTGGCCTGGGACTGGCGATTACCGAACAACTCATCAAGCTGATGGGCGGTGAAATCTGGGTCGATTCCGTGTTTGGAGAAGGCTCCTGCTTCGGCTTCCATCTTACGATGCATGCACCTGATGGTCCGGTGACTGATCTTGACAGTCTGCCGGACTGGATCTCACGGGTCGTTCTCATTGATAGCCAGACACCCGGCAATATCATTCTGGCGAACCAGCTCAATATGCTCGGCATAGAAATTTGGCGCCCCGAAGAAGGGATCAAAGCCGGCGATTTCCGTTCCGGCGATGTCCTGTTGATCGATAACGCACTCTCTGATGGGTCCGGCATTGACCATCTTCGGAAGGTACGCCAGTCAGGTTGCACCGCACCGGCGGTGATCATCAATGCGGATCCTGTGATGGAATTTCTATCTGGGGACCAACCCGCTTCTGCGCAGCCAAAGCCATTGTCCCGCCGGGCATTGATTGCGACTCTGGCGCGAATGCAACCGGAACAGGCTGGATCCGTCGATGGTCCGGCGCCCCAATTGCCCAGTGCCCCCCCCAAAAAAATACACCGAAAGATGCGCATTCTTGCTGCCGAAGACAACAAGACGAACCGGCTCGTCTTTTCAAAACTGGTGAAGGCCCTCAACATAGAGCTGGAATTTGCCGTCAATGGGCGGGATGCAGTTGAGAAATGGCGAGGCTTCCAACCGGATCTCGTGTTCATGGATATCTCCATGCCCGAGGTTGACGGCAAGCAGGCGACGCAGATGATCCGGGCGGAAGAGGCCAAATCCGGTCTTGCGAGAACGACGATCGTCGCGCTGACGGCGCATGCGATGGAAGGCGATGATACGGCCATTCTTGCGGCGGGGCTTGACCATTACCTC
>JAHEAO010000113.1 GCA_024642725.1 Paracoccaceae bacterium | reverse complement strand
AACCTATGCGATGATTGAAAACCCGGAAAAAAGATATACAGTGAATTCTTTGCTTAAAGATTTAAGCGTCAACGAAGACGGATCGGTAGATGTTTATTTTGGACCGGTTGCACCAAAAGGCCGAGAAAGCAACTGGATTCCCACAACGGACAACGACTTCTTTGTCGGCTTTAGATTTTATTCGCCGGACTGGGATCGCTTGGGAAAATCCTGGAATTGTGAAAGGCCTGAACTTTTAAAATAGAAGATTTGAGGAGAAAAAGATCATGAAATCCGCGATAACCAGAATACAAATCGGGGCACTTCTCAGCGCCTTACTCTTCATTTTAATCATCGGATCAGCGTGCTCACAAGAGTCGCCGCACAAGGCGGATGTCGTCGACGCGAACAAAGAAATGTTTAGCGCCACCGGAGTTGAGATGGTAAACGGGGTTCCAACCACCGAGTCCTCAAGACGGTTGTTTGATACCATGGATTATTATGGTGCCGTAATGACCTACTTATGGGCTATGCCCGCTATCGGCCTGAAAGGGTGGGAGAATGCAAATATCGATATGGGTGCCGATCCGAGCCTTGACGGTCAGATCAGCCTTTATCACGGTTATGAAGAATGCGCGGGCATCCTGACACCCAACACCTCGGTGACCTATGTGATTTCCTTTGTGGACACCGCGGTCCACGGTCCGGCTGTCTGGGAGATCCCTGCGGGAAGTACTGCCGGTTACGTGGGTGACCAATGGCAACGTCCGGTTCTGGATACAGGCCTGCCCGGAAAAGACAGGGGTCAGGGCGTGAAGTTGCTCATCCTTGGCCCGGGCCAGGAAGCTCCGGCTCACGACGACTCATACACCGTAGTGAACTGCCCGACCAACGTTGTTTGGCTCGGTACCCGCAACATGGAGCCCATGGGGCCTGCGCATGACCGGGTGAATGCCGGATTCGATTCCTATCCTTTTAACAAGCCGGAGCTGAAGGGGCGGGCAAAGCTGCGTAAAACAATCGAAGCCTTTCCGCTGTATCAGCCGCACGGGATGGCGTTCTGGGAGAACCTGAACACGATCATTCAGCGTGAAACCATGTCTGAACGAGACGTGTTCTTCTATGCCGTTCTGAAGAACCTCGGCATCGTGAAGGGCAAGGCCTTTCAACCCGACGAGGCCAAGAAAGCCCTGCTCACTGAGGCTGAGCGCGTCGGCTATCTTATGGCGATAAACAACGCCTTTAAAAAGCGATTTGAAGGTGCCCGCTACTACGAGGACAGGCGCTGGTATTCGCCTCTGGTGCTCAACCCCGACCAGATCGAACCTACGCATGGCCAACTCTTTGAGCGGGCATCCTATTTCCATGAGGCGATTGGTACGACCTACGCCATGAAGATCGAAAAACCGGGTCCGGGAAGTGCTTACCTCGCTCAGTATGAGGACGAGAATGGAATCGGTTTTGACGGCGGCAAAAACTACACTCTCACGGTTCCTGCGGAGGTTCCGGCTGATCAATTCTGGGCATTCACGGTATATGACAGCCACAGCCGGACACTTATCCAGAATACGAAGAAGATGGCTGAAGTGAACTCATTGAATGAGATAGTCAAGAATGGAGATGGAACGACGACGATATACGTTGGTCCCCGATCTCCTGCCAAGGGTCTGGAGACGAATTGGATTCCGACCGGGGAAGGTCAGGCATGGTTCAGCTACTTCCGGTTTTACACGCCGAGGGCTTCCTATTTCGACAAAAGCTGGAAGCTTAACGACATTGAAGCGGTTGAATAAGCCAGCTAAGCGCTGAACCGGTGCTGGTTAATTTTAAATCCTAAAGGAGAAAAGACCATTAGATCACGATTCATATCAACCATGCTGACGGTATTTTTTGGGGCCCTGGTTCTCAGCACCACGGCCCAGGCGCAAAGCGCCGGTCCCAAGTACAAGGCAGACGTGCCCCAATCCATCCTCACACCAGCAAAGGTGAGCACCAAACTTCTTGGCGACTTCGAATTCTTCGACGGGATGCCGAGCAAGAATACCATTGCGAAGACCTACGACTTTCTTGATGTCTCGCGAGGGGCCCAAGCTTTCCTCGCCGGGATACCTGCGGCTTCGGTCTACGCTATTCTTGAAGGCTTCAAGGCCGCCGGGATAAACCCCGGGGATATGGGTATTACCGAACAACTCTTCGATGCTCGCTCGCTCTATCTGACGCCCAACACAACCACTGTTTACGCCATGATGGAGCTGAACCTGAAGGACGGGCCGATGGTCATGGTGGTTCCGCCCGGCGTGCTGGGACCGGTGGGCGACGCCTATTTCCGCTGGGTCACCGATATCGGCATGACCGGACCGGATCAGGGCAAAGGAGGCAAGTATCTCTTCGTGCACAGCTCCTACAAGGGTGAGATTCCCTCTGGTTACTTCGTGGTCAAGGCGCCGACCTATCGCAACTTGGCTTTCTTTCGCGTCATCGTTCAAAAAGGCGATGTTGCCGGCGCGGTGCGGGGAGTCAAGGAGAAGTTCCGGTTGTATCCCCTGGCACAGGCGGCTAATCCGCCTGCCCAGAAGTTTGTCAATGTCTCGGGTCTGAAATACAATACGGTTCACGCTAACGATTTTCACTTCTTCGAGGAGATGAACGCCGTGATTCAGGAAGAACCGGCGGAGGCCTTCAGCCCGGAGACTCTCGGGCTTTTCGCCTCCATCGGCATTAGGAAGGGCCAGTCGTTCGCCCCTGACGCGCGCATGAAAAAGCTCCTGACCGAAGCGGTGGCCATCGGCAATGCCACCGCCCGCTCCATCTGCTTCGCGCCGCGCGACAAGAGCGTTTACTACTATCCGGACCGGCAGTGGCATACCATCTTCGCGGGCAACTATGACTTCATGGACAACGGCGTCATGATGCTCGATAACCGCGTGTTATGGCATTACATCGCCACCGGTGTCACCCCGGCCATGTCCACCCCCAAGGTGGGTACCGGCTCGGTCTACCCGACAACGGCGCAGGATTCCAAAGGCAACTTCCTCGACGGTGGCAATACCTACAGCGTCACCCTTCCCGGCCCGGTTCCGGCCAAGGCCTTTTGGGCCTTCACCGTCTACGACGGGCAGACCCGTTCCCTGCTGGAAACCGATCAAAAGGCCGCCGGGGTCGACAGTCTCAATCCTAAGCTCAAGCCGAATGCTGATGGCTCCTACACCGTCTGGTTCGGACCCAAAGCGCCCAAGGGGCACGAGGACAACTGGGTTCAGACCATGCCGAAAAAGAGTTACTTTGTCTTGATGCGTCTTTACGGACCACTTGAACCCTGGTTCGACAAGAGCTGGAAACCGGGCGATTTTGAACTGGTAAAGTGAACAATCAGCAAAATAAAAAGTAAGGAGAGAACACATTGAAGACAACCACACTGCATAAATTTACTCTCGCGATCGCATTGAGCGTGGCGGCCTGTGCCCTGCCAGCCAGCGCGCAACAAGTGCTCTTGCCACAAACCGCAGCCGATGTCCCTGGTCCAGCTGCCGGGACCGCAATGACCAAGGAGTATGTCCAGACAATCGGCCGCATGGCCTATGTCTGGGGGTACGCCATGGTCAACTCCCACAACCGCCGAGCCGCCTTCGAGTATGTGACAAGCCAGAACGGCAATGTGCCCGGCTGGAATGGGGGTGCCCTCCCAATGGCCCCGGTAGGCCAGCTTGCCATGCTCAATGATTACATCAAACCCGAACAGACCTTCGTGGCCTGCCCCAATCAGGATGTAGCCTATGGGGCTGGCTTCACCGCACTGGACAAGGAACCAGTCGTATTTCAGGTACCCGACTTTGGCAACCGCTTTTGGGTGTATGCCTTATATGACGCACGCACCGACGAGTTTGCCGAAATCGGCAAGCCTTATGGCACCAAGCCCGGCTTCTACCTGATCGTCGGTCCGAACTGGAAGGGTGAGACTCCCGCAGGGATTACAGCCGTTGTGCGTTCTTCCACCGAACTGTCATTCGTCGTCCCACGCGTCTTCAAGGACGACACTGCGGAGGACACAAAAGCGGTTCAACCGGTTCTCAACCAGATTATGATGTATCCGCTGAGTCGCTTTGACGGCAAGATGAAGGCAACGGACTGGGGCAAGGTCCCTCATTTCCCTCTCCCATCGAATGTCCCTGCCGGTGAGACGAAGTGGGTCGTGCCGGAGAAATTCTTCGACCAACTCCCCGGCGTGATGAAGCTCGTCCCCCCGCTGCCCGGCGAGGAAGCCCTCTACCGCTGGATTGAGTCGGTGTTCGAGGCCGCCACAAAAGACCCTGCGACCAAGGCCGCATTGGTCGAATCGTTTGTTGCCGCCGACAAGGGGCTCGTAGCCCCGCTTAAGCAATGGAAATACAATGGTCGTTCTGCCGGTAACGGCTGGAACTCGCCAGTGAACAATGCGGAGTGGGGGACCGACTACCTCAATCGGACTGGCACCTCTAAATCGAACATGTATGACAACAAGCCCAATGAGACCAAATACATCTACCGGGATTGCGACAGCAAGGGACAGCAACTCCACGGCAAGCATCTGTATACGGTCACCTTCCCGAAAGGACAACTTCCACCCGTTAAGGGTTTCTGGTCGATGACGCTCTACAACGAGCACCATTTGTTTTACGCAAACAAGCTGAACCGCTATTCGCTGGGCACGAAGAGCAAGTCACTGCAGTACAACCCGGACGGCTCGCTCACCTTGTATTTCGGCACCACGTCTCCCGGCAAAGACAGGGAAACCAACTGGGTTCCGGCACCCGATGGCACGTTCTCACTGTATATCCGCTGCTATTGGGCGGAGAAAGCCATCCTCGATGCAAGCTGGATGGCACCAAATGTTGAAAAAGTGAAATGAACCCATTTGCGCGGGCTGCCCGGCATCGGGCGGCCCGCGTATTCACAATCGAAAGCATAATAGGAGAACAATCATGAAAACACGATTCAAACTGAGCCAAGTAGCGGCATTTATTGGCGCTCTGGCGATTTGCGCCTCAGCAAGCGCCCAGACCGCGCGGTTCGACGAATTGGCGAACCTGCCGTTCGCTGAAAACCGACCGACGAAGGAAACCGCCCAGACCCTGCGTGATGAATTGATCTTTCAGCGGGCAACGCAGACCTATCTTTGGGCAATGCCGCTGATCAACACGCTCGGCATGAAATACGGCTCGGAAAAGGTATTCGGTGAGGGCTACAACGTGCTGCCGATCTGGAAGAATCGGCTCGACGCCAAGACGCTGGTGACGACCCCAAATTCCGACGTTCTCTATGCGATGAGCTATGTTGACCTCGGCAAGGATGGTCCACTGGTATTCGAAGCACCTCCCGGCCTGCAGGGTATCCTGCTCGACGCCTGGCAGCGGCCAATCCCGGTCGATGGCGGCAAGTTCTTTGGTGACGTGGGTTTGCCCGGGCCGGATGCCGGCAAAGGTGGCAAATTCCTGCTGTTGCCGCCGGGCTATAAAGGCAAGGTGCCAAAAGGTTATTTCGTGTACCGGTCGGGCACCAACAACGTTTTCGTCTTCCTGCGTTCGTTCTATCAGGACCCGAAGAACCTGACGCCGGCCGCCGAGCTGGTTGAACAGTCGAAGATCTATCCGCTCAATGGCAAGGCCAAGGCCAAGCCAATGAAATTCCCCAACGCCTCCGGTGTCCCGGCGAACATGCTGCCGGTTTCCGACAGCAGTGCCTTTGACCAACTCAAACTGCTGGTGGACAGCGAGGGCAGCAACCTGGCAAGTCCGGATGGACTCGGCATGCTGGCGTCCATCGGCATTATCAAAGGCCAGCCGTTCAACCCCGACGCGCACACGCGGCAGATTCTTGATCGGGCTGCCAAGACCGCCTACAAGACCAGCCGTGTCATAGGCTTTCAAGAAGTCGTCAATGGCCGTTCCTTACGCGTCTATCCCGACCGCGTCTGGCTCAATCCTATTGCCGAAGGGACACCGGCGAATCCGAGCGGGCCGTTCGACCTGGGCTGGAGGAGAAAAGCAGAGGGATATCTCGATCTCGACACACGGATCTGGTTCTTCACCGACTACTACTCGTTGAGCCCGGGAATGATGTCCCAAATACCGGGCAAGGGCGCGAAATATATGATCGGCTTCACCGATAGCGAGGGCACGCCCTTGTCGGGTGACAGCAG
>JAHEAO010000005.1 GCA_024642725.1 Paracoccaceae bacterium | reverse complement strand
TGGCGGAGAGACAGGGATTCGAACCCTGGGAACCCGTGAAGGTTCAACGGTTTTCGAGACCGCCCCATTCGACCACTCTGGCACCTCTCCGCAAAGGGCTCTGTCGAACCGTGCGCGTATCTAGGAAATGAGCGCGCCCGACACAATAGCAAAAAGTGCCCGGCCGCATTTGCTATCACGAAAATCGTCACGGGCAAGTCATCTGGGAGAGGTTCAGCTTGGAAGCCGGGGCAATCGACCCTAGGTTAGGGCAAGGTCAATTCGCGGGGGCAAAATGCGAAGAGTTCTGACACTGATGTTGTTGTGCTGCAGCCTTGCGTCCGGCGCACGGGCCGAACCGAACGTGCCCGCGGATGTCGCGACCCTGGCGGAAGCACTCGGCCTTCCCGAAGTCATCGAAGTGATGCGCGACGAAGGGCTTGTGAATGGGGCGGAGCTGGCCGAAGAGATGTTCCCCGAGCGGGCCGGCGAGGCGTGGCGCACGCTGGTCGAGAAGATTTATGATGTCGACTGGATGACCAATACGGTCTGGGTCAGTTTTGCCGCGGAGCTTGAGACGACCGATCTGGCGCCGCTCATGGCCTTCTTCGACACCCCAACGGGACGCAAGATTGTCGGACTGGAGGTGAGTGCGCGGCAGGCCCTGCTGGAAGAGGAAGTAGAAGCGGTGGCGAAAGACCATGCTGCGGAGCTTGCGGCGGACGGCGACCAGCTCATTGACCTCGTTGGGCGCTACATCGATGCAAACGACCTGCTTGAATACAATGTCGTCGGCGCGATGAATTCCAACTACGCTTTCTACACAGGCCTTCAGGATGGCGGCGCCTTTGACAGCACATTGAGCGAGGACCAGATCCTGACCGACGTCTGGAGTCAGGAAGAGGTTATCCGCGCGGACACCGAGGAATGGCTCTACGCCTTTCTTGCGATGGCATATGATCCGCTGAGCGAAGCGGAACTGGAAGACTATATTGCGATCTCGGAAACGCCCGAGGGGCAGGCTCTGAACCGTGCGCTGTTCGTGGCCTTTGACAAGCTTTTCGTGGAAGTCAGTCACGCGCTGGGCCGATCCGCCGCAACTTTCGTCGTGGGTGAGGACCTGTAGGCTGGCCGGACCGGAAATGCTGTCTGGGTCCTTGACTTGATGGTCAGACTCCATCATAAGCCCGCATCTCTGCCGGACGCATGTCCGCAGTTGTTCGAAATGTCGCTCTGAACAGGGCGCGCTGTTCGAGGTGGCCAACAGGCTGGAAACACCGGGAAACCGGGGCCGCAGGACGCGAAAAATGAAGGAATATCATATGTTTGCGGTCATGAAGACCGGTGGCAAGCAATACAAGGTTCAAAGCGGAGATGTGCTTCGCGTTGAAAAGATTGCAGCAGACGCCGGCGAGAAAATCCAGTTCAACGAGATTCTGATGGTGGGTGCCACCGTCGGCGCCCCTCTGGTTGCGGGCGCGGCTGTTCAGGCCGAAGTGATCGACCAGATCAAGGGTGAGAAAGTCATCCACTATGTAAAGCGCCGCCGTAAGCACAGCAGCCAGCGCACAAAAGGACACCGTCAGCAACTGACCCTGCTGCGGGTAACCGACATCCTTGAAAAAGGTGCCGACAAGTCCGGCGTCAAGGCGGCAATCGGGGCCGGATCTGCCCCGGTAGCGAAAGTCTCGGAAAAGTTGGAAGCCAAGGCTGCGCCGAAAAAGGCCGCTCCGAAGAAAGCCGAAGCAAAGGCTGACGCTCCCAAGGCAGAGGCCGAGAAAGCGGCAGCGAAAAAGCCCGCCGCAAAGAAACCAGCCGCTAAGAAGCCGGCTGCGAAGAAGGAGTAATCCCCCATGGCACACAAAAAAGCAGGCGGTTCATCCCGCAACGGCCGCGACTCTGCGGGGCGTCGCCTCGGCGTGAAGCTCTATGGCGGTCAGGCTGCCATTCCGGGCAACATCATCGTGCGTCAGCGCGGCACCAAGTGGTGGCCGGGCGAGGGCGTCGGCATGGGCAAGGATCACACGATCTTCGCCGTGACCGAAGGTGCCGTGACCTTCCACAAGGGGCTCAAGGGTCGTACCTTTATTTCGGTGCTCCCGGTCGCGGAGGCCGCCGAGTAGCCGAAGTCCTTAAGCAAGTTTTCAGGGGGATCGGCTAAGAAGCCGGTCCCTTTTTCGTTTCATAATCGCGTTACTTCTTGTGTGCACAGGGTGGTCACAATTTCGCTGACTTCCCATGTTTAACTTGAACGCTCGTGTTCTTCAGAGGAGGGAAGGCATGATTCTCGACCAGATCACCAATCAGCCAGTGATCGAGGCAGAGCGGTTCATTTTGCGTCCATTGCGCAAGTCCGATGCCGGCCTGTTGGCAATGTATGCCGGTGACCGCCGGGTTGCGGAAGCGACCCAGTCGATACCGCATCCGTTGCCGCCGGGGTCGACCGAAAGCTACATAGCACGGGCGCAGAGTATCGACCGTGTAGACGACGCCTGGGTGATGGATGGGTCCGCATATGGCCTGGCAGAGGTTCTGGGCGTTGTCTGGCTGACTCGGATGGACCGCGAACAAAGCGAAATCAGCTTCTGGATTGGACCGGCCTTTTGGAACTCCGGCCTTGCGTCAGAAGCTGTGCGCGCCATGGTCGATGCCAATCCTCATAAGGCAAAGACGCTTTTTGCCGCGGTGTTCCAGGACAATCCGGCCTCCGCACGCGTCGTGACCAACGCGGGATTCGAATATCTTGGCGACGCCGAAGCCTTTTCAGTGGCGCGAAACACGACAGTCCCGACCTGGACCTACATCAAGAAGCTCAGATAGCGCGTTTGTGATATGTCACGCCGGGTGCTTCAAACGAAAAGATTGAAACTGCGCCCGTTGGAACCACGGGATGCGACCGATATCGCGCGCCTGATCAACGAGTGGCAGGTCATTCGCTGGCTCACGTCACCGCCTTGGCCCTATGCTTTTTCGGATGCCGAATGGTTTGTGTCTGGCGACGCTTCCGAGGGAAGTAGAGCAATCGTATTGGATGGACGGCTTGTAGGCGTTGTCGGACTTGATCGACATCAGCGGACCGGGTTGCGTGAACTTGGCTACTGGTTGGGCCGCCCCTTTTGGGGGCAGGGCCTCATGACCGAGGCGGCCAACGCGCTCGTGGCAGATTTTTTCAAGCATGCGGGCCAGGAATTGTGGTCGGGCTATTTTCCGGCGAACGCGGCGTCGCGAAACGTGCTCGCCAAGCTCGGTTTTCAGCCATCTCACCGGGAAACGGCACAGTCGCGCCCGCTGGGGCGCCCGGTCGAACTGCAAAAGGTTATTTTATAGGCCGCGGATTGGGACGCTAAGCGTCTGTCCGAACCCCGACGGCCCGCGTCAAGGCTTGAGTAAGCCCGCAAATATCTCTATCGGCATCTCCTAATCCAATTCGAGGCTAAACCTGATGAAATTTCTCGATCTCGCCAAGGTCTATATCCGCTCAGGCGGCGGCGGGGCCGGGTGCGTCAGTTTCCGACGAGAAAAATTCGTCGAGTTCGGTGGCCCGAACGGCGGTGATGGCGGCCGCGGCGGCGACGTTTGGGCTGTGGCGGTCGATGGGCTGAACACGCTGATCGATTTTCGTTATCAGCAGCATTTCTTTGCCAAAAGCGGTCAGCACGGTATGGGCCAGCAGCGGACGGGCAAGGATGGCGATGACGTCATCCTGCGGATCCCTGTCGGAACAGAAATACTGGACGAGGACGAGGAAACCGTCATCGCCGACCTGACCGAGGTTGGCCAGCGTGTCCTTCTGGCAAAAGGTGGGAACGGCGGCTTCGGAAACGCGCATTTCAAAACGGCCAGCAATCAGGCGCCGCGCCGCGCCAACCCCGGTCAAGAAGGGGTCGAGCGCACGCTCTGGCTCCGGCTCAAACTGATTGCCGACGTCGGTCTGCTTGGTCTTCCCAACGCCGGAAAATCCACATTCCTTGCGGCGACATCTAACGCACGACCGAAGATTGCCGACTATCCCTTTACAACGCTGGTTCCCAACCTTGGCGTCGTTGCCGTGGACGAAGTGGAATTCGTCATCGCCGACATTCCCGGCCTCATCGAAGGCGCGTCGGAGGGCAGGGGGCTGGGCGACCTCTTTCTCGGGCATGTCGAACGCTGTGCGGTACTTCTGCATCTGGTGGACGGCACTTCCGAGAATATCAAAACCGATTACAAGACGATCATCACGGAGATCGAGACCTACGGCGCGGGCCTTGCAGACAAGCCACGTGTAACGGTTCTGAACAAGATCGATGCGCTTGATACCAAAGAGATCGAGAAAAAGCGCAAGATTCTCGAGAAAGCCTCTGGCGGTTCGGTATTGACGATGTCCGGCGTCAGTCGCGACGGTGTGCAGGAAGTCCTGAGGGCGCTTCGGGCAAGGATAGACGCCAATCGCCTTCGCACCCGCAAGGCCGCCGAGGAGCCCCAGACGTGGCAACCATAAGCAAGGCGAAACGACTGGTCGTCAAGATTGGCTCGGCGCTTCTCGTCGAGCGTGGCCGGTTGCGGGCCGATTGGCTGCGCTGCTTGGCAGAGGATGTCGCCGAGGCCAAGGCCCGCGGCACGTCCGTGATACTTGTGTCCTCCGGATCCATCGCCCTTGGCCGCGCCGTTCTGGGACTGCCAAATTCGGCGCTGGCTCTCGAACAGTCGCAGGCGGCCGCTGCCGTGGGACAGATCCGCCTTGCCCGCGCCTACGAGGAAGTGCTGGCGCCGCATGGCATCACGACCGCGCAGGTCCTCGTGACGCTGGAAGACAGCACGGATCGCCGCCGCTACCTGAACTCGCGCGCCACGCTCGAAACCCTTCTGGCGCTGGGTGTCGTTCCAATCGTGAATGAAAATGACACCGTCGCAACCGACGAAATCCGCTATGGCGACAATGACCGGCTTGCCGCGCAGATCGCGGTGACCGTCGGGGCCGACCAACTGATCCTCCTGTCCGATGTCGATGGCTTTTATTCGGGTAACCCGAAGACCGACCCGACGGCCAAGCGCTTTGATGTCATCGATACCATCACCCCTGAGATCGAAGCGATGGCCGGCGACGCCGGATCCGGCCTGTCAAAGGGTGGCATGAAAACCAAGCTCATGGCGGCCAAGACCGCAACCGGAGCGGGTTGCGCCATGGCGATTGCCGAAGGCTCGGTTCTGCGGCCGCTGACAGCGCTCGAGCGGGGTGCTCCGGCGACCTGGTTCACGGCGCAGGGCGATCCGCAAGCCGCGCGCAAGCGCTGGATCGCAGCGATGAAAGTGCGCGGCGAAGTTGTCGTGGACGAAGGCGCCGCCGGGGCTCTTGGCAGCGGTAAATCGCTTCTTCCCGCCGGGATCGCCCGCATCATAGGCCAGTTCGGGCGCGGCGACCCGGTTGCCATTCTCGGGCCGGACGGCGCGCGCCTTGGTGTCGGTCTGACCCGTTACACGGCCGATGAGGCCCGCGCGATTGCAGGCCATCGTTCTGCAGAGATCGAGACGATCCTGGGCTATCCGGGTCGTGCGGCCCTTATCCACCGCGATGACATGGCACTTTGACCTTTGCTCATCTTCTGTTCATAAATATCCCCGCCGGAGGCATTCGACCGAAATCCGAAGGTGAAAGGCCTCGATCATGAACGACCATGACAACATTCCCGATCTGATCGCAGAGATTGGCAAGGCCGCGCGCGCCGCTGCTGCCCAGCTCGCCATGGCGTCGGCTGAACGTAAGCGCGCCGCGTTGATGTCGGCTGCGGACGCGGTCTGGGCCAACCGGTCAAGGATTATCGAAGCCAATGCAGAGGATCTCGCCTACGGGCGGGGTAAGGGGCTCAGTCCCGCGATGCTGGATCGGCTGTTGCTCGACGAGGCACGAATCCAGAGCATCGTCGATGGTTTGCGCGCGGTGGCGGACCAGAAGGACCCGGTGGGCGAAGTCATCGCCGAATGGGACCAACCGAGCGGCCTGCATATCCGCCGTGTCCGCACGCCCCTTGGCGTCGTGGGTGTGATCTATGAAAGCCGTCCCAATGTTACGGCCGACGCTGGCGCGCTCTGCCTTAAATCCGGCAATGCGGTGATCCTGCGTGGCGGCTCCGAAAGCTTCCATTCGTCCCGGGCCATTCATGCCTGTCTGGTAGAGGGGCTGAGCGCGGCAGGACTGCCCGAAGCGTCAATCCAGCTTGTCCCGACACGCGACCGGGAAGCGGTGAGCGAAATGCTCAAGGCTGTCGACACGATCGACGTGATCGTGCCGCGCGGTGGCAAGGGCCTTGTCGGGCTTGTGCAGCGCGAAGCGCGGGTCCCGGTCTTTGCACATCTCGAAGGCATCGTTCACATCTATGTCGATAAGGCCGCGGACCCCGAAAAGGCGCTCAAGGTCGTGCTGAACGCGAAGACCCGCCGTACAGGTATCTGCGGCGCGGCGGAATGCCTACTGATCCATCGCGATTTGGTCGCAACACTCGGTGGTGACCTGATCGCAGCGCTGATAGGAAGCGGCGTCCGTGTCCATGCAGACGAGGCCCTGCAGACGTTCGACGGAACTCAACCGGCCACCGAGGCTGACTGGGGGCATGAATATCTTGATATGGATATCGCCGCCAAGACGGTCAGCGGCATCGACGAGGCAATCGCCCATATTCGCCGCTACGGCTCGAACCACACCGACTGCATCCTGACAGAAGATGACACCGCCGCCGATCAGTTCTTCGCGGAACTGGACAGCGCAATCTTGATGCGCAACGCCTCGACCCAGTTCGCCGATGGCGGCGAGTTCGGCATGGGGGCAGAGATCGGAATCGCGACGGGCAAGATGCATGCGCGAGGGCCCGTCGGTGCGGAACAGCTCACCAGCTTCAAGTATCTGGTCACCGGTGACGGAACTGTGCGCGCCTGATCCGCGAAGTTTCGTCGCAATGCGACCGCCTAGAACCTGACTCGTGCGATCCGATCAGAGGTTTCGACGATCAATTGGCGGCCTATGGCGGTTGCCGCCAGCGGGGCCAGCGCGAACTGCACGCGCGCCGCGTCAATCTCTGGCCTGGCGACAGGAACGGACAGCATCGCCCAGAGATGAGGCTCAATCACCAGCCCATCGGCCTCCCCGGTCAGGGCCCATTCTTCACCGACAAGTCTTACCGAGACGTGGCCGCCACGCGGCATCGCTGTTTCGAAACACTGCAACAACAGGAATGCCAGCTTCACCTGCTGGCGCTGCAAGGCGGCACCGGGTTGCCAATCCACAACGAACCGGCCACCTCTGGTCAGGTCGCGCAATGTACCGATGATTTCAGAAGCCGCAATTGTCTGGCCGGGCTGGGCGGCGCCGAACGCCACGCGGAAGAATCGTATGCGGGCATTGGCATTGTCGACGCTTTCCGCGATGAGTTCCATCTCTGCGCCGCGTGCGGTCCCTGCAAGTGTCATCAGTTCAACCCCGTTGCCGATGGCACCGATCGGGCTGATAAGGTCATGGCAGATACGCGACCCGATCAAGGCCGTCAGGTCAGGCAGGTTTGCGGGCATCAGTTGGGGCTTTCGAAATGGGAAATGGAATGAACGAAGTGAATTCGCAGCTTGAACCTGCAATGTTCGTGCGAAACCCGGCACAACCTGAATGGGGTGTGGGGCAGGTCCAGTCGAATGTGGCCGGACGGGTCACTGTGATGTTCGAGCATGCGGGCAAGGTGGTCGTTGACAGCCGGAATGTTGAGTTGGAAATGGTTTTTGGTCTCTAGGGTCAATTCTGAAGTTAGTACGCCAAGGTTAACACAACTATAAGGGGTATCCAAGACTGCGGTTGAACCGTGTCGCCTTGCAAACCCATGTCGGGGGCCCTAGAACCCGCGCACCTCACACGGGCGAGAGTCACGACAGCAGATGACGCCGAAAGACCCAAGATTCGCCCTCCGGTTTGCGCGCGGGGGCGACGACCTGAAAGCAGCTCAGAGACTACGCTATCGTGTCTTTGTCGAGGAACTCGGTGGGGATGGTCCGCTGGTCGACCATCAGGCCCGGCTCGAACGCGATGAATTCGATCCCTATTGTGACCATCTGGTCCTGGTCGATCTGGACCGGGACGAGGCCGCGCTTGATCATGTCGTCGGGGTCTATCGCCTGCTGTGCAGCGACGCGGCCGCCAAGATCGGGCGATTCTATACATCGCGCGAATACGACCTCTCACGTCTTCTGGCCACAGGGCGCAACCTGCTGGAGCTGGGCCGATCCTGTGTCGACGTCAATTATCGCGGCGGCAAGGCGATGTATTATCTCTGGGGCGGGTTGGCGGACTATGTTGCCGCCCACAAGATAGAGATTCTGTTCGGAGTCGCGAGCTTTCACGGGACCGATATAGTGGCGCTGGCTGAACCTTTGTCGTTGCTCCACCACAGGCATCTGGCGCCGGAAACTCTGCGGGTTCGTGCAATGCCGGACCATTTCCAGCGCATGGACCTGATGCCGAAAGAACAGATCAACCGGCCCCGGGCCCTGCGTGCGACGCCCGCGCTGATCAAGGCCTACCTTCGACTGGGGGGCTTCGTGGGCGAAGGGGCCTATGTCGACCACGCCTTCAACACAACCGATATTTGCCTGATCCTCGACACCGCGACGATGAGCGCCCGGCAGGGAGATCTCTACACGAAGCGTCGCGGCCCATGACCAGGCCGTGGGCATCGGCAGACGAGCCGAAGAAGACCCCAATAACTGCAATGGGCTGGGTGCTTGTGGTGTTTAGGGGAATCAGCCTGTCCGTCGTCGTTTTCGGAGGCCTTGCCGCGCTGCTGCTGGTCCGTTTGGCAGAACGTCCGCTCTACGGACTTGATCGCCCCTGGACCCCACATATCACGCAGATGGTGTGTCGTCTGGCCTTTGTGATCCTTGGCATCGGATACAAGGTGCGGGGTGTGATGATGCAAGAAAAGGGCGCAGTCGTTTCCAACCACGCCTCGTGGCTTGACATATTTGCGCTCAATGCGCGCAAGCGCGTTTACTTCGTGTCGAAATCGGAAGTCGCCTCATGGCCGGTGATCGGTTGGCTCGCACGCGCCACCGGGACGGTCTTCATCCGTCGGGTCGCGCGAGAGGCCAAGGCCCAGAACCATATCTTTGAAGAACGGCTCAAGGCCGGGCATCGCCTGCTTTTCTTTCCCGAAGGAACTTCGACAGATGGGCTTCGGGTTCTGCCTTTTAAATCAACCTTGTTCGCGGCGTTCTTAGCGCGGGATTTAAGAGAGATCCTGTCCATTCAACCCGTAACGCTGATCTACCGTGCACCCGAAGGTGAGGATCCACGGTATTATGGTTGGTGGGCAGAGATGGATTTCGGAAGTCATTTCCTGAAAGTTCTGGCGACGCCGCGCCAAGGTTCCGTCGAACTGGTCTATCATGAACCTGTTCGCGTTCGGGACAGTGCGGATCGCAAGGCCTTGTCCAGTCGCTGCGAAATGGCGGTGCGTTCGGCCTTGCCGCCTAGCCCATTGCCGTGACGAAGCCGCGGAGTGCCATCACTGGATCGGGAGCCGTCCAGATTTCTTGCCCGAATCCAAAGAAATCGGTTGTTTGACAAAGGGTTCGAACGTGATCTTCGTTTAGACCTCCCTCTGCAACGACCGGGACCTCGATCATCTCGGACCACCACTGGAACAAAGCAGGCTCTGCGACGGACCCGTCTCCAAGGCCCGATGCGCCGACAGGGCCAAAGCTGACATAATCTGCACCGGCTTCTCCGGCGGTGATGCCATCATGCCGCGATGCGCCGCAAAACGCTCCCACGATTGCATCCTCGCCCAGTGCCTTGCGCCATTTGCGAACGGACCGCGCGCCATCGGGCAGATGCACCCCGTCGAGCCCCAGCCGGTCGACCATCAACCCGTGTTCGGCGATCACCAGAGCGACATCCCGGGTGTGGGCGACGTCGCGCAGGGCGTCGCCAATGCGCGACAGCTTGTCTTCGTCCCGCGTCGACAGGGCCATGCGGATGCATGCGATCTCGGTCGAATCGATAACCCGGGCGAGCAGGTCCGGGAAACTGGAGAGTTCAAGTTCCGATGGTGTGATCAGGTAGATTTGCGGGCGCTCGGATTCGGCCATTTCGGGCTCCGTTATTCGGGTTTCGCCCGCTATAGCCGGGAAATTGCTGCTTGGCTACTTGGCAGGCAGGCCGGCAGCATTTGACAGGGCCATCCGCAGCCAGATGCCCCGCCTGACATCGTCGGCAAGCCCTTTGTCCGTGACATTGATCATGCCGCCCATCTTGCGCCCGGTAAAATCCATCGGTCCGGCCCCTTCGATTGCCATTGCCTCCGCCTCGCGGGCTTTGCCGACGCGGAACATGCCGCCGCCATTGTGAACACCACAAACCATGTTGCCATTCTGCATGAAACACAGCCCGCCAAACATCTTTCGTTCGCTGATACCAAACTGGTCGGCCAGGTCCTCGCGTATCAGTGACGCCGCACTCTCGTCATAGGCCATATCCGACTCCTTGCGTCACAGCGGCCCCGAGCGTATCACCTTGCGGATCATTTCCAATAGGTTTGCCATGTCTGCCGCTGCCCAGCCCTGCTTTGTCCTCGTCGCCCCGCAGATGGGAGAGAACATCGGCGGCGCCGCGCGTGCGATGTGGAACTTCGGCCTTGACCGGATGCGGATCGTCGCGCCGCGCGATGGCTGGCCGAACCCCAAGGCCGTGGCCATGGCCAGCGGGGCCGGGCGGCTCCTGGATCAGGCCGGGATATACCCGACGACAAGCGCCGCGATCGCAGACAGCACCTATGTCTTCGCGACGACGGCCCGCAGCCGTGACCTGACAAAGCCGGTTCTGGCTCCGGAACGTGCTATGGAAAGGGCCGCCGCCTTGGTCGCTGAGGGTCGCAATGTTGCCGTGCTCTTCGGCCCCGAACGTGCGGGCCTCGAGAACGAGGACATTGCCCTTGCCGACGCGATCATCTCTGTCCCCGTGAACCCGGAATTTCCCTCGCTGAACCTCGCCCAATGCGCGTTGCTCTTGTCGTACGAATGGCACAGGCAGACCGCGGATGTGATCCCCGAGCGCATGGAACTTGGCAAGACCGAATTCGCTTCCAAACTCGAAATCGAGAAACTCGCCAATCATTACGAAGAGCGTCTGGGTGATGCCGGGTTCTTTTTCCCCGAAGACAAGGCCCCCAGCATGAAATTGGTTCTGCGTAACATGTGGTCGCGGATGCCGCTTACCAGCGCCGATGTGCAGATTCTGCACGGGGTTCTGCGACAGATGGTGCGTTGGAAAGAGCACGGGAACTGAAGGGCAGGGCGTCCCTCGGTCCTTGACAGGGCCGGTTCGTCTGGGGTTGTGCAAAGACACCGCCCAGACAATCTCAGCGCCCACTCAACGCGAAAGTCTGGGAAAATCTTGCTATGATGCCTCAAACCAATCCGGGGGGATCAAAATGGACAAGAATAGCTCTTTGCCGCAATTGAACGGTCGGAACATGACCTGTGGTGGCGGTTTTGAAACATGGCTCCAGTATGTCGACGGGTTCGAACTCCGCCATTTCTGTGGGTTTGAGCTCATCAACGACAAACGCGGGCTTGCGTGCCTGACTGATTACCACCGGAAGCTTGTCGAGGCCGCGGTCGAAAACGGTTTTGGTGCAATTAACGAAGGTCTTCATTACCGAGCCAGCCGGGATTGGGGAGAACTCATCGGGTTTTCGCGTGAGGGTCTTGAAGAGATCAACATGCGAGGGATTGAGTTCTACAAGGACTTTGCGCGGGAATACCAAAGCGATGAAACGCCCATGTTGGTGGGGGGTGTCATCGGGCCACGCGGCGATGCATACAACGTCGCCAGAACGCCGGATGCCGCGGAAGCCGAAGACTATCATTCTGAGCAAATACTGACGTTCAAGAAGGCCGGAGCAGATCTGGTGAGTGCTGTGACGTTTTCGAGCATCGAAGAGGCCACGGGACTCGCGCGGGCCGCGAAGGCAGCGGACATGTCTGTGGTGATTTCCTTTTTCATTGCCAAGGGCGGCAAGTTGAAAGGGGGTGAGACTCTGAAAGAGGCTATTTCCAGCGTCGATGCCGCAACGGGGAATGCCCCGGCCTACTACATGATCAACTGCACGCATCCCACTGAGTTCGCGCCGGCTCTGAACGAAGGAGACTGGGTTCAGCGATTGGGGGGGCTTATGCCGAACGCCGTTGCGATGGAGACGCTGGACCTGTGTAAACTCGGGCATCTGGCGGACGGTGACCCCGAGGAGCTTGGCGGGCAAATGGCCGATCTTGCGCGGCGCTTTCCCCATATCAACGTATGGGGCGGCTGCTGCGGAACGGACGGACGACATATCGGCGCGATCACGCGACAGGTCGGTGAGTTCCGAAAGGCGACGGCAGCAAGGTAGGACGCATCTACCGAAATCGTTCAAACGAACTTTGCATTTCGCCCGAAGCCGGGTCTTTCACTGGGTTCGCGACGCCCGTCTGCCCTTGAACCCCCACTGCCGCTCCCATACTGTCCCGCAAGATTTTCAGGATGTGAAATGAGCCAGAAACGTTCCATTTTCGAGGAGGTCGGGGTCGACAAGACGCCCGACAAACCGAAACCTCAAACCGGCTTGATTGACAAGGCGCGGGGTGGCGCGCGCGGCCCGATCCGGCTGTGGTTGATGGTGATCTTTGCACTGGTTGTGGCGATGATCCTTGTTGGCGGGATGACACGGCTGACTGACTCCGGCCTTTCGATCACCGAATGGCGCCCGGTTACCGGGGCGGTGCCACCAATGAATGCCGCAGCCTGGGACAGCGAGTTTCAGAAGTATCAGGCGATCCCTGAATATCAGTTGCAGAACAAGGGAATGACCCTTGCCGAGTTCAAGGCGATCTACTGGTGGGAATGGGGTCATCGGCAATTGGGTCGAGTCATAGGGTTGGTCTGGGCTGTCGGGTTCATCGGCTTTTGGGCCACGAAACGCATTCCAACCGGCTGGACGCAGAGGTTGCTCGGTATAGGTGCGCTTGGCGGGCTGCAGGGGGCCATCGGCTGGTGGATGGTGTCGTCGGGTCTTAGTGGGGACCGACTCGATGTGGCCAGTTACAGGCTTGCGACGCATCTTGGACTGGCCTTTGTGATCCTGGGTTTTATCGCGTGGTATGTCTTTTTGCTTGAACGGCGCGACGCCGATCTGATGCAGGCCCGTCGCAGCCGGGAGCCGCAGCTGTTTTCGATGTCCACCGGCCTGATGCATCTGGCTTTCCTGCAGATCCTATTGGGAGCGCTCGTCGCGGGCATAGATGCAGGCAGGGGCTTCACTGATTGGCCGCTGATGGCCGGGCGCTTTTTCCCGGAGAACGCTTTTTCAATTACTCCGTTCTGGCGCAACTTTTTCGAGGATGATGGCCTTGTGCAGTTCATGCACCGGATGTCGGGTTACCTGCTGTTCGCATTCGGCCTGATCGTCTGGCGGCGGTCCCGGTCGAGTGGCAACGGCCAAACCAAACGGGCCTTCGACTGGATGGCGGTGGTGCTCTTTGGGCAGATCGTACTCGGCATCGTTACAGTCATGCATTCTTCACCGTGGCAAATTGCGATCATCCATCAACTGGGCGCCGTCGTGCTTTGGGTGCTGATCATCCGCGCCCGCTATCTGGCACAATACCCGCGTGCCCAATCCGTACGAGGAGCCCGCGCATGAGCGCTTATGATGATCTGATGGCCTTCCAGCGTGAGACCGAGGCACTGGCGCAGGTTGCCGGGCGTCTTGGATGGGATCAGGAAACCATGATGCCCGCAGGGGCCGCCGAACAGCGATCCGAGGAAATGGCCGCGATGGAATCGGTCCTGCACGCCCGCCGCACCGACCCCAAGCTGCACGACTGGCTGGGGCTTATAGACGACCTGACGCTGGATCCGGTCGGGCAGGCCAACATGCGCCATATCCGTCGGCGGTATGCGCGAACGATGAAAGTGCCCGCGAAGCTCGCATCGGAGATTGCGCGGGTTACCTCGGTCGCACAGGGCGTCTGGGCGCGGGCGCGCGCCTCCGAAGACTTCGCCGCCTTCGCACCGACGCTCGAAAAGGTCGTGAAGCTGAGACAGGAAGAAGCCGCGGCATTGGCCGAGGGCAGTGACCTCTATGATGCGCTGCTGGACGACTACGAACCCGGCGCGACGGCCGCCGGGCTGGAGGCGATGTTTGGAGCGTTGCGCCCGCGCCTTGTCGCACTGCGTGAAAAGATCCTGCATGCGCCGCACCAGCCGCTGCCACTGACTGGCGAATTCCCCGAAGCAGGCCAGCTTACGCTTAGCCGCGAACTGGCGCTGGCCTTCGGCTATGACCTGAACCACGGCCGGATCGACAAGGCCGTGCATCCTTTTTCTTCCGGATCCGGGCTGGATGTGCGCATAACGACGCGGACCAATCCGGCCGATCCGTTCAATTGCTTCTATTCCACCATACATGAGGTCGGTCATGCCGCCTATGAACAGGCGATTGACCGAGCCTACCTGCTGACGCCGCTCGGCGCAGGGGTCAGCATGGGCGTGCACGAAAGTCAAAGCCGAAGCTACGAGAACCAGCTTGGCCGGTCGCGCGCCTTCACCGGGTTCCTTTACGGTCGGATGCGCGACACCTTCGGCGACTTCGGAATTTCGGATGCCGAGTCGTTCTATGCCAGCGTCAACCGCGTTCATCCCGGCTATATAAGGACCGAGGCGGATGAGGTGCAGTATAACCTGCATGTCCTGATGCGCTTCGATCTCGAACGCGCCCTGATCGACGGTAGCCTGAAAGTCGCCGATTTGCCCACCGCTTGGAACTCGCGCTTCGAAGCCGATTTCGGCGTTAAGGTCGACAAGCCATCGAACGGATGCCTTCAGGATGTGCACTGGTCGGTCGGGCTTTTCGGCTATTTCCCGACCTATACGCTTGGGAACGTCTATGCTGGCTGTCTCACCAAAGCGATGCGCGTGGCACTGCCCGACCTTGATTCCGCTCTGGCACGGGGCGACACGAGCCCGGCCACTGACTGGCTGCGCGAGAAGCTGCAACAACACGGTGGCTTGCACGAGCCACGAGACACGGTGCGGCGGGCTTGCGGTTTTGAGCCGGACGAGGGGCCATTGCTGGATTATCTCGAGGCGAAATTCGGCGCGATTTACCAGTTCTGAGGGATCGTGCCGAACGATCCGCACGCAGCGAAATGCGCCCGGTCACGGGCAGATGGCCCTTGAGAATCGTCACTGCTGCCAGTCAGGATCGCGTTTTTCGATAAAGGCGCTGATGCCTTCGGCCGTGTTCCGGTCGAGCATGTTTTCGACCATGACCTCGCCGGCATAGGCATAGGCCTGATCAAGCGGCATCTGGATCTGGTCGTAGAAGGCGCGCTTTCCAATCCGAACCGCCGATCCAAGCTTGGCGGCAACGGTACTGGCGAGTTCCTTTGCCTCGTCTGCCAGCCGTTCGGCGGGGACGACCCGATTGACGAGGCCAAGTTCGGCGGCGCGGCTCGCGTCAATGAAGCCGCCGGTCGTCAGCATCTCGAATGCCTGCTTGCGCGGTATGTTGCGCGACAGAGCAACCATCGGCGTGGAACAGAACAAGCCGATGTTGACCCCGTTGACGCCAAATCTCGTTCCCTCTGCCGCTACAGCCATGTCGCAGGATGCCACTAGCTGGCATCCGGCAGCGGTGGCGATTCCATGGGCCTGCGCGATCACGGGCTGGGGCAGGCGGGGGATCATCTGCATCACCTCGGCGCAACGGTGGAAGAGATCGGCGAAGTAGGCGGCTCCGCCATCCTCGGCCTGCCGTCCCCGCGTCATTTCCTTGAGGTCGTGCCCCGCACAAAAAGCCTTGCCTTCGCCCGACAGGATCACGGCGCGAATGCTGACGTCCGCTTGCAGCCTGTTGAATTCTGTTTTCAGCGCCAGAAGCATCGCGTCCGAAAGTGCATTCAGGCTTTCGGGAGCATTCAGAACCAGATGCGCAATTGCCCCGTCGTCGCGTCGTTCCAGTATCGCCATCTTGCCCTCCGCAATAATTGGATGAAGTCTAGGGCGACAAAGGGGCAAGGGGAAGTGATGAGACTTAAAATGAATCGCGAAGAGTTGGAGGTGTTTCTGCACGAGGCATTTCCGCAAGTCGCGCGGGATTTCCGTGTCGATGACGTGGCACCAAACGAGATCACCATGCGCTTGCTCGTGGATCACCGGCATCTGAGACCCGGGGGCACGGTCGCTGGCCCCTCGATGTTCGCGCTTGCAGATGTTTCAATTTACCTCGCCATCCTTGCGATGGTCGGACCGAAGGCCCTGGCCGTTACGACAAATTGTTCGATCGACTTCATGCGGAAGCCCGCCTCGGGCGTCGACATGATCGCCCATGCACGGCTGTTGAAACTGGGGCGGGTGCTGGCGGTGGGAGAGGTGCTGATGTATTCCGAAGGCATGGCCGATCCCGTCGCCCGAGCCTCGTTGACCTATTCCCTGCCGCCTGCCGGGCAATAGGTCAGGCTGCTAGAAATATGAGGTATTATAATACCTTATTTATAAAGCATTGTAATTACTCATTTTATTAATTTGCACGGGGCTTGACCGTGCCATGGAAACCCTTAAAAGACAGGCTTCCGATTTCAAGACCCCAAAGGGTAAAGCAAATGAAAACCTTCACCGCTACTCCGGCGGATATCGAGAAGAAATGGATCCTGATCGACGCCGAGGGCGTTGTTCTGGGCCGTCTTGCCTCGATCGTCGCCATGCGCCTGCGCGGCAAGCACAAGCCGTCGTTCACTCCCCATATGGATATGGGTGACAACGTGATCGTCATTAACGCTGACAAGGTCCAGATGACCGGCAAGAAGCGCACTGACAAGAATTACTACTGGCATACCGGTCATCCGGGCGGCATCAAGTCGCGGACAGCCGGTCAGATCCTTGAAGGCGCTCATCCCGAGCGCGTCGTCATCAAGGCGGTGCAGCGCATGTTGCCGGGTGGCAAACTGAGCCGTCAGCAGATGACAAACCTGCGCGTCTATGCCGGTGCCGAGCATCAGCATGAGGCCCAGAAACCCGAAGTTCTGGATGTCCGGTCCATGAACTCCAAGAATACACGGGACGCATAATCATGGCCGATGAAATCAAATCCCTCGAAGAACTGAACGCAGTTGCCGGTGGCGATGTTGCAGTCGCCGAGATTGCCGCCCCGCGCGAACCCGTTCGCGATGCACTTGGCCGCGCCTATGCAACCGGTAAGCGGAAGGACGCGGTCGCCCGCGTCTGGATCAAGCCGGGTTCGGGCAAAGTCACGGTCAATGGCAAGGACATGAACGCCTATTTCGCGCGTCCGGTTCTGCAGATGATTCTGGCACAGCCTTTCACCGTTGCCGGCGTCGCCGGCCAGTTCGATGTAACCGCAACGGTCAAGGGCGGCGGGCTTTCCGGTCAGGCCGGTGCGGTGAAGCATGGCGTGTCCAAAGCTCTGCAATTGTATGACCCCAGCCTGCGTGCGGCACTGAAGGCTGCCGGCTTCCTGACTCGCGACAGCCGTGTCGTGGAACGGAAAAAATTCGGTAAGGCAAAGGCCCGGAAGAGCTTCCAGTTCTCCAAGCGTTAAGCTTACAGAAACAATCCAACTCAAAGGCCGCCATTGTTGGCGGCCTTTTTGTTTTTTGCCGCAGACTCGGCCATTTCTTGGCCCAATTTCCATTTATCAGGTTGGGCAAGACGACCTGGGAATGGAAAAAAGTGACAACTCAAAGCCCCGCAACCAAGACCGATCCACTGTCGGGTTACTTCAGCAGCGTGATGCTGGCTCTTTTGCTGAGCCATACGCTGGCCAGCCTGCTTATCGATCTGATTTCCAATCATATTTATCTGCCTGGAGTAGATCTCTGGCGATACAATGTTGCCTCCGGTCTTTTTCTGGGATTGGTTCTTGCAGATCCGGTTGGCGCGGTGATCTCCCGTATTCCAATGCGTAATGTGCTGGTAAAGTTCGTTCTGGGCTTCGCTCTTGGTGTGATCATCCAGGTTACGCTGGTGACACCTCTGGCGGGCGGTGGGCTGTCGCGGTTCGTCTTTCTGTTCATTGCAACGCTGCTGGTTCCGGTCATCTACAGCCTGAACAAGCTCAAGATACGTCTGGCTGAGAACGGCACCGACATTGCCAGTGAACTGGCATTCTATTCGCTGCGAATCATGGGACTCCCGGATCGTGCGCTGATCATCCTTGCGATGAGCCTCAGTTTCGCAGGTTTTGGAATCTTCTCTCCGGACCCGCAAACCACGATTATTTGCATGTCCGCGGTCCTCGCGGCGACAACGCTCTATGTCCTCTACGTCCATGTCGAGGACGAGGACCCCTGGCTCGAGTTTCTGCCGGAGGAGGATGAGTCCGTCGCGATTACCGTGATTGCGCAAGAACGTTTTGCCTATCTGGTCGCGACTGTACTGCCGGGTGCCTTTCTTCTCGGCGCGACAATGCATGTTGCCTTGTTGGTGCTGCTGTCCCTTTTCCCGGATCTAGAGGGGCAGCTGATCGGTCCTCTTGCGAGCGTGCAAACCATTGGCATCGTCGCGGCAACCGGACTTGGAATCGTCTTCTTCGGCATGTTGGCGGCGCTCGGCTTCGGTCTCGCCTTCGTGCTTCTGATCGGGCGTATCGCCAACTGGACGCAAAGCACGGTTCGTGACCGTTGCCTCCGTTTGATCAAGGTCCTGTGTTTTCATCCGATTGGCCGCGCCGCCTGACCCCGGATCAAGCGTCTGGCGGCACCAAACCAAGCCCGCGCAAATAGACCCCGATTCCGGATTCAAGCAAGTCCTCCGGCGGGAACGGTGATTTTGTCCCCGGTGATCCGCGGGCGAATAGTTCTACCACTCCGTGACACATCGCCCAGATATGCGCAGAAACCATCTGCGCTGGCGGTCGCCTGTCGGGAGGAATATGGGCCGATAACTCGATTGCCGCCCGTTCCAGCACACCCAGTGCTCGCCCCGAGAGCATCGCCAGTTCCGGTGTCCGGTTTACAGAAATTCCGCTTTCGAACATTGCAACATAGTGTCCCGGATATTTTCTGGCGAAGGCGAGATAGGCCCGGCCGGTCGATTCGAATGACGCAAGCGCCGAGGGCTGGCCCTTCTTGTAGGCGTAGTCCATCAAATCCGCAAAAACCTCATAGCCTTGCCGCGCGGCTTCGGCGATCAGGTCCTCGCGGCCCTCGAAATGACGGTAAACCGCAGCTGGGGTCACGCCAGCCTGTTTCGCAGCTTCCGACAAGGTGAAGCCGGTCGGCCCTTTTTCCTCGATGAGAGTCAGGGCGGCATCGACCAGCGCCTGTCGCAGGTTGCCGTGATGATAGCCGCGTTTAGACATCCCAGATGTCTGGTCCTCCACAGATCTTGCTGTCGGCAGGTGCTATGGATTTGGGGTTTTTCCCAGAAAATTCAATGCTTGATAGGACAGTCTGGATGGCGGCAATCCGCGCGCGCGACTTGTCGTCAGAGCGGATGACCGTCCATGGAGCGAAGGGTGTGTGTGATCGCTCGAAGGTTTCGGCAATGGCATCGGAATAGGCGTCCCATTTCTTAAGGCCCTCGACGTCGATCCAGCTCAGCTTCCATTGCTTGAGGGGATCGGTCTCGCGTGCCAGGAAGCGGCGCAACTGTTCGGCGCGACCGACGTTCAGCCAAAGCTTGACCAGCGTGATACCTTCATTCACCAGCATTTCTTCAAACTCGGGAAGCTGGTGAAAGAACCTCTCGCGCTGCTCCGGGGTGCAAAACCCGAAGACGTGCTCGACAACGCCGCGGTTGTACCAGCTGCGGTCGAAAAGCACGATCTCGCCCGAGGTTGGCAGTTCTTCCACATAGCGCTGGAAATACCATTGGCCGGCCTCGGTATCGGAAGGCTTGGACAACGCAACAACGCGCGCGATGCGCGGGTTCAGGTTTTCGGTCATCGCCTTGATCGTGCCGCCCTTGCCGGCTGCATCGCGACCTTCGAAAACGACTACGACGCGCTTGCCGGTTTCAGCGACATCGGCCTGAAGCCGGACCAATTGTTCCTGAAGCCCGTCCATGACCTTCTTGTAGTCGTCCTTGTCGAGCCGCTTTTCGTAGGGGTAACTGTCTGACAGGATGTCTTTCTTGCTGCCTTCGGAGATGGCCTGCCGCACTTCTTCGGGAACTTCCTTTTCGTAGAATTCGGTGATTGCACCATCAAAGGGCAGCGACATCGGACCAACCTTTCCTCAACTGTTCCGCTAGTATCGCTATTTGCCCGCGCCACGCAATGCGGCGCGTTCCGCCGCCCGATTGATCGCCGCGATGACGTCCGGCATGGCGACATGATGCGGCATATGACCAATGCCAGGCAGCAAAGTCATATTCGCCCCTTCGATATCGTCGGCAAGCTTTGCGGAATGAATGCCCGCTAGAACCGTCACATCTTCGGTGCCATGGATGATTTCCACTGGCACTGAAATCTCGTTGTACCTGGGGACCATTTCCGCGATTTCGGAATGCAATCCCCTGCGCATCCGGGCATTCGCACGCATCGATCGCCGACGAAGCGACAATGCCGGTGCGAAATGCCGGGCGTAGCCGGTCGGGGCCGGCTGTGGCCGAAAAACGGCCTCTACCTCCGCATTGACCTTCTGGTCGGGTGCGAAGGCCGTCAGCAAAGGCACCGCAACGGCTTGGCCAAGCGGGTGCGACAGAACCGTGTAGTATGCGCCAAGGCCGGTCGTCCATGGATGCGAAGGCGCTGATATCGTGACAAGCGCGGCGATGTTCTGGGGGAAGTCCAGCGCCCATGCCAGTGCGACCGCGCCACCGTAGCTTTGTCCCACAACGATTGGTTTGCTGGCGCCCAAGGCTTCGGCCGTCGCCTGCAAGAGCCGCGCCTGGATGGCCAGGGTTTCGCCGCCCTGATGCAGGTCGCTCCAGCCCATGCCGGGGCGGTCTATGGCAATGACCCTGTAATGCTTCGCCAAGGCGGGCATCAGCGAGAATGTAAAATCGCGCACCGACCCGGATGACCCGTGGATCAGCACGACATCAGGGCCGGATCCCGCGACGACCGCATGCATCCGGGTGCCCTGAACATCCAGAAACTGGCCTTCCGGTGGAAAGTCCGCTGCGGCGGCGCGTTCGCGCCGGTTTGCCCTTAAATGCGTGACTAGGGCCGCGAGCAGCAGCACGAGGACGGCGATTACTCCGGTCTCAACACCCAATTTGGGCCATGTCGAATGGCGTGGACTGGTAGATTTCATTAATCCAGTTGCCATAGAGCAGATGCGCGTGACTTCTCCACCGGTTCTGCGGCGTCATCGACGGATCGTCATTCGGGTAATAATTCTGTGGCACGTTGATCGAGATGCCATTGCTGATGTCGCGGTCGTATTCTTCTTTGAGCGTGCCGCTGTCATATTCAAAATGGTTGAAGATATAGAGCGCCCGGTGGTCGGTATCCTCGACCAGACAAGGCCCGGCCTCTTCTGATCCCAGCAATGTTGTCAACTCGGGTACTGCGTCAATCTCATCCTGTCGAACCTCGGTCCAACGACTGACCGGGATGACGCAATCGTCCGAGAAGCCCCGTAAATAGGGCGAAGAGGGCGCCATGTTCTGATGCCGGAAGCAGCCAAAAGACTTGTGCGGCAGCATATGCTTGCGAATACCGTGGAAATGCCAGGCCATCGCCATCCCGCCCCAGCAAACGCCGAAGGTGGAATGAACATTGCTCTGCGTCCAATCCATGACCTCCAGCAGTTCGTCCCAATAGGTGACTTCTTCGAAGGGCAGGTGTTCTATCGGGGCCCCGGTGATGATCAGCCCGTCAAGTTTCTCGTCCTTGACCTCTTGAAAGGGCCTGTAGAATTCTTCCATGTGTTCGGCGGCTGTCGTCTTGGTCTGATGCTCGCTCATCCGGATCAGGGTCAGCTCGATCTGGAGCGGCGTTGCGCCGATCAGCCGGGCAAACTGATTTTCGGTCTGGATCTTCTTCGGCATCAGGTTCAGAAGCCCGATGTGAAGCGGCCGGATGTCCTGCCGCGCCGCGCGCGTCTCCGACATCACGTTCACACCCTCGCGCGTCAGCACGTCGAAGGCGGGAAGGTTTTCGGGCAGGGTAATGGGCATATTCGGTTCAATCCTTGGGGGCTGTTAGTTAGTTTTGGTCACAAAGCTTCTCAAGGGCGTCTGCAATCAGATCGTCAAAGACGGCCGGAGAGGTCACTTTCGCCACATCCTCCGCCGTTACCGTTACGCCCCAATCCGCCATTGCAGCATACCGTGGCTGGCGGTGTTCCAACGCCTGGGAATAGGCCCAGCGTACAAAGTCATCCGGGTCAACATCGTTTTCCAGAAGATTGTTCTGGCTTAGATATTCTTCCCAGACACGATCCAGGAAATCGTGACTGTAGCACATCGGCTTGGGTGATTTGTCAAAGCGCCGGATCAACTCTTCAGTATGCGCCGCTGACCCCTTGATCCAGACAAGAAGCAAATTGTCAGCCAACGCGGTCATCACCGGATCGCCCGGGTCCTCGGCATCCACGACCTCGCAGATCGAACCACCACTGTCGCAGACGAAATTGTCGTAATCATAAAGATCCTTGGCGCGTTCGATGAAAGGGATGGTGTCCAGCAGCGACGCGACTTCTGCGACGCGGTGCTGCTGTTGTCGCCTCAGGTATTCCGCGTAAGGCAGTCCGCCCTTTTCCAGATCCCCGGGCTTGCCCAGATAGGTGGATAGCGGTGCGAGGTTGTTGAAAGTGATGTTCGATGCGACATAGATGGAGTCCGACCGAAGCAGATCCCGCAGGAACGGATTCTTCATGGCTTCGCGCTTGAAGTTATCCGCGATGTGCTCGCCCATGTATCGCGTGCCGATGCGGTAATCGATCGAGTAGTGAAACCAGTTTCCCGACGCCCGCAGCATGTTCGAAAGATGGGTCTTGCCCAGTCCCGACATGCCGAACAGCAGGACCCGCTTACGGTCGGCAGTGCGCCAGTCTTTCGCCGTCTTGTAGATCATTGCCCGTTTCCATCCTAAGCCCGGCCACTTGGTAGCGGCAGAAAGCCCGGCTTGGTAGGGGGAAATTGGCCTAGCGCCTGGCGCGTCCCAGCAGCCGGCCATCCAGAACTACCAGCCCCAGTGCAAGAAGCGCAAAACCCAGATAAGCTGCGGGGCGCAAATCCTCGCTCAGTATGACTGCGCCAAGGACAATCGCGACCGGCGCGACCAGGAGTGTAACCAGCATCAGATTCCCGGACCCGGCGACCGCCAGAACCCTGTAGTAAAGCAGATACGCCAGTGCGGTCGCGATGATCGCAAGATGTGTCAGTGCGGCCCATGTTGCGGCGGAATAGTCGAGCGTCGGCATGCCTTCGGTCAGATAGGCGACCGGCAACATCAGGACTGTGGCGCAAGTCGTCATGCCTGCTGCCGCAACCTGCGGTGGCAAGCCGGTCAGGGTCTTTCGAGCGAAGGCGCCGGAGATGGCGTAGCTCATTGACGACCCGATGATAGCGAGTTGAGAGAGCGACCGCAGATCAAACGATTTCAGTGACGAAATCCCGATTGCGACGGCGACACCCATAAACCCCAGCGACACGCCAAGAGCCTTGCGCGGCGTCAGCCGCTCGTCGGCAAAGACGGCCGCCGCCACGATAACGCCGAAGATGGCTGTCGATGCATTCAGGATAGCAGTCAGACCGGACGGGATATTTTGCTGCCCCCAGACGATCAGGCAAAACGGGGCGACGTTGTTCAAGAGACCCAGAACCAGAAATGCGCCCCAGATTCGGGGCTCTCTAGGCAAGGCCAGACCGCGCGCCAGCACATAGACCCAAAGCACCATGGCCGCCCCAAGCACGCGCATCGTCACAATTGTGAATACGCCAATCTCACGCAGCGCGAAACTGATCGCCAGAAACGAAGCGCCCCAGATGAGCGAAAGCATCAGGATCTCTGCCCATGCCCGGGCCGGTATGGTCATTTGCGCGTTCATGACGCAAAGCCCTAGCAGGAGGCATGAACGACTGCGACCCGGAAATTGCGTATCAAAAAAGGCCCCGCTTGGATCAAGCGGGGCCTTTGTCCGGAATCCTGGTCGGATCAGAAGCTGTAGCCGACCTTCAGGCCGAAAGCATAGCCGCTGTTGTCCGTGAAGTCGCCGAAGGGCGTATTCGGCGGATAGGGGGGCGACGGGGCGCGCGACTGCGCGTCGCCCAGTTTGAAATAGCGTACCCCGCCTGAGATCTTGACCCGGTCGATGGTGTACGTCAGTCCAAGACCCGCGAACATGACGCCGTCCGTCGGCCCGAGGTTACCCGTCAGGTTGTTGTTTTGATCCTCATATCCCAGAGTGAAGGCGCCCGACCAATTGTCGGTAAATCGCCGCCCCAGCCCTGCAGTATAAGTGATGGTGTCGGATTGATAATAGACCAGTGGCTCGCCGACTGCAGCCACATAAAGGGCCGGGGCCACGTCAAACTCGCTCCAGTCGACCCAGCGTATAGACCCGAACAGCAGCGTGTCGGCGGCAATACCCGTCTGCGCATCCAACGTAAGCGACTGCGGGATTGTCGTTTCAAACGGCGTCGAAGGAAAACCGAACTCGACCGTATCAAGTTCATGGGTGATTGCCGAATTGTAGGTCAACGAAACCCGCATGGCGATATCCGGGCGCTCGTAGGCGGCGCCAAGAATGTAGCCCATTTGCAGGTCTTTTTGAGCATCCAGCGTATAGCCGTTAAACAGCGCTACTTCGCCAGCCAAAGAACTTAGTCGCAACCCGCCCAGAACGCTGAAGTTGTTGTCGATCTTGTAGCGCAGAACCGCGCTCATCGCGGTGTTGTCCAGCGTCGCGGTCGAACCGCCGTAAGCATATCCAGTGTCGGCAGGATAGTTCACATCAGCGCCAATTGGCTGGTCGATGATGAACGCCAGATCAATCTTGTCATTGACTTCGACCTTGATGCCAAAAGAAAAGGTAGAATAGTCGCCGCTCATATCGCCAGACTTCGCGCCTGCCGGGAATGGTCCTAAGGGCAGGATCTGCGAACCGCTAACCTCGGGCTTGACCCGCCCGTAGGAAAATTCGGCATAGTTGCCCGGCTCGAAAATGATGTTTAGGTTCTGGCCCGATCTGTCGATCCCACCTGAAACCGCAGCAGTAGCCCCTCCTGCAAGCACACCTGCCGCAATAACCAGATTTCTCATTCTCACTTCCCGTTGACTGATTGTTAGTTGGCAGGGAAATTAGCATTTCGATCAGAAATCGAGCAACGACTACCCAACGTAATGCCTAGCAGAGCAGCAGAATTCACCTCAGCGTTGCACGAAGTCACCGTTTTCGGCGTGTTTCGTTCAGAATATTGAAGTAGTTCGACGCAAAGATCAGCAACGCTCCCAACAGGGTCGCCATCTGAATGGATTCGCCATAAAGTAGTGAGCCGACAATCGCGATGACCGGCAGGCGTGCAAAGTCAATTGGCGTCACGACAGCGGCAGGTGCCAGCGACAGAGCTTTTGTCAGGCAGAAATGCGCAACCAGCCCGGCGAAACCGATCAGAACGATCCATGGCAGGCTCTGGGCTGATGGCGTCGCGATATCTCCGTCATATCCGGCGCAGATGATCCCGAAGACCGCCTGCATGACGGTCAGCCAGAACAGGATGCAAAGGATGGTCTCGGTGCGAGTCAGAAGCCGCGTATAAACGGCCGATCCCGCAAAGCCGATGGCTGCCAGTGCCGCCGTGACGATGCCCGGGCTGATGCCGCTGGCCCAGGGGCGGGTGACGATGAGAATGCCGATGAAACCGACAAAGGAAGCAATAAGACGGGTCCGGGTCAGGTTCTCGCCCAACACGATAACAGCCAAAAGCGTCGCCCAGATCGGCGTGGTGAACTCCAATGCGAATACCTGAGCCAGCGGAATCACTGTTATCGCGTAGAACCAGAAATTCTGCCCGGCGAAATGGCTGATATTCCGTACAAAATGCACGCCCAGGCTGCGTCTTGTGATCTCCCGCGTCCGACCGCTCAGAACCGTGACAGACAGTACGACGCCGACACCGAGGAACGACCGATACATCATGATCTCGAACGTATCGAGTTCGAAGGACACCGCCCGACCTGCCACTGCCATCGAGGTGAACGAAACGATCGCTCCGATCATCCACAGCGCAGCCCCGACTGGGTCGCTTTCGGCCAACGGGTGTGGCGTCTGTCCGATTTCTGCTGATTTCATTGTATCAAAGATCCTCAGAGGAGGCTCTGGCCTATCCTGGAAAGATCCGAACTTGTCGCCTTCGACCGGGAAATTTGCAAGACGAGGCAACCAATAAAAAATTTGGATTGCTATAGAATAACGATCGCGACAGGGGGAGGAGCGCCTTTCGCCTCAGCCGATCTCGGTGATCTTGAAATCGCGCGGAATGTGTTGCGTCTGTTTCCACCAGTCGCTGGCGCGGGTCCGGGCCTGATGCGCATCGAAGTCTTCAGGTGTGCGGAAGGTTTCGCGCAGTGCAAAACGGCAAGGATCGGCGGCAGAGCGCAGAACCTCGAACAACTCACATCCAGGTTCGGCACGGGACAGGCGGATATGCTCGGGCAGGGCCGCCGCCGCACGATCCGACTCCTCCAGGCTGCGGCAAAGCAGGAAGCCCGTCACATGGACTTTTGGCATTGCTCTATTCCCATTCGATTGTCCCTGGCGGCTTCGAGGTCACGTCATAAGTGACCCGGTTGATCCCCTTGACCTCGTTGATGATCCGTGTCGCGGTTTCTCCCAGGAATTCGTGGCTGAACGGATAGTAATCCGCAGTCATCCCGTCGACCGAGGTCACCGCGCGCAGAGCGCAGGCGAAATCGTAGGTGCGTCCGTCGCCCATCACGCCGACTGTGCGCACGGGCAGGATGGCGACGAAAGCCTGCCAAATGTCGTCGTAAAGCCCGTGGCGGCGGATCTGGTCGATATAGACAGCGTCGGCCTGGCGCAGGATATCCAGCTTTTCACGGGTGATCTCACCAGGGCAGCGAATAGCAAGGCCCGGACCGGGGAAGGGATGACGGCCGATGAACGAGGCCGGCAGTCCAAGTTCATGGCCCAGGGCGCGGACCTCGTCCTTGAACAGTTCACGTAAGGGCTCGACCAGCTCCAGCCCCATCTTTTCAGGAAGGCCGCCAACATTGTGGTGCGACTTGATCGTCACCGACGGGCCGCCGGAAAAGCTGACGCTTTCGATCACATCGGGGTATAGCGTTCCCTGCGCCAGGAATTTCGCGCCGCCCACTTCGGTTGCGTGTTTCTGGAAAACGTCGATGAAAAGCCGTCCGATGATCTTCCGTTTTGTTTCTGGATCGGAAACACCTTCCAGCTCTCCAAGAAACAATTCGCTCTCGTCGGCGTGGATCAGGGGCATATTGTAGTGGTCGCGGAACATCGTCACGACTTCCTGTGCCTCGTTCTGGCGCAGCAGCCCATGATCGACGAAAACGCAGGTCAATTGGTCGCCGATTGCTTCGTGGATTAGCACCGCCGCAACGGACGAATCCACGCCGCCGGACAGACCGCAAATAACCTTGGCGTCGCCGACCTGCTGGCGAATCTTGCGAATCGCTTCGTCGCGATAGGCGTTCATGGTCCAGTCGCCGGTGAACCCCGCCATGTGGACAAAATTCTCGTACAGCGTCTTGCCGTTCGGTGTGTGGTGCACCTCCGGGTGAAATTGCACAGCGAAAAAACGGCGGTCGAGGTCTGCCGTTATCGCGAAGGGCGCATTAGGCGAGGTGCCATAGACCTTGAACCCCGGTGCTATTGCCGAAACGTGGTCGCCGTGGCTCATCCAGACCTGTTCGCGCGTCTCAAGAAACCAGCCCGTCAGCAAGTCGATCCGCTCTGCCGTCGGGGTTACATAGGCGCGACCGAATTCAGCCGTGCCGTGGCCGCGTTCGACTTTGCCCCCCAACATCTGCATCATGACCTGCTGGCCGTAACAGATACCGAGAACCGGCACGCCGAGTTGGAATACCTCCACGGGTGGTCGCGGTGATCCTTCGTCGATCACCGACGCAGGTCCACCCGACAGGATCACCGCTTTCGGGGCAAAACTCCTGAGGAAGGCGTCTGTCACCTTCTGGAACGGATGGATTTCGCAGTAGACATTCAGCTCGCGCAGGCGCCGGGCGATCAGTTGGGTTACCTGGCTGCCGAAATCGATGATCAGGAGGCGGTCATGTGTGCTCATACCAGCGGAATAGGGGCAAGCCCGAGTTCGTGCAAGAGGGGGTAAGGTCCCCGGCCGGCATCTTCGCAGTTTCGTTCGTGCGGGCGCGGCGAGAAGCCTCTTGTCGGTACCGTGTCGCGCCCGAGGAGCAAGCGGGAAAGTGATCGCAAGAACCCGGCGCGCCGACTTTATGTCGCTTTCCCCCCGCAAAGGGCGGAATCCGGTCATTGCCGGGCAGCGATTGCCGTTAAATCCTGTGCATCTTGGAAGCTCTACCGGAGGTTTGGCTATGGCGGATGTGGAATCGGCGCGGCGTGCGCGCGGCGGTGGCGGTGCAGCGCGCCGGGCTGAACGGACGGCTGTCCGGATCGAAGCGGCGAAGTTCATCGAGCGCAAAATCCCCAACCTCGAGATTCTCGATGCGGAGGCGCTCGATATCATCGAGCATAACGCCGAAACCATTTTGGAGGAAATTGGTGTCAATTTCCCGGAAAACCCCGGCGCACTTGAACTCTGGCGCCAGGCTGGCGCCGACGTAAAGGATGACCGGGTACGTATTCCGCGCGGGCTGGCGCGCGAATTGTGCAAAACGGCGCCCTCGACCATCACTCAACACGCCCGCAATCCTGAGCGGAACGTGGAAATCGGGGGCAGGAACCTCGTGCTTGCGCCGGTCTACGGGCCCCCGTTCATCCGTGATGAGATCGGGCGGCGCTACGCGACGATCGCCGATTTCCAGAAGCTGGTGAAGCTCGGTTATATGTCGAAATGGGTGCACCATTCTGGTGGCACGGTTTGTGAACCGACTGACGTGCCCGTCAACAAACGCCATCTGGACATGCTGCTTGCGCATATGACGTTGTCCGACAAGCCGTACATGGGATCGGTCACCGAACCGTCGCGCGCCGCCGACAGCGTCGCGATGTCAAAGATTCTCTTCGGTGACGATTTCGTCGATCAGAATACGGTGATGACTTCGCTCATCAACATCAACTCGCCGCTGACTTTCGACAGCATCATGATGGGCGCGCTCGAAGTCTACGCGAAGGCAAATCAGGCCTGCATCATCAGCCCCTTTATCGTCGGCGGGGCGATGGCGCCCGTAACGGTCGCCGGCACACTGACGCAGGTTCTGGCCGAAGTTCTGGCTGGCGTCGCCTATAGCCAACTGATCCGCAAGGGTGCACCGGTCGTCTTCGGGGCCTTCGTGACCTCGATCGACATGAACTCGGGCGCGCCGACTTTCGGAACGCCGGAAGCGGCCCAAATCACGCTTGGCGCGGGGCAGCTGGCGCGGCGTATGAATTTGCCGTACCGGTCCGGCGGGTCGTTCTGCGGCTCGAAACTGCCCGATGCGCAGGCCGCCTATGAAACCGCCAACACGCTGAACATCGCGCTTCTGTCCGGAGTCAATTTCATGCTCCATGCCTGCGGCTGGCTGGAAGGTGGTCTGGTCAGTTCGCTCGAAAAATTCGTGATGGACGCGGATCAGCTTGGTGTGTTGCATCATCTGGCCAAGGGCGTCGACATGTCCGAAAACGGTCAGGCGATGGATGCGATCCGTCAGGTTGGGCCGGGCGGTCACTACCTTGGCTGTGATCATACCCAGGCCAACTTCAAGCAGGCCTTCTGGCGCTCGGAAGTGCTCGACTACAAACCGTTCGAGCAATGGGACCAGGAGGGCGGTCGCGACAGCGTCCAGTTGGCGACCAACCGCGTCAACAAGCTACTGGGCGACTATCAGGCCCCGGCGCAGGATATTGCCATCACCGAGGCTCTGAAAGAATTTGTTGCCAAGCGCAAGGCAAGTGAGCCCGACGCTTTCATGTGATCAGATCGCGCGCGGACCCGTCGGCAGGAGTTTTGCCTCGGCCATCAGCGCAATCAGGATTTCGACATGCCGGGCGACGCTGTAGGTAGCGTCGCCCGACGTCCGATTATCTTCCAAGATCGCTTCTTCAGATATCAGGCGAGTCACGGCTTTTGCTGGCGACGGCGCTGACGGCTCGCGAATGAGCCGCTTGAGGTCACGTTCGCGATTGTAATCGGCCATCCCAAAACGGGCGGCGCGGATCAGAAGACGTGGACGGCGCAGTGAAGACAAGAGCTGGATCAGGTCGGTCATGGTTGTTCCCCTAGTTGGTCGGTCACCTGAACATGACTCAACCTAGGGTAGTGTTGCTTCATCAGCACCTGCAGCGTCCGTAGGCTTCTAATGTTGTTTAGGTTTTGAGAACAATGTTTGTCGGTATGCGGCTTTTTAACAAACTGGTAATAAATACAACTTTAGGTTGTTTTTGTGTTTTGGGGGCAAAACAATCCTGCAGTCATAGGCTGACCTGCATGTCTCCGGAGCATTTGTACCCGGCGCACCCTGCGCCGCTCTGATTGTGAATTTGGGGGTTAAGACATGCGGGAAACCGATGCCCTGTCTTTCGACGGGACAAGACTGCCGAACTGGGTGCCGGATTCGGCACGCAATTACATCGTCCACACTCAAGAGGGTCGATCTATCCGAGATCTCGCCCGGGCGGCGGGTTGCCACGCTTCGACCGTGCTGCGCCAGGTGCGAAGGACTGAAGCCAGACGTGACGATCCGCTGATCGATGAAGCACTCAATGATCTCGGCGTCTTTCATCGTTCCACCGGAAAAGAAAAGATCTCCACTGTGAAGGACAACTCATCCATGAATGCAATGCCCCGTCAGCCTGCCACGACTCCGGACCAGCACACGGTCGAGCGGGAGGCACGAAGGATCTTGCGGCGGCTTTGTGAGCCGGGTGCTTGCCTCGCTATCGCTCAGGACATGGAAAAGGCGGTGGTCGTGCGCGAGACGGATTCAGGAGGCACTACGCGGACCGCCGTCGTCGATCGCCCCGTTGCGCAAGCGATGGCGCTGAAGGAATGGATTTCCTGCGCGGAACCGGGTCGCATCTCGCGATACATGATCACCAATATCGGGCGCGCGGCGCTGAAACGACTTCTGGCCGAAGACAACGCAGAGCGACGCGGCTTCTCCGAGGCCGCAGCGCCCTTTGCCGACCAGCATCGCGAATGGGGGGAAAAGGACTGCGCGATCCCCGACAGTACACGGTCGCGTAGAGTCCGCTACAATCTCTCTGAATCGCCGATCCTCGCAATGTCCCGGCGCAAGGACAAGGACGGCAACCCGTTCCTGACGCCCGATCTGGTCGCCGCGGCAGAGCGTTTGCGAGAGGATTTCGAACTGGCGCAAATGGGCCCGCGTGTCACTCAGAACTGGGAACGGTTCCTGACCGGCGGCGACCGAGGGTCCCTTGGTGACGATTCTGGAACCGGCAGCGGCGCTTCGGGCGCGCGCGACCGTGTCAGCGCCGTGCTGCGGGACCTTGGTCCCGGTCTTGGCGATGTTGCACTGCGAGTCTGCTGCTTTCTGGAAGGCCTCGAAACAGCCGAAAGGCGCATGGGCTGGTCGGCGCGCTCCGGCAAGGTCGTTCTGCGGATCGCGCTGCAGCGGCTGAAACGTCATTACGAGGAATTGGGCACCGGCAACCTGATCGGTTGATCCAGCAGTTACCAGAGTCTGCCTGCAAGCGGCGCGCGGAAGTGGCTTGGCGCGCCGCTCCTGCGATTCGCGAAAATCATCAATTAAGGCACGCAAATAACTGTTATAGTTAATAAAATCATAACTTGGATGCCGATATTGAACCAAAGTCATGCTTCGGGTGAACATTGACGCCTGTGGCGAAATGGTGCCTCTGCTGCGCCCCGACTATGACAAAAATACGGCAAATTATGGGTCACACTTTGATGCATCGCCGAACGGCAAAGCAACATCGAACCCAAGGAGACCCGCCATGTTTATCGCCAGCCAGACGACCTTCACCGAAGCCGAAAAAATCATCCTGGGGGCTGCCCCTGCCGCGAAAAACGTCCCAGTCGGACTGATTGCGGGAACGCAGCTTGAGACCGCAGCCGGATGGCGCCCTGTCGAAAAGCTGATGCGCGGCGACAAGGTGTACACCTATGACGGTGGCCTTCGCGCCATTAACCGGCTTGACCGCAGCTTCGTCGACGCGGCCGAGGTAGCCCCGGAAGGACTTGTCCTGATCCCAGGCGGCGTGCTGTCGAACTCGGACGACCTGTTGGTGCTGCCCGAACAGAAATTGCTGATTGAAACCGCAGCCCTCGGTGGTGTCGCGGCTCTGGTTCGTGCCGCCGATTTGATTGGTCAGGACGGGATTCATCGTGTCCGCTCGACCTCGCATATTCAGGTCGTCCGCCCGGTTTTTGATGATGAAGAGGTGCTATGGGCGAATTCCGGACTTCTCTTCCACTGTGCTGCCTCCATGGGTGCGCCGGGGTTTTTTCCGGTGGCCAGTGCTCGTGATGTGGATGCGATCCGGTGCTCCGGCGACAGCGATGCAGAACGCGAAGCCATCAGCATCGCCGCCTGATTGGAAATCGAAGCACCAAGGCAAAGATGGGACCGCTGCTTAGGGCGGTCCTACTTTTGTTACAGATGTCTGAACGTTAGCGTCATTTCTATGTGCCGCTACGGGCAGCATAACCCGCCGCTGAGCGGCCATGCAGCACCGGAAACGCCGCCATGCAACAGCGTCGCGGCCTTGGACATGCGCCGTCAAACCCGCTAAACGGGATCAAACGAAATCCGGAGCCCTGACCATGAGCCCGCGCGATCTTAAAATTCCCGGCCAGCGCCATCCCGAAAAGGCGCACCGCCCCGACAATGCCCAGCCCAAGAAGCCGTCATGGATTCGCGTCAAGGCGCCGATGTCGGAGGGATACAAACAGACCCGGAACACATTGCGCGAACACAAGCTGGTGACGGTTTGCGAAGAGGCCGGCTGCCCGAATGTCGGCGAATGCTGGAGCCAGGGCCACGCCACGATGATGATCATGGGAGAGGTCTGTACCCGTGCCTGCACCTTTTGCAACATCGCCACCGGCAAGCCGCCGGAGGCTCTTGATGTTTTTGAACCGGGGCGCGTCGCAGATGCGGTCAAGAAACTTGGGTTGAACCATGTCGTGGTCACCTCGGTGGACCGCGATGATATTGAAGACGGCGGGGCGGAACATTTCGCCCAGACGATCCGCGCCATCCGCAGGCAGTCGCCCGACACGACGATCGAGATCTTGACACCGGATTTCATTCGTTGCGCGCCGGAAGTGCTTGAAATCGTTGTCGCTGCTAAACCTGACGTCTTCAACCATAACCTCGAGACTGTTCCCGGTCTCTATCCAGAAGTCCGGCCCGGTGCGCGCTATTTCCACAGTCTTCGCCTGTTGCAGCGGGTCAAGGAGCTCGACCCGGCCATGTTTACCAAATCCGGGATCATGGTGGGCCTCGGCGAGGACCGTCAGGCGGTGATGCAGGTCATGGAAGACATGCGCGCCGCAGACATCGACTTCCTGACCATCGGCCAGTACCTGCAGCCGACGCCGAAACATCACCGCGTTGACCGCTTCGTCACGCCCGAGGAATTCGCCGACTACGAGAAGGCCGCTTACGGCAAGGGGTTCCTGATGGTTTCGGCCACGCCGCTGACCCGCTCCTCCTACCACGCCGGAGATGATTTTGCCCGACTTCGGGCCGCGCGGATGGCGAGGCTCGACCGCGCACCTGTCTGATCCCGCACCCCCAACCGACGGATTGGCGAACCCTTCCGAGATGCCTGTACAGGGGCGCACGGGTTGATTTTGAACACGTACCATTGTTAGCTGAACCGGGGATCACAAGGAGGTGACCGGGGTAGAAGGCTGATATGGGTGCTGCCGAAAAGGATATTCGCACCGTCGCGCGGCGATACGCGCGGGCGGATGATCGTCGGGCATGGCTGGAAGCCGGACTGAGTTTTGGGCTCTATGTCACCGCCATCGCGGTGGCGCTCGTCTCGATCGGAAACTGGTGGGTGACAGTCCCGGCGATAATGCTGACATCGACCATGGGCCTCAGGATCTACATGATCCAGCACGATTGTCTGCACCGATCCTTCTTCACATCGCGCCGCGTCAACGACATCGTCGGAACGCTTCTGTCCCCGATCGCGATGACGCCGTATCAGGCGACACGTTACAAACACAACCAGCACCACACCTATGTCAGCGATCTCGATCACCGTGACGCCTTCGAAATCTACGTGATGACACTGAAAGAATGGGAGGCGGCACCGGCCTTGGAACGGCTTCGGTACCGCATCTACCGCAGCCCGGTCATCCTGATCCTGATCGGCCCCTTCCTTCTATACGGTATCCTGCGCCGAATGCCGCTTTACGGCCTAAAAACCGGCATCGGCGACCTGATCCTGCACAATGCGCTTCTGGCCGGCTATGTCTGGCTGGTGTGGCATGCCGCAGGCTGGCCCGGGGTTTGGGTCTGGTTGGCGTCGGTTTATCTCGCCTGCGTCTTCGGGTCCCTGATCCCTTATATCGTGCACAATTTCGAGCATATCCACTGGGGCGTGAAACCCCAGCTTGATTTCAAGACCGCCGCGCTCGAAGGCTCCGCTGTGCTCGACTGGGGACCGGTCTTTCACATTGCGATGATGAATATCGGGTTTCACGACTTGCACCACCTGAACGCCAAAATTCCCGGCTACAAACTAAGGGCCGCCTATGAGGATCTTGATGCGCGGGGCCTGATACAGTCAGAAAAAATCGGCGTCATCGAAGGGCTGAAGTGCCTACGCTGGAAGCTCTACGACGAAGACGGTGAGCGGATGATCCCGTTTCCGAAATCGCCGGACACCGCAACCCGTTCAGCGGGCTGCAGCCACTCGCAGGCTCTCGCATCCACGAGAAAGCCGGCGCAAACATCCTCATGAAGTGGCGCTGCCTGCTGCTGGTGCTGTTGCTGGCGGCCTGCCAGCCGCTGACGCCGCAGCAGCCAACTTTGCCCGAAGCAACACGGGACAACCCCGAATGGCTGCCAACGAAATACTTCATCAGCGACCGATCTGCCACCGCGCCGATCTTTTCCGACCCGGAGATCACGTTCAACGTCCATCACGGGGAGTGTTCCACCAAGGCCGACCGGCGAGGCCGAAGCGATTGCGCGACGAAGACAACACGATCAGCGATCACGGCAGGCGATACCTTCCGCATCGGCCATCAGTATCTTTTCGGTTTTGACTTCTGGATCGATCCCGAACTGACTCATGCGGGATATAGCAGCGCAAGCGCAACGCGAACCAATGGCTTCTCGAGCCGCCTGTCAATTGCCCGGTGGGAGGGGGACCAGTATCCTGACAATCAGCTTTTCGATCTCAAGGTCGACACCACACGCGGTGTTACCTTTATGGGCCGGGCCTGTGTCAAACCGTCAGGTTTTGGCCAATGGCATCGCTTTGACATGCGCATGCGGTGGGCGGATGACGACACCGGTTTCATCGAGGTTCGCTGCAACGCCCGCCCGGTCTATTCCGGTCGACCAATCTATGCTGCAAGCAATGTCCCGACCAATCAGGCGCTCGACTGCACCCGGGACAATCACTGCCAGCCCGGGGTTGCCAAGAACCCGCAGCGGTTTCGGATGGAACTTGGAATCATCTTCGACCCTGAATTGGTAAACGGTCAGGTGGTCTTTCCGAGGATTCCCACCGAAGGGCTCACCGTGAAGATGCGCCGCCCCATCGCACGTCGGCTCTACGTGATTTTCAACCGGTACGACACGCTTTGACATCCCGAGCGTGGCACCACTCCGTTTCGTATTGCTACCGGTCTTGACCGCAGTGGCATTTGGCCTACCTGAAATGTGTCGGATGCATTTAGATTCATTCCGAACAGGTTTTCTCCTTGGCCGGGCAAGTGTCCCATTCCCTCCTTGCCCGCCAAGGGGAAGCCGCTCCTCGAACAAAAAATGAAGACCTCGGTCGGTTCACTGGGCGTGGTTCATGAGTTCGGTCACTCGCGCCCGGCCAAGGTCCACGCGGCAGGACCGGATTGCGATACCGGTCCCTGAGCCTCCGCCATAGGTCGCGCCAACAAAGTCGCAATGTGTGTCGCGGTAGGTCGCCCAAGCGCTTTGCGCCTCTTCCAGGGCAGGCAGTGCCACACTTCGCCCCGTGACTTCATCGAGGTCCCTGGCGGCAGTCCGGGCAAAACCAAGCGCCAGATCGACTGTGCGATCGACCGCAGACTCGGCTTGGGCTACGCAATCGGCAATCTCTACCTGGCTGCCAAGATCCAGACTGCATTCGAGCGAAGGGTCGGCATGGCTCACTGCGGGGAACGCCGCGGCGCAGAGTCCAAACATAAAAGCGAATTTCTTCATTTGACGTCTCACTTTGTCATGGGTTCCAGCCGCAATCCTGCGCCGCTGGGTTTGTCGTATGCCAATTTGTTCAGATGCTCGATCCTATCGCAAGAGCAGGCGATCGGATGGCTGCGATGGCTTCGCAACCCGACTGGGGCAGGGTAGGGTGAGCCTGCGAGAACGGGAGCAAAGGCAATGCCAGCGAAGCAGGATATCGTTTATCTAGATGAAGAGCTACTTGAAGGTCTTGGTATTCTGCCGCAAGAGATCACCGACTGCATCGAAGACGCTTTTGCGGAGCAGGCGGCAAACCGGCTTTGGACGGTGCCGAAATCGGCGCTTCTGCCGGGTGATGGTCGCTACATGATGACGACGCTCTCGGCCGCCGACGCACCGCGATACACCGTGATCAAGACGGCGATGGTCAGTCCGCGCAATCCGGCGCGGGGGCTTAATGGGATCGAGGCTTCGATTATCCTGCTCGACAGCGAAACCGGGCTTTTGCGCGCGGTCATGGGCGGCAACTGGATTACCGGTGTCCGCACCGCGGGTCTGAGCGCGGTAATGGCGCGGCGGCTCGGCGATCCGGCAGCGGCAAGTGTCGCCTTTGTCGGTTGCGGTGTGCAGGCCCGAAGCCATCTGCAGGCCTTCGCTTCGATCTTTCCCTTGACCAATGTGCGCGCGTTCGGCCGCGGCTTGGCCAATACAGAGCGGCTCTGTGCGATGGCCCGAGATCTGGGCTTGTCCGCGACTGTCGCCGCGACGGCGCGAGAGGCGATTGAGGATGCCGACCTCATCGTCTCGTCGGTGACGCTCTCCTATGACACGAAGCCTTTTCTTGATGCGCGTTGGCTGAAGCCCGGCGCCTTCACCACGATAGCCGATCTCGGGATTCCGTGGCTGCCAGACTCGCTCAGCGCATTCGACGCGGCCTATATTGATAGTCGTGAACAAGAGGCCGCCAGTCCGAAACCCATGCTGCCTGCGGCAATGGTGACGGGCGACATGGCGGAAGTCCTCTCGGGCAAAGTCGCCGCAGACTATGACCCGGCAAGGCGAAGCGCTTTCCTGTTTCGCGGGCTGGCCATCGGCGATTTCGCGGTGGCGGCCCTAGCTTTTGAAACTGCGGTCGCGAAGGGACAGGGGCAGAGAATCGGCCCTGCAGCCTGATCGCCACCGCTGGGTCTCGGCCCAAGGTTGGGACGCTGCGCTTCCGATCGGGCGCATCCAATGGGCCCGGGGCGCTTGGAAAACTCTGCATTGGAGCAAGGTTTCAGAGCGCTGTCTCGGGACTTCGAAGCGACCTGTCCCGTGATCCTTCCGGGCCCGACAGAGAGTAGACTAAACTGGCGTTAATCGATCGCCGGAACTGCCTTCAGATAGGCAATGATCGCCTTTAAATCGCTCTCTGGCATCTGCTTGAGGTTCTCGACGACCTCGGACATATGGCCCCCGACAACGTCGAATTCCGGGGTAAAACCAGAGGTGAAATAGGCCATGAGTTCACTTTCATCCCAGATTAGTTTGCCGGGAGTGATATTGGGAATGCTGCCCCGCCCCGAGGGGTTTGGTGCGCCAGCCAGCCAGCGGGATTCATCCATACCCCCCAACAGGTTGCGGGGCGTGTGGCATTCACCGCAGTGGCCAAGGGCCTCGACCAGATAGCGCCCGCGTTGCAGCTCTGGCGTCGGTACATCCGGCAAGATCCAACCTTCGTCCAGGAACAGGAACTTCCAGCCGCCAAGCGTGAATCGGATGTTGAACGGGAATGTCAGGTCGTGCTCTCTGTTCTGCCACGAAACAGCGGGCAGGGTCATAAGGTAGGCGTGCAGGGAAACGATGTCTTCCAATGTCGCGCGGGTGTATGTGGCGTAAGGAAACGCCGGGTAATAGTGCTGACCACCTGGAGACGTTCCATGCTTCATGGCGTTTACAAGATCCAGAGCTGTCCATTTCCCGACCCCGGTTTCCGGATCAGGCGAAATGTTGGGCGCATAGAAGATCCCGAAATCGCTTGGGAACGAGCGTCCTCCGATCAATTCCAGACGGACGTCTCCTTCGGTTCCCTCGGCGGAATGACAAGAGGCGCAGCCGCCGGCGATGAAGACTGCCTCTCCCCGCGCGATATCAGGCAAGATGCCGTCCAATGCGGACAGTTCCGTGGTTTGTGGTTTGGTAACCAGCCAGAAAACGCCGAACCCTATGGCGCAAAGCGCTATCAGCACCGCAAGAAAACGCAACATCAAACCTGACCCGGACAAGGATTGGGCGCGATCGTTGGACCGCGCCCCGCCGTGCTATTCTGACTGGCGATAGGCTTTATGGCAATCGCCACATGCACCGCCAAGCGGGCCCATTGCTGCTTTCAGGCTGTCAAGGTCCATACCTGCGGCGGCATCCATCGCGGCAACCGCTTCTTTCAAAGCTCCGGCTTTCTCTCCGACGCCAGCCCCATCCTGCCAGATCGCTGGCAGCGCTCTGGTGCCATCAACAGATGCATTGTCCGACCCCTCGGGCCAGTATCTCGACTGGTCAAGGCTCAAAAGCGCCACAAGGTTCGCCGCAGCGGCACTTGCGGTGCCCGCGTCGTAGGGGATCTTGTCCTGGGCCATCCCGCCCAGAACGCCAAGATTGAAGGCATAGAGCGTCATCTGAGATTGCCGCGCCTTGATGGCACCGGCGATCGCCGGGTCAACATGACTTTCGGCAAAGGCAGCTCCGGAAACCAAGATGGCGGCGGCGGTAGCGAAGGCTGTCGTCTTGAACATTCTGAGATCTCCCTGCGACTCGATAAGAATTGACGTCGTAATAGCGTAGATGTGAGAATAACAATGTGTAGTCCAAAATTTTGCAGCAGGTTCGTTAATTAATGCACAACCGCGAAAACTGGGACGACCTGCGCTATGTGCTGGCGGTCGCCGCTCATGGCTCTGTTTCAGCGGCGGCGCGCGTGCTGGGCGTGAACCATGCCACCGTCCTGCGGCGCATCGCGGCCTTTGAAGACAGCCACGGTGTTGAGATCTTTAAAAAATCCGCGCGCGGCTATTCGATTTCGGAAGATCGCGTGCGCGTAATAGATGCCGCCCGCGAGGTTGAAAACGCGGTGCTGGCCGTCGACCGGATCATTCAGGGTGCTCAAGCTCCTTTGCGAGGTGTCGTAAGGGTGACCTCAACCGATACATTCTGCGGCACCATATTGCCCGCAATGCTGGCGCGCTGGCAGGGGCAGGGGAGTGAACTGCGCGTGGAACTGCTCAGCACCAACGCCCATCTGGACCTGTCTCGGTTGCATGCGGACGTGGCTGTCCGTCCAACAACGCAACTGCCGGATGATCTGTCCGGGGAGGTCGCGGCAAAATTGGCCTTCGACATCTACGCCCGCCCTGACGTAACCCCGGACAGATGGCTTGGGCTTAGCGGCGCGCTCACCCGAACGATGGTCGCCAAATGGCTCGCCGACAATGTCGAAACCATTGTCGCCGCCGCGGACAGTTTTGTTACCTTGCGGGCCTTGGCCGTCGAAGGGATGGGGCAGGCGATCTTGCCTTGCGTGTTGGGTGATGCGGATGAGCGGCTGGAGCGCCGACGGGGGCGCATGTCGGAAATGTCGGTGGATATCTGGGTTGCCAGCCATTTCGACCTGGCCGACGCTCCGCGAATTCGCGCCGTGCGCGGTCTCTTGGTCGAAGGGCTAGCCAGTATCGCGGACCGGCTTGAAGGTCGCGTCAGTTGATCCGGCCCCGCGGTGTGCCGGGCAGCGTCAACCACGCTGGCCAGCCAAAGATTCGTTCCAGAGCGAATAGCAAAAGGCAAACCAGCAAAATTCCAAGCACGAGCCTGACCTGTCTGTCAGAGGGCGGATGCCTCGCCCATTTCGACATCCGCAACATGTGGCGGAAGTTGAACATCAGGCTTGCTCTGGTTCCGTAAAGCGCACCTTGCCGATGTAAGGCAGGTTTCGGTTGCGTTGGGCAAAATCGATACCGTAGCCGACGACGAATTCATCAGGTATCTCGAAGCCGGTCCAGGTTGCCTTGATGTCGACCTCGCGCCGGGACGGTTTGTCGAGCAGGGCGATCGTTTCAAGGCGGCGCGGCTCCCGCGATTTCAGCAGGCCAACCACATGTTTCAAGGTGAAACCGGTATCGACGATATCTTCAACGACCAGGACATCCCGGCCGCCAATCTCGCCGCGTAAATCTTTGAGAATACGAACTTCTCTGCTGCTTTCCATGCCATCTCCGTAGGAAGATGCTTCAAGAAAGTCGACTTCGACATTCATGTCCAGTTCGCGAACCAGATCCGCTATGAACACGAATGACCCCCGCAGAAGTCCAACGACAACCAGCTTTTCGGTGCCGGCAAAGGCTTGTTTGATCTGTTGCGCCAGCGCTTCGATCCGCGCGGCGATGGCCTTGGCAGAGATCATCTCATCGATAACATACGGTCTGTGCGGCATGACTTCCCCTTGCATTCCTCGCTGCACTCTACGAAATCTGCCCCCAACATAACCAGAGCAAAGAGCCCGATGCCGAGACATTCCGAGATCCGCCAACTGCCCTATTCGGCGGACCAGATGTACGACCTCGTGGCGGATGTCGCGAAATACCCGGAATTTCTGCCTTGGTGTGCCGCCGCCCGCATCAGGTCCCGCACCCGGCACAAGGATCATGAGGTGATGGAGGCCGATCTCGTCATCTCGTTCAAGGTCTTCCGGGAACGTTTCGGCAGTCGTGTGACGCTATGGCCCGAAACACGGCGTATCGACACCGAATATCTCGATGGGCCATTTAAGTTCCTGAAATCCTACTGGATATTTCACAGCAGTGACGACGACTGCGACGTTGAGTTCTTCGTTGATTTCGAGTTCAAGAACGCGATCCTGCAAAAGGTCATCGGTGCCGTCTTCAAAGAGGCGATGCAGCGGATCGTCGGGGCGTTCGAAGCGCGGGCCAAAGCCCTCTACGGCTGAGGAAGCGCACATGTCTTGCGACCGGCGGGGATCGCTTTGAAAGAACAAGGTTGGGTCGGATGAAAGATGTGACGACAGAGCTGGCGCGTTTTGCGATGACCGCCACACCCGCTGCATCGGCTTTGGAGATGATGCGGCTTTCGTTGTTTGACTGGGCCGCCTGTGCGATCGCAGGCGGATCCGAGCCGGTATCGGTGCTCTTGCGGCGCAAGGCGATTGCAGAGGCCGGCACAGGCAAAGCGACTTTGATCGGCGGTGGCCGGGTGCCTGCTTCCGTAGCTGCCCTGGTAAATGGCGCTACAAGCCACGCACTGGATTACGACGATACTCACTTTGGCCATATCGGGCATCCCAGTGTCGCAGTGCTTCCCGCCGTCCTTGCCTTGGCCGAACGCGATGGCATGGGACCATCAGCAATGCTGAACTCAGCTTTGATCGGTGTCGAAGGCTCGATCCGTTTCGGGCAATGGCTGGGCAGACCGCATTACCAGATCGGCTTTCATCAGACCGCCACTGCGGGCGCTGTTGGGGCGACGCTCGCGGCGATCCGGCTTCTGGGCCTGACTGAAGACGTAGCGCGAAACGCCTTGGGTCTTGCCGCAACCCGCGCTTCCGGCCTGAAGTCGCAGTTCGGTACGATGGGCAAACCCTACAATGCCGGACTTGCTGCTGAAACGGGTGTCGAGGCGGCCTTGCTGGCCGGTCTGGGTATGACCTCTGCTGCAGATGGGCTCGGCGGTCCGCAAGGGTTAGGTCCTACCCATCATGGCGTGGCGGATGAAGCGGCGTTCGATGACATCGGGCAGTCATGGCGGTTCGAGGCGATCAGCCACAAATTCCACGCTTGCTGTCATGGCCTGCACGCCATGTTGGAAGCGCTTTCAAGGACTGAAATCGAAGTTGGCGCCATTGAGGCCGTCATCGTCGCGACCCATCCTCGCTGGCTGACGGTGTGCAATACGCCTGCACCCCGGACTGGACTGGAGGCAAAGTTCAGTTATCGCCTGACAGCGGCAATGGCGCTCTTGGGCGTTGATACTGGTTCTATCGATACCTTTGCCGACAAGATGGTTGCCGACCCGGTGCTGACAGAGATGCGAGACCGGGTTCAGGTGATCGGCAGCGAAGCCCTGTCAGAAACGCAGGCGCGGGTGACGCTGAGATTGCGCTCCGGCGAAGTTCTGGAATACGGACACGATCTGGATGCGCCGATCTCGATGTTGGAGCGCCGCGCCAAGTTGCGCCGAAAGGCGGCCAGCCTGTTGTCCGATGATCGCGCGGCAAGTCTTTGGCAGGCCGTCAATGAGGACAGTCTGGACCCCTTGCTACGGGAACTGGCAGCACCACTCCACTAGGACACGTGATCATAGGCCCTTTCGCCATGGAGCGATAAGTCCAAGCCGTTCGTTTCCATTTCGGCATCGACCCGGAATCCGACCGCCGCCGCACAAATCTTGACAAGGATGCCCGTCACGACCGCGGTATAGACTCCGACGATTGCCAACGCGCCGAGTTGCGCAATCCAACTGCCCTGGCCCAGTATTGCAATCATGATCGTTCCGAATATGCCGCCGACACCGTGCACGGCGAAAACGTCGAGCGTATCGTCGATCTTCAATCTGTTGCGGATCAATCCGACCGCCTCTTGGCAAAGGATGCCCGCTATACCGCCGATGATCAAAGCCTCGACAGGTCCGACATAACCTGACGCTGGGGTGATCGAGGCAAGCCCCGCGATCGTGCCGGTGACGAGCCCGACCACCGAAGCCTTGCCATATTTGATGCGCTCCCAGAGCGCCCAGCTCATCGATGCGGCTGCCGCGGAAATATGCGTTACGGCCAGTGCCATCGCCGCCCCGCCGTCCGCCGCCAGCTGTGACCCGCCGTTGAATCCAAACCAGCCGACCCACAGCATGCCCGCGCCGATTACAACGTAGCCGGGATTATGTGGTGGCTTGGTCCGGTCGCGCCGAGCGCCCAGCATCACGGCAACAATCAGGGCCGCGAGGCCGGCGGTCTCATGCACGACAATGCCACCCGCGAAGTCTCTGGCGCCGATCTCTCCGAAGATCCCGCCATCCGCCAGCATCCCACCACCCCAGATCCAGTGCACGACGGGCGCATAGCACAGAAGCATCCAGAGGGTTGAGAAGATCAAGACGAAGCCGAACGAGATTCGTTCGACATAGGCCCCGACAATCAAGGCCGGGGTGATGATGGCAAAAGTCATCTGGAAGGCAAAGAACAGGATTTCGGGGATCGTGCCCGTCAGGCTGTCGGACGTCACGCCAAGCAAGAAGAACTTGCCCAACCCGCCCCAGTAGGGGCCGCCATCCCCAAAAGCTATGGTGTAGCCGAATGCAAGCCAGGCAATGCTCATGGTGCAGGCGATGGCGTAACACTGCATGAAGACGCTCAGAACATTTCGCGCGCGGACGAGGCCACCATAGAAGAGCGCCAGCCCTGGTAATGTCATGAACAAGACAAGCGCCGTCGCAACGATGATCCAGGCCGTATCTGCTGCTACCATTGCCAAGTCCCCCACTGAGATGTCCCGTTCGGGCTTTCAATCGCGCAGGTACTGCAAAGGAAAGAGGCACATTGCGCCGAAAGCGCCTATTCTGCGGGCGGTTCTCAATCTGATTGAAAATTGTGCGCCATTCCCTCTGACGCGCCCGAAAAGCGGGCAGTATCAGAACAATTCTTTGATCAGGAGATCCAGCGCGTGGGATACGGTCGCCTGTCTGACTTCTGACCGCCCGATCGCGCCGAACTCGACGGTTTCAGAGCGGGCCGGCTGACCCGGTTTGGCCAGGCCGAAGCATACCCGACCTTCGGGCTTGTGTTCCGAGCCGCCGGGCCCGGCAATTCCCGTGACAGACACCGCAAGCCCTGCGTCCGAGTTCTTCAGCGCTCCAGCGGCCATTTCGCGTGCGATATCTTCCGAAACCGCGCCATGCGCTTGCAGCGTTAGCGGATCAACGCCAAGCATTTGCACCTTGGCGGCGTTGGAATAGGTCACGTAGCCCCGATCGAACACGTCGGACGATCCGGCGACTTCGGTGATAGCGCCGGCAATCAACCCGCCTGTGCAGCTTTCGGCCGTGGCGAGCATTAGACCTCGATTGCGGGCCAGCTCCAGAAGCTGCGCCGCTTTCTTCAGATGAGCCACAGCACATACTCCCAAAGCTCTGCACCCTTGTGCCCGAGCGCGGCACCGCCGATGACCAGTACTGCGGCCATGGCGCCTGCAATGACGTCGTCCATCATCACGCCGAACGCGGTCGATTTGCGGTCCGCCCACCCGACCGGCCCGGGTTTCCAGATGTCGAAGAGCCGGAACATCAGGAACCCGAGAACCCATCCCGGATAGGGAAATACCCATGGATCGGCTCCCATCCACCAAAGTCCAAGGGACAATGGCCAGAGCGCGATCCACTGACCAACGACCTCATCGATGACGATTTCGGACGGATCGTGGTCATCCTTGCCGCGCGTGGCCTCGATCGTAGCCCACCATCCCAGCGCGAAGACGGCCACCGTGGCCACGAAAACCAGCGGGAACCCACCCAGCCAATGCATACCCCATGCCACCGGGATCGCGGCCAGCGAACCCCAGGTGCCGGGTGCGGGCCGGAGCAGCCCGACGTAGAAGAATGTCGCAATCAGGCGGCTCATGACTGGACCAGTGTGACCGTCGCCAGCGCCGCGATGCCTTCTTCGCGTCCGGTAAATCCAAGCCGTTCCGACGTGGTGGCCTTCACGCTGATCCGGTCCGAGTCAACCTGAAGTATTCTTGAAAGTTCCACTGCCATATCAACAGCATGCGGGCCGATCTTTGGCTGCTCACAAATCAGCGTGACGTCCGCATTGGCGATCCGGAAGCCGCGCGCGGCGGCACGGGCGGCGGCGTGTTCCAGAAAGATCACGCTCGCTGCGCCCTTCCACTGCGGGTCGCTTGGCGGAAAATGCCGCCCGATATCGCCATCGGCCAGCGCGCCATAGATGGCGTCGGTCAGGGCGTGCATGCCGACATCGGCGTCCGAATGCCCGTCAAGCCCCTTGCTGTGCGGCACTTTCAGCCCGCAAAGCACAACATGGTCGCCGGGTGCGAACCGGTGCACGTCAAATCCATTTCCAGTGCGTATATCCATGGCTGCCTTCAAATACTGCTCGGCGCGCAGGAAGTCGCCCGCCGTGGTGATCTTGAAATTGCGTTCCTCGCCCTTGATGATGGCGACCTCGATGCCAGCGGCGCGTGCGACCTCGACATCGTCGGCGGCGTCAACGGCCAGCGACAGGTGCGCCGCCAGAATCGCGTCGAAATGGAAGCCTTGCGGGGTTTGGGCGCGAAACAGGCCGGTGCGGTCTTCGGTGCCCGATACGAAACCGTCGTCCCCGCGCCAAAGAGCGTCGACGATTGCCAGACCGGGCGCTGCGCCTTGCGCATGGTCGAGCGCGGAGCTTATCCGCCCGATCAATGCGTCGCTTACCAAGGGTCTTGCCGCGTCGTGAATCAGTACATGACGCGTGCCGCTGTCCTCGAGCGCTCTCAACCCGGAAAGGACCGAATCACCACGGGTTGAGCCGCCGGCGACGACAATGACATTCCCATGTGCTTCGTATCCCGGAGCCATCGCCATGTCGTCGGGATGCAGCACGAGCACGCAGCGGTCGATCAGTGGATGCTCGTGAAACGCCTTCAGGGACCATGCCACCAGTGATCGGTCTTGCAATGTGCGCCACTGCTTGGGCAAGCCGGCGCCGGCCCGTGTTCCCCGTCCCGCGGCAACGATGATCGCAGCAGTTGTCATGTTCCATCCATCCTGATCGTCTCTGTCTAGGGCGGTGCATCATTCCTGACAATGGTCCAGACAATTTGCCCGAAAATTGTGCAAATAGAAATTTGTGCCCGAAAACTGGACGTTGAAAATTGCCTTTCCCGCAAGTTAGCCTTAGTCCAAGGTATATTGCATAAGGATTGAGCAAGTGACCATTATGGTGGCAGGCCTGCCCATTACGACACCTGTCCTGCTGGCTCCGATGGCTGGCATCACTGATCTTCCATTCCGCAATCTCGTCCAGCGTTTTGGTGCCGGCCTTGTGGTGAGTGAAATGGTTGCGAGTCAGGAAATGGTTCAGTCGCGTCCGGGCACAAGGGAAAAGGCAGAGCTTGGCTTTGGTATCGAGAACACAGCCGTTCAGCTTGCCGGGCGCGAACCTTACTGGATGGCGGAAGCGGCGCGGCTGGTCGAAGCAAACGGAGCCAGGATCATAGATATCAACATGGGGTGCCCGGCCAAGAAAGTGACCAGCGGCTATTCCGGGTCCGCATTGCTGAAGGATCTCGATCATGCGCTTTCGCTGATCGAGGCGGTGGTGGAAGCGGTCAGCGTGCCGGTGACACTGAAAACCCGGCTGGGCTGGGACGACAGGTTGCTGAACGCACCGACCCTCGCGAAACGCGCCGAAGGTGCCGGGGTGCGGATGATCACGATCCACGGCCGGACCCGATGCCAGTTCTACAAGGGAAGGGCGGATTGGCAGGCAATCTACAACGTCAAGGAGAATGTCACCATTCCGGTCATCGCAAACGGCGACATTACAGGTCCGGCCACCGCGCGCCTTGCGCTCGCGGCTTCCTGTGCCGATGGCGTCATGGTAGGGCGCGGTATACAGGGCCGGCCCTGGCTTCTGGCCGAAATTGCCGCCGGCCTAGAAGAAAAACCCATTCCCAAGGCGCCCTCGGGTGCCGGGTTTGCTGGATTGGTCGCAGGGCATTACGAACAGATGCTGTCCTTTTACGGCCCGGCTTTGGGGGCCCGGGTCGCCCGCAAACACCTTGGTTGGTATATGGACACTGCCAACACGCCTGCGCCGTTAAGGCGCAGCATCCTGACCGAACCTGAACCAGCAAATGTCCTGCCGCTCCTGCCGGAAGCGCTCGGGACCGATTGGAGCATTGCCGCATGAGCCAAACCGATCAGGTATGGGCGTCGCTGCCCGTTCCCGCCTTCCTGCTGGCCGAAAACGATGGCATCGCCGATATCAACCCGGCAGCCGAACAATTTCTGAATGCTTCCGCGAAGAGCATGATCGGTTCGCCGGTCTTCGACAAGCTGGCAATTGACGCTCCGCTTGAAGGCGCGTTTGAGAGGGTTCGTAAAGACAACTCGGTTCTTTTCATCAACAATGTCGATGTTTCTGGCGGAAACACTGCTCCGATTCAGTGTAACATTCAGATCGCCCCCTTGCTGGCGACGCCGGGTTTCGTCCTGCTGTTGATGGAACCACGGCAATTGGCAGACCGGCTTGGGCGATCTCATTCGGTAAAGTCATCGGCGCGCTCCGCCATCGGTATGGCCGAGATGCTGGCCCATGAGATCAAGAACCCTCTCGCCGGGATCACGGGGGCTGCCCAACTCCTTTCAATGAACCTTGCAGCAGAGGATCAGGAGCTTACCGACCTGATCGTCGCGGAAAGCCGACGCATCGTGACGCTGCTCGAACAGGTCGAGCAATTTGGCAATGTGCGTCCGCCCGTCAAGCGCGCCTATAACATCCATGACCTCCTCGATCGGGCGACCAAATCGGCGAAGGTCGGATTTGCCGCGAACATGACATTCGCCGAAGACTATGACCCTTCGCTTCCTGCGACATATGTCGATGGTGACCAGATGCTGCAGGTCTTGTTGAACCTGCTGAAGAACGCGGCGGAAGCGGCTGGAAAGGGAAGCGGCACAATTCGCCTTCGCACCTTCTACGATCTGTCACTGCGGCTTCGCCGTAAGGATGGATCTGGCAATCCTTTGCCTTTGCAGGTCGAGATCATCGACGATGGTCCGGGATTGCCGCCCGAAATTGCCGCTGACATTTTCGAGCCTTTCGTTTCCGGTCGTGAAAACGGGACCGGTCTGGGGCTGGCGCTGGTGTCAAAGATCATTTCCGACCATGACGGCTGGATAACGGTCAATTCGGTGCCCGGCCGGACCACGTTTCGCATATCCCTGCCTGTCGCACCCAAACAAATGGAGACTAGCTGATGGACGGCACAGTCCTCGTCGCAGATGACGATCGCACGATTCGCACGGTGCTTACACAGGCTCTGACCCGGGCGGGTTGCAAGGTTCACGCGACATCGTCACTCGTCACACTGATGCGCTGGATCGAAGAGGGGAAAGGCGATCTTGTCATTTCCGACGTGATGATGCCGGACGGCAATGGGTTGGAAGCGCTGCCAAAGATCAGCAAGACGCGCCCGGGGTTGCCGGTGATCATCATATCGGCCCAGAACAACATCGTGACCGCGATTCAGGCGGCAGAGGCCGAGGCTTTCGACTACCTGCCGAAACCGTTCGACCTGCCGGATCTCATGAAGCGGTCGGCCCGCGCGCTGGAAGTGAAGCGCCGCGCCCCGGCGGCGAGGGCCGACGACGCACACGGCAAGGGTGACGACCTGCCCCTGATTGGTCGAACGCCCGCGATGCAATCTCTTTATCGGCTCGTGGCTCGGGTCATGAATACCGAATTGCCGGTCCTGATAACCGGAGAATCAGGCACCGGGAAATCGCTGATCGCCCGCGCGATCCACGATTTCTCGGACCGTCGCACGCTGCCTTTCGTCACGGCCACAAATGCGGACCTGTCGTCGATGGAGGGCCCCGCCACCATCCTTGCCCGCGCCAAGGGGGGGAGTATCCTGTTCGACGAAATCGGCGATCTCGGAGACGAGGCACAAGCCCGGATCGTCAGGATGCTGGACAGTTTCACCGACAACGCACCGCGGATCATGGCCACCAGCCAGCTGGATCTGGCGCGCAAGATGGAGGAGGGCAGTTTCAGGCAGGATCTCTTCTACCGGATTGGCGGCGTGACACTTAGCGTTCCGTCTTTGCGCGAACGCGTTGACGATATCCCGTTGCTGGCGGACCATTTTCTTTCCCGCGCCGAACGTGACGGAATGCCTCTGCGCCGCTTTTCGAAGGAGGCGCTCGATCTGATCCGAACGTATTCATGGCCGGGCAACGTCCGCCAGCTTGAGAACACGATCCGCCGACTGGCGGTCACATCATCCGAAGAAGTGATCGGTCGGTCCGAGACGGAAACCGTGCTGGCACATCAACCGGCGATGGAGCCGCTTCAAAGTGGCAGCGGAGACAGGCTTGCAGCTTCGATCGGCAAGCATCTGCGCCGGTATTTTGACCTGCACGGCGGAAGCCTGCCACCGCCGGGGCTCTACCAACGGATACTCAGAGAGGTTGAATTGCCCCTGATCGAGATTGCGCTGGATGCAACCGGTGGAAATCAGGCGAAATGCGCCGATCTGCTGGGCATCAACAGAAATACCCTGCGCAAGAAGATCACTGATCTGGATATTAACGTGACACGCCGCCGCAAGTTGATGTAAAAGCGCAACAGAAGAGTGGCAGTTCGGTGTCAGGCCGATAGACCACCGTGGCGGTTGCCGTGTCATGCGGCGTTGAAATGAGGTGGCGGAGGTGCGGGCTCCTGTCCGAACGCCCAATTGGGAGCGTCTTAGCAGGCTAAGGCGTCAAAGGCGTTTCCAGACTCTGACCACCTTGGGGTTGGTCGTCCTCGGGCCAGTGCTTGCCCTACTCACTTTCCTTGTGCTGGGTCCCTTGGGTCAAGGGGCGAACGCGCCGGGATTGCGGCTGGTTCTGCTTTCCGACCTTGTATACGTGCTGGTTGTGGCGGCATTGGTGATGCAGCGGGTCATGCAAATGGTCGCGGCGCGCCGGGCCCAGTCTGCGGGCTCGCGGCTTCACCTGCGACTGACCGGCGTTTTCGCCCTGATTGCTTTGATCCCCACCGTCCTCGTGGCTGTCTTCGCCGCAATCACCGTGAATTTCGGTATCGAGGGTTGGTTTTCGGACAGGGTCCGCGCCGTTGTCGGTAATTCACTCGCGGCTGCAGAAGCCTATGAGGAAGGGCACCGTCAGGATCTCATCCAGGATGCGAACGCCCTAGCGGCTTTTCTGGACAGCAACAAACGCGAGAGAACATTTGTTTCCGATGGCGATGTCCGCCAATTGCTGACGCAGGGTCAGAAGCAGATTCAGCGGGGCCTGCGCGAGGCCTATGTCATCGATGGCGCTGCGGAAATCAGGTCGCGGGGGGAGGGATCCTATCTATTCGATTTCGAGCGCCCGTCTGATGACGATCTGACTCGCGCGAGGAACGGCGAAGTTGTCCTGATTCAGGACTGGACCGTCAACGAATTTCGGGCGCTCGTGGCGTTGTCTTCATTCGTCGATCGCTATCTCTATGTCAGCCGGAATGTCGACGGCAGCATTCTCAGCCTTCTCGATGAAACCAAGGAAACCGTCCACCTCTACAACCAATTGGAAAACGAGCGTGGTCGGCTGCTCTTTGAATTTGGCCTTCTATATCTGGGCTTTGCGCTGATCCTCATCCTCGCTGCGATCTGGTTGGGCCTGTGGTTTGCTGAACGTCTGGCGCGTCCGGTCGGTCGACTTGCCGGTGCCGCCCAGCGTGTCGGTTCGGGCGATCTCGACGTGCAGGTTCTCGAGGAGGAAGGCGACGACGAGATCGCCATGCTCGGGCGAATCTTCAACCAGATGACGCGGCAGTTGAAAGGGCAGCGCGACACGCTTTTGGAAAACAACCGCCAGATTGAAGAGCGGCGTCGACAGTTTGACTCCGTCCTGTCCTCTGTGACGGCCGGGGTTGTGGGTCTTGATGAAACCGGCCGCGTCGATTTCGTGAACCGGTCTGCCGAACGCCTTCTGGAATTGCCGGAGGAGGCTGGCCAGTCAACGAACATTGCCTACGCCGTTCCCGAGTTCGGCCCGCTCTTTGGCAAGCTGCGAAGCAGCGGTTCGGAGGTTGCGCAAGAGGAAATCCACGTTGTTCGACGCGGCAAGCTGGAAAACCTACTGGTCCGCATGTCGACGCGCCGTAACTCGGAAGGCAGGCTTGAAGGCTACGTCGTGGCCTTTGACGACGTGACGGACCTTGTTTCAGCACAAAGGATGGCTGCTTGGGGCGATGTTGCCCGCCGTATTGCCCATGAGATCAAGAACCCGCTGACACCGATTCAGCTCTCGGCCGAACGCCTGAAGCGCAAATTCATGCCTGTGGTGGGGGATCTGGGGAGCGATCTTGAGCAATATACCGACGTGATCATCCGGCAGACCGGTGATCTGCGTCGCATCGTGGATGAATTCTCAAAATTCGCGCGTATGCCGGAACCTGAACGCCGCGCCGTTGATATTGCGCAGCTGGTGCGGGATGCCGTTCATTTGCAGGAAAGCGCAATGCCATCCGTTAAGTTGTCGGCTGAGATTCCGGATGCTCCTCTGCCCGCAGAACTGGATGCAACAATGATCGGGCAAGCCTTGACAAACCTTATAAAGAACGCCGGGGAGGCCATTGAATCTTATCAGGAAAGAGGCGCTTACGATGGCCACAACCCGGAAATCCGCGTCACGCTTCAGGCGCTGGATGGCGATGCCCGCATCACGATCTCCGACAACGGCATCGGTCTGCCCGAAGATCGGGCACGCCTGTTTGAACCCTATGTGACGACACGCGAAAAGGGCACCGGACTTGGGCTGCCGATCGTGAAGAAGATTATAGAAGAACACGGAGGTCGGCTGACGTTGTCGGATGCCGATCCCTTCGACACAGAATCCGACCATCGGGGTGCTCGGGCAGAGATCTTGCTGCCGCTCGGCAATGCGACTTTGCCCAAAGCGAGCTCCGAACAAGCAGGTGCAAAATGAGGAAGTGCAGTCATGGGTGACATACTGATTGTAGACGACGAACGCGATATCCGCGAACTCATCTCGGATATCCTGAAGGATGAAGGCTACGCGACGCGCCTCGCGGCCAACTCGGATTCATGCATGGCGGAGGTCACAAAAGAGCCGCCGGCGCTGATGATCCTGGATATCTGGCTGAAGGACAGTCAGATGGACGGGATTGATATTCTCAAGACGGTGAAACGCGACAATCCGGAGATTCCGATCGTCATCATATCGGGTCACGGAAACATTGAAATTGCCGTGGCCGCGATCAAGCAGGGAGCTTACGATTTCATCGAAAAGCCCTTCAACATTGACCAGTTGCTCGTTGTGATCCGACGTGCAATGGAAGCCAGCCGCCTGCGCCGTGAAAATCTGGAACTGCGCCGCAAAGATGTAACATCTTCGGAGATGTTCGGATCAAGTTCTGCTTTCAAGGCATTGAAATCAAGTCTGGACAAGGTAACGAAGTCGAACGGGCGCGTGATGCTGACAGGTCCGGCAGGATCGGGCAAGGAAGTTGCCGCACGATATATTCACGCCAATTCCAACCGCGCCAATGCCCCTTTCATCAGCGTGAATTCGGCATCTATCGAACCCGACCGCATGGAAGAAGTGCTGTTTGGGCGAGAGGGTACGGACCGTGGTGTCGAGCCGGGCCTGTTGGAACAGGCCAACGGCGGCATTGTCTATTTCGACGAAGTTGCCGATATGCCGCTTGGCACGCAGTCCAAGATACTCCGCGTGCTCGTTGACCAGCAGTTTCAGCGATCGGGCGGATCGGGGAACGTCAATGTCGATATTCGCGTAATATCCAGCACTAACAAAGACCTAGAGGCTGAAATTGCTGCCGGAAATTTTCGTCAAGAGCTTTTCCACCGGCTCAATGTCGTGCCAATCTCGGTCCCCTCGCTGGAAGAGAGGCGCGAGGATATTCCGGAGCTGACGTCGCATTTCATCGCTAGCTTCAACAAGAGCCAGGGCCTGCCACTGCGCAAGCTCTCCGAAGATGCGATCGCGTTGATGCAGACCATGCTCTGGCCGGGCAACGTTCGGCAGCTGAAGAATGTGGTCGAGCGCGTGTTGATCCTGGGCGACAGCAGCGGTCCAATTACGGCTGCTGAACTGCCTTCGGGAGAACAAGAGGCTGACGAGAATGGTCGCGTTGTTCTGTCCGGCAGCCTTGCAACGCTTCCCCTCCGCGAGGCTCGCGAATTATTTGAACGTGAATATCTGTTGACCCAGATCAACCGTTTTGGCGGCAATATCAGCCGTACGGCCACATTCGTTGGGATGGAACGCAGCGCGTTGCACCGCAAGCTCAAGTCACTTGGGGTTGTCACCAGCTCGAAAGCCGGTGGGCGCGTGGCCTATGTCGGTGAGGGCGAAGATTGACGCCTATCGCTCCGTCTGCCATGCGATAGGTCCGGGTTTCGCAAAGGATCGAAGCGATGAAAGTCATCATCTGTGGGGCAGGTCAGGTCGGCTGGCAGATTGCCCGCCACCTTGCGGGCGAAAAGAACGACGTTACGGTTGTTGACAACAACCCCGATCTCGTGCGCCGCGCGACTGACACTCTGGACGTTCAGGGGGTCGTCGGCTTTGCAAGCTATCCCGATGTATTGGAACGGGCAGGGGCTCGGGATGCGGATATGATCATCGCTGCGACCTATTCCGACGAGGTGAACATGATCACCTGCCAGGTCGCCCATTCGGTCTTTTCGATACCGCGCAAGATCGCGCGTTTGCGAAGCCAGAGCTATCATACAGCCATCTATTCCGACCTCTATCGCCGCGATCATGTTCCGATTGACGTCGTGATCAGCCCGGAGCGGGAGGTGGCGGAGGCTGCCTTGCGCCGTCTTGCGGCACCCTCTGCCTTCGATACCCAAGGCTTCATGAACGGTCGTGCCCAGCTGATAGGCATCGCGCTCGATCAAGATTGCCCGGTGATCAATACGCCTCTGCGGCAGTTGACCGACCTGTTTTCCACGCTTCGCGCGATCGTTGTCGGCATCCGCCGTGAGACGCGCTTATTCGTGCCCGAACCGGGCGACCAGTTGTTCCCGGATGATCAGGTGTATTTGCTCTGCGATACCGAGGATTTGAACCGCACCCTCGAGATATTTGGCAAGTCGACCACGAAGAAGGAACGCGTCGTGATTGTCGGCGGCGGCAATGTCGGTTTGGCGGTGGCCTCGGCGCTGGAAAAGAAGACTGACCGAATTCGCGCCAAAGTCATCGAACGTGACCGGAAGATTGCGGAAAAGGCCGCTGATTCCCTCGAACGAACGATCGTGTTGAACGGCGATGGCCTGTCGATGGAACTTCTGACCGAGGCAGGCGCAGAGCGCGCCGACGCGATCCTCGCCGTGACTGATGACGACAAGACCAACATTCTGGCCGCCGTGCGCGCCAAGTCGATGGGATGCGAAATGGCGATCTGTCTGGTCAACGACCCGACGCTCGTTCCGCTTCTTGCCGATCTCGACATTGATGCTCATATCAATCCGCGTTCGACGACCGTATCCTCTATTCTGCGTCACATCCGTCATGGCCGCGTTCGCGGGGTCTATTCAATCGGCGATGCTGAAGCCGAAGTGATCGAAGCCCAGGTGCTATCGACCTCCCCGATTTCGGGGCAGTTGATCCGCGACACGGGTTTTCCGGAAGGCGTGCTGATCGGCGCCGTGATGAAGGGCGACAAGATGATCAAGCCGACCGGCTCGACCCGGATCGAGGAAGGCGACATCATCACGATCTTCTCGATGGCTGTTGATGTGCCCGAAGTCGAGCGGCTGCTGCAGGTTTCGATCGACTTCTTCTGATGCTGGGTCGCATTCTCAGATTGCCGTTCATGGTCATCCTGATGGGAATCGGGGCTTTGTCCATGTCTCTGCCCGCAGCACATGCCGCGGCCACAGGCGACATGCATGTGATGCGAAGCTTCCTGCTTTCGGGCACGATCTTTCTTATTCTCGCAGCGATCATCGGTATCGCGACGGCGAACTATCGTCCACAAAATCAGGTGCGCAGCCATCTTCTGGCACTCGTCGGAACCTTTACCCTGCTGCCGCTAATGCTGGCAGTGCCGATGGTGGAAGCGGTGCGGGATACCACTTACTTCAACGCCTATTTCGAGATGGTTTCCAGCCTGACGACCACAGGGGCAACGGTCTTTGATCCTTCGCGGTTGTCGGGAACGCTGCATTTGTGGCGGGCGCAGGTCGGCTGGATGGGAGGATTTTTCGTCTGGGTGACCGCCGTTGCAATTCTCGCGCCCATCAATCTGGGTGGCTACGAGGTTCTCTCGCCGCACGAAGCCGGACGCGGACCGGCCCAGTCGACCGACGAAATCTGGGCAACCGACGCTACCAAGCGCCTGCAACGTTTCGCCGGCAGGCTCTTTCCGATCTATGTCGGCCTGACGATCGTTCTGTGGATTGGCCTGCTGATGGCGGGTGACACGCCGCTGGTCGCGTTTTGCCACGCCATGTCGGTGCTTTCGACCAGCGGTATCACCCCGCTTTCTGGCCTGCCGATGGCGAGTTCGGGGGTCGCGGGCGAGGTGCTGATCAGTTTTTTCCTGATCTTTTCTCTGTCTCGGGCAAGTTTCGCACCTGATCAATCCGGCAATGGACTTTTGCGCCTGATCCGCGACCCGGAGTTTCGACTGGGTATGGCGCTGATTGTTGCGGTTCCGGGTCTCTTGTTCCTGCGTCACTGGTTTGGGGCGCTTGAAGTCGATGAGGTTCGCGACTTATCGGCAGCAGGGCAGGCGCTCTGGGGGAGCGTCTTCACAGTGATGTCCTTCCTGTCGACCACCGGTTTCGTCTCAACCTCCTGGTCCGAGGCGCAGCACTGGTCGGGCCTTGCCACGCCGGGCCTCATACTGATGGGGCTCGCACTTGTTGGCGGCGGGGTCGCGACGACGGCAGGCGGGGTAAAGCTCTTGCGAGTCTATGCGCTCTATAAGCACGGCGCGCGGGAACTGGACAAACTTGTTCACCCAAACTCGGTCGGCGGTGCCGGTGGGGCGGCTCGACGACTGCGCCGGCAAGGAGCCTATGTCGCGTGGATATTCTTCATGCTGTTCGGCATGTCGATCGCGCTGGTGACACTGGCGCTCGCCGGTTTCGGCCTCAGTTTCGAGGCGGCGACCACTGTCGCCGTGGCGACTCTTTCCAACACCGGACCTGTTCTGGCGATCGCCAGCGATACCCCCATGAGCTATGCCAATCTGCATGAGGGGGCGAAGGTGATAGCCGCGTTGGCGATGATCATTGGCCGACTGGAAATGCTTGCGATAATCGCGCTTCTGAACCCCGAATTCTGGAGACGCTAGGCAAGTCTTGGCTAGCGGCCCTTAAACGCCTGATTTTTGGGCTGGAATCTCTTGCATATGCACGACATAATTGATGCTAATATCTTAACGGCCTGCCGCCGAGGGGCAGAACGCAAGGAAACCGCGCAATAAAAAAGGCGAAAAGCTATGGCTGCCGACAAACAGAATTTGCAGGATGCATTTCTTAACCACGTCCGTAAGACTAAGGTTCCGGTCACAATATTTCTGATAAACGGTGTCAAACTGCAGGGTGTCATCACTTGGTTTGATAATTTCTGTGTGCTCTTGCGCCGCGATGGACAGTCTCAGCTGGTGTATAAGCACGCCATTTCAACGATCATGCCGTCGCAGCCGATTAGCCTTTACGACGGTGAAGAAGCATCGTGATGGAACATGGCGCACGCGTCATGCGTGCGTGGGTCCTGCACCCCGATATCCAGTCAGACCGCGACCGCCGGGCCCCGGGCCCGGCGCTTGAAGAAGCCGTTTCTCTAGCAGCGGCCCTGCCAAATCTCGACGTTATCGGGGCGGATGTCGTGCGACTGCCGAACCCGCAGCCGGGGCATCTGTTCGGAACCGGAAAGCTTGCCGAGCTGGCCCAGAAATTCGAGGATGAAGATATTGGGCTCGTCCTTGTGGATGGACCGGTCACGCCTGTCCAGCAGCGCAACCTAGAGAAAAAATGGGGCGTCAAGCTGCTGGACCGGACCGGGCTGATCCTTGAGATATTCGCGGATCGGGCGCGTACGCGGGAAGGGGTTCTGCAAGTGGAACTCGCGGCGCTGAGCTATCAGCGCACCCGCCTGGTTCGGGCTTGGACCCATCTTGAACGCCAACGTGGTGGTTTGGGATTCGTCGGCGGTCCCGGCGAAACCCAGATCGAAGCGGACAGGCGCGCTATCGACGAGGCGATCACCCGCATCAAGCGCCAACTTGGTAAGGTGGTGAAGACCCGCGAACTGCACCGGGCGGCGCGCCAGAAAGTGCCGTTTCCGATTGTGGCTCTGGTGGGCTATACCAACGCAGGCAAGTCGACGCTCTTCAACAGGCTGACCGGTGCCAGCGTTCTGGCCAAAGACATGCTCTTTGCTACGCTCGACCCCACGATGCGTTCGATCGAACTTCCCTCGGGACAAAAGGTCATCCTGTCCGACACTGTGGGCTTCATATCCGATTTGCCCACTCAACTGGTCGCGGCGTTCCGGGCGACTCTTGAAGAGGTGCTAGGTGCCGACCTGATCCTGCATATCCGGGATATCAGCCATCCGCAGAGCGTGGAACAGGCCGAAGATGTCATGACGATCCTGAAGGATCTCGGGGTTGCCGCAGACGCGCCCTTGCTGGAGGTCTGGAACAAGATCGACAATCTGCCTCCCGAAGAGCGCGATGCGCTTCGGACCCAAGCCGAACGGAGGCAGGATGTCTTCGCGGTTTCCGCCCTGACCGGCGAAGGCGTCCCGCAACTGCTGGATGCAGTATCCGGAGCCCTGTCGGAAGCACGCCATGAGCTGGTGCTGACGCTTCCTTTCACCGAAGGGCGCAAACGGGCTTGGCTATTCGCCCAAGGTCTGGTCAAGGAAGACCAACAGACAGAAGATGGATACCGCATGCTTGTGCGCTGGACGGCGCGGCAGGAAAAGCTGTTCCGCGAACTTTGACGCACGCCGACGAATAAGGGAGATGTTGACATGGAAAAACGCGCACTGGGCAGCGGCGGGCCAATGGTATCGCCCATAGGCATCGGGGCAATGTCCTTTTCGGGCATGTATGGCGCCTCGACCGAGGCAGAAGCCCACGCGTTGCTCGACGAATCCATTTCGCTCGGCATCGACCATATCGACACCTCCAATATCTACGGAATGGGCAGGTCCGAAGCGATGATCGGCAGCTACCTGGCATCTCGCGGTGCCGAGGCCCGCGATTGGTTCAAGATCGCAACCAAGGCCGGTATCTCCCGCGACCCTGCGACCGGAAAATCAACTTTCGACAATTCCCCGGACCATCTGGCGAGTGAACTTGACGGCAGCCTGAAGCGTCTCGGTGTCGATTGCGTCGACCTTTTCTATGTCCACCGCCGCGACAAGCGGATCGAGATAGAGGAAGTGACCGAAACCCTCGCGGGATTTATCAAGGCAGGCAAGGTGAAGGCGATCGCCTATTCTGAAATCGCACCATGGTCGCTGCGCCGGGCGGCGGCAGTGCACCCGATCGCGGCCGTGCAGTCCGAATATTCCCTGCAGACCCGCTATCCAGATCTCGGGCTGGTTCAGGAATGCGAGCGGCTGGGGACGGCGCTGGTCGCCTTTTCTCCGGTTGGCCGAGGGCTTCTGACAGACAACCCGCCGGATGCGGACCGCGTCGCTGCAAGCCCGATCCTCGAAAATAGCCCTCGTTTCAACGGGGCCAATTTTGCCGCGAATCTCACGACGACAGACAAGTTCCGCAGGTTGGCCGCCGATATGGGTTGTCCCACCGCGGGCCTTGCCATCGCATGGCTCTTGACGCGCAGCCCGAAGGTAGTCCCGATCCCCGGAACCCGGTCGGTGTCGCACTTGCGCGAATTGGCAGCAGGCTGTGTCAAGCCGCTAACTGTCGATGAACTGGCCAGAATCGAGGATGTTCTTCCGGTCGGCTGGGCCCACGGCGATCGGTATCCCGACAGTCAATGGATTGGTCCGGAACGCTATTGCTAGGTCACTGGGACGCGGGAAGAAGGTGAGTAATCCCGACCGCGGCGGCCCTGGCCAAGTCGGGGTCAAGCGACATCGGGATATATTCCCCGCGCCGCCATAACTCTCCCAGATCATCGTAGTGACGGGACAGGAAATGCCCCGATTGTCCGGTCGAGATGACGAATACGGAACTGTCGGGATCTGCGAAATCGTAGACACCGCGATAGCCCGGTCCGTGCACGTTCTGAAACGGGGTCGGCTCGACGCCCGAGGTGCGCCCGCGCAGTAGTGTATTGTCGCCACCGGACGTCGATTGCTGGATATTCACGAGCCAGTTGATGACCGGCATCATGCCGAGGACCGCATGGTTCTGCGCCGCAACATGTGCGTCACCCCAACGCAAGGATTCAAGGGCCGATCCATAATGTTCGGCGATCCACAACAACGCGTCGTCAAGTGCGGCCCGAGATATGTCGGTGCAGGATTCAATCGCCGCCGATTGCAAGACGTCGCACCAGGCCGACGCACCATCCACGTCGCGAAAGACGCGTTCAATGAAAATCGGTTCGACATGGGTATATTCCCGTGAAAGGGGGCCCAGTTCGTCGCGGATCAAGCGGTCCTGCAGCGCCCGGATCCATGCGGCGTAGATCAGCGGCTCCGGCAAGTGTTCATTCATCTCGCCATTCCAATCGGCCAGCAGGTCCAGAGCGCGTTGCCTCTGGCGCTCCGCGGTGCCGTCAGGCGCGGCCTCTCCGGTGAACCACAGGTCCGCGGCAATCAGCGGCAGCAGCGATCGCGCCGTGAAGCTGACGGTATCCTGCTGCGCTTCGATGAAGCTCTCGCGCGTGTGCACTTCGCGGTTCTGCATCAGTCGCTTCCAGCGTTGGATGCGCTGAGTGTCGCCCCAGGTGAAGGAGACGTGGAACGGAAAGGGCCTGTCCAATGTCTTGTTGTTGGTATTGCCTAGTATGCCGCCATCCGGCGCGACGAATTCCGGATTGGCTTGGTAATTCATCCGGCCCTGCCAGCGGTTTTCCGCAAGCCAGCCGGGCGACGGCATACGCCCCTGACTCTGGTGCCGGGCAGAGCGGCGGGGCATGGCGCCGACTGTTTTCAGCGCGATCGTGGTGTGGTCTGCCAGCGTCAGATTCTGGGTTGGCGCGACAAAGCCTTCCCCTGCGGCAAGTCCTTCCGCTACGGTCTTGGCGCGCATCAGCCGCATCCCGGCCGAAAGCGTTGTGTCCTTTCCCGAGAGCGCTGTCCAGGCAAGGCTCGTGATATGACCGGGTGGAGTGACGGTCCCCAGATCGTACTGGTCGCCGGGCAGTACCGGGCCATTCTCGGTCCATTGCAGATCGAGCGCAACCGGAGCCGCATCCTTGACCTTGATGATCGAGGGCCGGGTCAGCATCGGCTTGAAGCCATCGGGAGTCAGGACCTCGCTCGGGTCGTCTGGGTTCAGCTTTTCGATATAGACGTCCTGATCGTCCATGTAGGAACTGGTCAGAGCCCAGCCAAAGTCTTCGGACCGGCCCAGCAGGACGGCAGGGACGCCCGGAATCGTGCCTCCGATCACGCCGCCGGTGCTCAGTTCCAGCCGTGCCAGGTACCAGATTGACGGTGCCGTGAAACCCAGGTGCGGGTCGTTGGCCAGCAGGGTGGATCCGGTTGCCGAACGGGACGGGGCCGCGGCCCAAGCGTTCGATGCCCCGGCCAGATCCCTGGGTTTGACCGGGGACAGCGGGTCAGTCGGGGCGGTTGTGTTTGCGGCATATCGCGGAACGTCGGGAAACAGCGAGGCGTATTTCGGCAGCGCCGCGATTCCTTCTCCCGGCACATCGGGCAGGATGTCGCGCACCCGGTCTTCAGGCAGCAATAGGGACGTGCGGGCGTAGAGGACCTCATTTGCCAGATGGCCGGAAAGCTGCAGCGCCATCAATTTGACGATGGCGATGGAATCGGCGGGTTGCCAAGGCGCTATTTCGTTGGAGAACAAGAAGAATTCCGGTGCGCCCCGCCCCAGTGACCCCCTGTTTACCTCGGCAAGCCAAGCATTGACGCCGGCGGAATACGCGGCCAGCGCGGATTTGGTATCCGCGTCCTGAGTTTCGACCGAAGCAACGGCAAGATTATAGATGTCGAGCCTGCGCAGCAGCTCGTCTACTTTCAGCGTGCGCGTGCCGAAAATCTCTGACAGCCGCCCCTGCGCTGTTCTGCGCAGCATGACCATTTGCCACAAGCGATCTTGTGCCTGCGCGAACCCAAGGCCATAGAAGACATCGGCATCAGTCGCGCCAAAAATATGCGGCACATCGGCATTGTCGCGCACGATCTCGACCGGGGCGGTGATTCCTGCAACCTCGTGGTCGGCGCTGTAGTCGGGCAGTGACCGCGACGCCAGCCAATACACCAACGTGCCGGCCAGCAGGACCAGCACGACTAGGGCGGTGAAGACCCGTAGCAGCCAACGAAATATCTTTGCCATGTATGCCTGCGGTTGACCCGAGTTCTGAAGCGTTTAATCAGGTTGTGACAATAGGACAAACCGCAAAAAGGGGAAAGTCATGGCTAACGTTGCGTTTTTGGGACTTGGGGTTATGGGCTACCCGATGGCGGGTCATCTGGTAAAGGCGGGACACAGTGTAACCGTCTACAACCGAACCACGGCAAAAGCGGAAAAATGGGCCGCGGAACAGGGTGGCAAGGTCGGAAAGACACCGGCAGAGGCCGCCAAGGGCGCAGATTTCGTGATGGCCTGTGTCGGCAACGACGATGACTTGCGCGCGGTCTGCGTCGGTCCGGACGGTGCCTTTGCCGGCATGTCGGCAGGCACGATCTTCGTCGATCACACGACCGTTTCGGCTGCCGTGACGAGAGAGCTCTATGCAGCGGCGAATGCCAAGGGGATTTCCTTTGTCGATGCGCCGGTTTCCGGCGGTCAGGCGGGGGCGGAAAACGGCCAGCTCGGGGTGATGTGCGGTGGTGACGAAGGCGCCTATGCACGCGCCGAACCGATCATCGACGCCTACGCAAAGGCCTGTAAGAGACTCGGCGAAAGCGGCTCTGGCCAGTTGACGAAGATGGTCAACCAGATAGCCATAGCGGGCCTCGTTCAGGGTCTGTCAGAAGCGCTTCACTTCGCGGAAAAGGCCGGGCTGGACGGCAAGGCCGTCGTCGAAGTGATTTCGCAAGGCGCCGCCGGGTCGTGGCAAATGTCGAACCGCTACGAGACCATGATCGATGACAAGTTCAACCATGGATTCGCTGTGGACTGGATGCGCAAGGATCTGGGCATCTGTTTGTCGACCGCCAATGAAAACGGTGCCAGTCTGCCCGTCACGGCCCTTGTCGATCAGTTCTACAAGGACGTGCAGAAGATGGGCGGTAACCGCTGGGACACGTCGAGCCTGATCAAGCGCCTTCGGGCGATGGGTTAGGTCTGCCGCCATGGCCGGGGTAAGAGGCAGGGTGGCACTTGTCACCGGGGCAGGGAGCGCCGACGGGATCGGTTTCGCCACGGCGCGCCTGTTGCACGCAGCGGGCGCCAAGGTGGCGATTACTTCGACGACCGACCGGATTTTCGATCGGCTGGCAGAGCTTGGTGGCGACGCTGCGACATCTTTTGCCGCGCCCGCCGACCTGACTGACAGCGGTCAGGTCGATTCACTGGTCGCGGCAACCCGGGCAGCACTTGGCCCGATCGATATTCTTGTGAACAATGCCGGCATGGTCCAGATCGGGCGAGAAACCAGCGGCAAGCCGCTGCGGACCACCTCGGAAGAAGACTGGGACTACGGTATTGACATCTCGCTCAAGACTGCATTTCTCGTGACCCGCGCAGTGCTTTCGGACATGACCCAACGCCGCTATGGGCGGATTGTACACATCTCTTCTGTCACCGGCCCGGTCGTCGGGATCGCGCGCAGCAGCGTCTACGCCTCGGCGAAGGCCGGAATGCTCGGGATGGTGCGTGCACTTGCCATCGAAACGGGCACCGACAATATCACGGTCAACTGCATCGGTCCGGGCTGGATTCACACCGCGTCCAGCAGCCAAGCGGAAATTACCGCGGGCAAATACACGCCCGTCGGCCGCCCCGGACGCCCCGAAGAGGTCGGACATGTCGCGGTCTTTTTGGCCAGCGACGAAGCGAGTTACCTGACTGGACAGATGATCGTCGTCGACGGCGGCAACACGATACAGGAATACAAGGTCGCCCTTTGATCCGCGCGGGCCTTCAGAAGCCCCAAGCCAGGAACGCCCCGACCTCGACCACGTCGAGATCGGATTGAAACACGCTCAGATATCCCAGCGACACATCGGCGTAGAAAGCCCCGTCGGTCCGCATCCGCAACCCGGTGCGGAGCGTTCCCGACCAGCGCGACGGCTCATCGCCACCGAAAAGTCCGGCGCGTTCCGGCCGGTCGAATTCGTAAATCGCCCCGAACTCGCCATAGGGCACCCATAGCTTGCCGTCGTCCAGAATGACGCGACCCAATTCCACGCTGGGACTGAAGGTGCCGTAAGTTGAAGCCGCGCCATTCACATCGATGGAAACCGGTGTTCCCGAGACTTTGCCTTTCAGGGTGTGATCTTGGTCCTCCAGCCGCAGGTAGCTCAAAGAAAATTGCGGACGCAGATAGTTCCCGTCGTCGTAGACGTACTGGCCGGTCAAGGTAACGTCGGCGGTCAGCCGGTCCTGATCATAGCTGCTCTGCAGTCCCACCAGGTCCACGTCGGTATCGTGGCGCCCCCAGGTCAGACTGCCCGACAGCGCCCATCGATCGTTCAGACTGATCGCGGCATACGGCCCGACTGAAACGCCGGTCGAGCTTTGGTCAAACGCATCCCCCAGGGCGTCAGCCTCTGATCTCTCCCAGATCACTTGCAAGCCGACGATGCTGCCATCCGACAAGGCATAGTCGATTCCGCCGCCGACCGACACCGACTTGCCCGACCGTTCGAAGTGGGACCGGTCGTCATCGGTCTGGATGAACCGGGTATCGACCCAGGTATTCCAGCGCGTCGGCGGACCAAGGTCGCGGCCCGGTGTCAGAGGTGCTCCTGCGACATACGCGCCATTGGCCGAGTTTTGATCGCAGAAGGGCAAGCCAGGATAGTTTTCTGGATCTGTCGTGCAGCTGGAGTTTGCGCCTCCCGCTTCTGATCCCCCATAACTTGCGGTAGTGGGCGCAATTGATCTGCCCTCTGTGATCGCGCCGCCCCCGCCAGTCCCGCCACTGCCACCACCGCCCGGAGGCAGTGTCCCTATTGGTGGCACGACACCGATGGGTCGTTCAGGCATAACCCCGCTGGGTGGTAGCGTTGCGATGGGCGGTACCGGTTTGGCGGGGACCCCCGGCATTACCCCCGTGGGCGGCAACGTCCCGATCGGAGGTCGGACACCTCCGGGCAAGGTCGGCATCACGCCCGATGGCGGCAGTGTCGCGATCGGTGGCCGTACTCCGCCCGGAAGGGACGGCATCAGCCCGCCGGGCGGTGGCAGGATTCCGATCGGCGGTCTTACTCCCACAGGAGGTCGCGAAGGGAACGGAGGAAAGACGAAGCCGTCCTTCTGATTCTGCGTATCCAGTAGACAGTCGCCCGAATTCGTATCGTAGAGCTTATGGGCACCACCGTTCCCGTTCGAAACAAACGGCGAGAGCGAAAGATGCCGGAAATCCGTTCCTGGTGTTCTTGGCCCAAAAGTGTCGACTACATTGCCTCCCTGAGCAGCCTCAAGCGTGAAAGAGGTCGAACTGCCGGGTTGGATCGTGGACAACCAGACCGACCGAGAGGAGTCGCTGGTTCTGCCGAGATAGCTCAGGCTTCCCTCGCTTGAACAGTTCTTGGCGGCGGCGACGCTCGCAGCAGAACAAAGCAGGGCAGCAAGGGGAAAGCGTAAGGAGTGGAGTCGCATCGCCTATGGCTCCTTTTTTCGAGTTCCCCAACCCATCTCATTTCGACATCTGTAACAAATGATTCCATCTCACAACCGAGAAAAGCATGTTTCTTTGCCACGCATCCAAAACGGCGCCGGTTTGCAACACCGGCAAGGGCGCGGCGCAAAACGCTCGTTGTCGGCGGTGTCAGGCGGGAGCATCGATTCCAGCCGGTGCGAGTTCAAATCCGTCAAATGTGAATCCGGGTGAAACAGTGCATCCGACCAGCGTGTAGGCACCCGTACTCCGTGCCGATTGCCACGCTCCCGAAGGAACGATCAATTGAGGCAAAAGCCCTGACAATAAGTCCGCACCAAGAAGAATGTCCACGCGTGGTCCAGTAATGGTTTCGGATATGGAAACAAGCAGGGGGGATCCTGTATAATAGTGCCAGATTTCGGTCGCATCGACACGGTGCCAATGGCTGTATTCACCGGCTTTGAGCAGATAGTAGATGCACGTGCCCGTGGGTCGACCGGGTCCGTCCGCGACCCACGTCTGGCGATACCATCCACCTTCGGGATGGGCAGTCAGCCGCAATTTTGCGATGATCTGGTCAGCATCCGTCATGTCGCGTTTCGTCCTCGTCGCTGATGTCCCAAGCTTGCAGATGCAAGATCGTCATCATCCGGTGCACGAAGGGATAAAGGATCACCGCCGTCATTGCCGGATAGACCGCTCCGCCAAACATCGCATAGAAGCTGGAGAACAGTTTCGAAGGGTTGTCAGGCATCGTATCGACCGGACCCATGCCCGTCAGGATCATGCTTGCGTTCAGCAGGCTGTCAATCCAGCTCAACCCGACGATCCAATGATAGCCCAAAAGCCCGAGGCCGAGCGACAGCACCAGAAACGCAGTTGCAAAAGACAAGAACCAGGCAACGTGTCGGATGAACTCCGATCGACTGCGTACCGTAAGTTGGCCGGTGGAAAGTTTTGTCATCTGGTACCTCGAGCTGGCAATATGTCACGAAGGCAGGGGTGAAGCGGGCCGGTACCAAGCGAAAGAACTTTCCAGTTCTAAAGCCCGGCGATCAAATCACCTGCCGAACCACTAACGCTTGCCGGTCCGAGACCCCAGATCTTCAAGAGGCAGATCAGAGATCACGCTTCCATCTTTCTTGCACAGCAGTGGGGATGACCCTAGCGCAGAATCGAACGCCCGGCATATTCCGCCGTTTCTCCCAGCATCTCCTCGATGCGGATCAACTGGTTGTATTTCGCCATTCGGTCGGATCGGGACAGCGACCCGGTTTTGATCTGCCCGCAGTTCGTGGCAACAGCGAGATCGGCGATTGTGGTATCTTCGGTCTCGCCGGATCGATGGCTCATGACGTTGGTATATCTGGCCCGATGTGCCATATCGACGGCTTTAAGTGTCTCTGACAAGGTGCCGATTTGATTTACTTTTACGAGCATCGAGTTGGCGCAGCCACGTTTGATTCCGTCTGCAAGCCTAAGCGGGTTCGTGACGAACAAGTCATCGCCGACCAATTGCACCTTGCTGCCCAAAGCTTCGGTCAAGGCCTTCCAGCCGTCCCAGTCATCCTCTGCCATGCCGTCTTCGATGCTGATGATCGGGTAGTCTTTGACGAGCGCAGAAAGGTAATCCACATTCTCGTCCGACGTCAGGGTTTTACCTTCCCCAGAAAGGACATATCGCCCGTTCTTGAAGTACTCTGTTGCCGCGCAATCCAGCGCAAGATAGATGTCCTCTCCCGGTTTGTAGCCTGCCTTCTCGATCGACTTAAGGATGAAACCGAGGGCGTCCCGCGTGCTGGACAGGTTGGGGGCAAAGCCGCCTTCGTCACCGATGCTCGTATTATGTCCGGCGTCCGATAGCTCTTTTTTCAGCGTGTGAAAGACTTCGGATCCCATCTGGACGGCACCGCGAATATCGTTCGCGGCCACTGGCATGATCATGAACTCTTGAATATCTATAGGGTTATCAGCATGTTCCCCGCCATTGATGATGTTCATCATTGGAACGGGCAAGACCCGGGCGGAAGATCCGCCGACATAGCGATAGAGCGGCAAAGCGGAATAATCCGCCGCAGCCTTTGCCACCGCCAGTGACACCCCAAGGATCGCATTCGCTCCAAGGCGCCCCTTGTTGGGCGTGCCATCGATCTCGATCATCGCGCCGTCGATGGCCTCCTGTTCGGTCGCATCGAAACCGACGAGACCTTCGGCAAGTTCGCCATTCACAGCAGCAACAGCTTCAAGAACCCCTTTGCCCAAATAGCGATTCTTGTTGCCATCCCGCTTTTCAACAGCCTCATGCGCGCCGGTTGATGCCCCGGAAGGAACTGCCGCCCGTCCCGTCGTGCCATCTTCAAGAATGACATCCACCTCGACCGTCGGGTTCCCCCGGCTGTCAAGGATTTCGCGGCCAATGATCTCTATGATGGTACTCATCTGATATCCTTTTTGACTGGTAATCAGGTTTTCTGTTGTGGGGGGTTTAGGTCATTTCTTAGGGCTTCTCCACCGATTCTTGTTCGAGATGGGCAGGGTGACGTCCTTTGGTTCCTGCGCGTTGTTCCCATACGGCGCTCCGGCTTGCCCAAGGGACATCACACGAGCTCCGGTTCCCTGCCAAGGCGCGTTGCCAGCGGGGCGACCGTTAGCCCCTGAACGATGATCGAGAAGACGACGACAAGATATGTCGCTGCCAAAATGACCGGCTTCCATTCGCTTTCCGGAAGCGACAGCGCCAGCGCGACGGAGATTCCACCCTTGAGGCCCCCCCAGGTCATGATCGGAATGACGCCGCGAGAAAACTCTCGGAAAGGTCTAATCATAAGGACGGGTACCGCAACTGCTGTAAGCCGGGCCAACAACGCCAAGGCAATCGCGAATGCACCTGCTTTCAGATTGTCCAGATTGAAGGCGACTGCGAAGACCTCAAACCCGATCATCAGAAACAAGACGGAGTTCAGAATTTCATCGATCATGTTCCAGAAGAAGGACACGTAGCGGCGCGTTTCTTCACTCATCCCGTGCTTGGCGCCGACATCGCCAATCAGAAGCCCGGCGCAAACGGCCATCAGCGGGGCGGAAACGTGCAAGGCAACCGCCAGTTCATAGCCGCCAAAGGCCAGTCCGAGCGTGATCAGGACCTCAAGCGAATAATCGTCAATCCGCCGCATCACCCGGAATGTCAGCCAGCCCAAGACCAAGCCTAGCGCTATGCCGCCAATCGCCTCTTGGACGAAAAGCACCCCGGCGTCCGACATGTCGGCACCGTGACCGCCCCCGGTCGGGAAGGCCAGGCCGAGCAGGATCAGGAATACGACATATCCAACCCCATCGTTGAACAGGGACTCACCTGCGATCTTGGTTTCGAGCGCCTTGGGCAGCTTGGCCTGGCGCAGCACGCCAAGAACGGCCACAGGATCGGTCGGTGTTATGAGCGCGCCGAAGACAAGGGCGACAAGTAACGGCATGCCGGTGATCCAGCTAAAGCCGAAGCCTACGATCACCGTCGAAAGGCCCACGCCGATCGTTGCCATCAGCAAGACGACCAGCCATTGCTCACGTAAGTCCTCGACTTTCACATGAAGTGCCCCGGCAAAGAGCAGTAGCCCAAGCATCCCTTCCAGCAAGGCATCGGAAAACTCCAGATCGTTTACGATGCCGCGTGTGGTCTCGACCATCCCGAGCCCCGGAAAAAGCAAATCCAATCCCAATACGCCAAGAGAGGCCGCCAGAGCGACGACAAGGATGCCGATCGAAGAGGGCAGCCGCAGAAAAAGGTAGTTAATCGCGCCAAATACGCCGGCCAAGACGATGAGGAGCGAGGAAATCTGAAGGAATGTCATTCGGGGTTGTCCATTTGACTGGTCCTAACACGCGCTGTGCAGGCTACAAATAGCGGTCATCGCAGCATTCGTTCAAAAACGGAAATCTTCGGTCAGCGTGAAGGCATTGTCCCCGATCTTGTGGAACCGGAAGCAATTCAGGTGCCGCAGAATGTCCGTTCGACAACTTCGTGCGGCTGAGGCGGAGATTGCAGGTCGCTGAACTCGGATTGTTCCTCGAACGGACGCGCAAGGACGGAATTCAATCTGTGAAATGGTGCGAAGTCTCCCGCTGTCGCCGCGGCAATCGCCTGTTCGATGAGGTGATTGCGCGGTATGAATGCGGGGTTCGCCGCTGAGATATCCGTGGCGCCGCAAGAGCGCTCCTCGTCTCGTCTTCTCCTCCAGCGGGCTGCCCAATCTTCCATGCCATCAGGCGTAACGTCATTGGACAAGTTTCTGAAAGTAATGGTGAAATCAGCCCCTGATCTTGCCATCTCATCAAGAAACTCCTGAATCAACTCCTTGTCGCCATTCATTGCCCTCGCAAACCCGAGCTTTTTGCCGAACACATCCTGCCATTCTTTGGCGTAGACATCGGGAAACCCGTGGACGGCTTCCGTAGCGGCGGCAATCGCCGCGTCTTTTTCGCCCATCAGGGGAATCAGGCAAGTCGCAAACTGAGCAAGATTCCAAACGGCTATTCTGGGCTGCTGATCATATGCGTAACGCCCGAAACGGTCGATCGACGAATAGACGGTACCTGGGTCATATCCGTCCATGAAGGCGCAAGGCCCGTAGTCGATGGTTTCCCCGGAGATCGCCATGTTGTCGGTGTTCATCACGCCATGGATAAATCCGACACCCATCCATTTCGCAATCAGCCGGGCCTGACGGGCAATGACCGCATTCAACAGGTCCAGTGGCGACCTGGCATCGGGGTAATGGCGGGCGATGACGTGCTGGGTCAGGGCCTGCAATGCGCCGATGTCTTGGCGGGCGGCAAAATACTGAAAAGTGCCAACCCGAATGTGGCTGGCCGCGACACGGGTAAGCACAGCGCCGGGCCGCACGGTTTCTCGCAGGATCTCCTGCCCGGTGGTGACCGCCGCAAGTGCGCGCGTCGTGGGAATGCCAAGTGCCTGCATGGCTTCGGACACGATGAATTCGCGCAGAACCGGTCCCAGCCACGCCCTGCCATCGCCACCACGCGAAAAGGCGGTCCGGCCCGCCCCCTTCAATTGAATGTCCCTGCGTTGTCCGGTCGCGTCGATCACTTCGCCCAATAGCACGGCGCGGCCATCACCGAGCCGTGGAACCCATCCGGCGAACTGATGCCCGGCATAAGCCTGCGCGAGCGGCTCTGCACCGTCGGGTACGAGGTTTCCTGCCAGAACATCGACACCATCTCGGCTGCGAAGTTCTTCTGGGTCGAGACCCAGTTCACGTGCCAGCACTTCATTCAAAACCACCAGCTGAGGCTGTGCCACAGGCGTCGGCTTTTGCAGGGCAAAAAAGCCCTCAGGCAATCTGGCGTAAGAATTGTCGAATGGTATGTGGACGGTCATGCTATAAATCTAATTCCGCCGGGTCATCAGGCAATAGCCGTCCCGCAGGCGGAAACCGGCGCGGGAATACAGCCGCTGAGCGTTCGAATTATCAGGGGCCACCTCCAAATGCAGCGCTTTTACCCCGTGCTGGCCGAGTGCAGGCAGGAGCGAGGACAGAACCTCTCCGCCAATGCCGCGACCGCGAACGCTCTCCCGGATAAAGAACTCGTCAATGAAGCCGTCAATGCCGCCGAGCTCGACCGAGTATCCAAAGCTGATGACGATATACCCGACCGGTGCGCGGCGGATTCCGACCAGATAGGCGACACCGTGCGGAGTTCCCTCGAGCAAAGGGCGAAGCGAGCTTTGGCGGACATCCTCGGTGCTCTCGATGCCCTTAAAGACATGATAGTCGGCGACCATGGATTCAAGACGGTCCAGATCATCAAGTGTTGCAAGATGCAGTGCGGCGCTCATAGTCGGGCCAAGCGTTCAGTCAGAAGATCAAAGAAGCCGTCATCGGCGATGCTTCCCATCCACATTGCATTGGGGGCGCGATCAGAGACCCTCCACCAGTCCGCGACAGTCATGCCGCAAGTGAATTCCCCCTGTCGTTCGATCTCCACGTTGATATGGCGGCCGGAAAAAAGCTCTGGTTGGATCAGGTAGGCGATAACCGTCGGATCGTGCAGCGGGGCGCCTTTGGACCCATATTTGGTAACGTCGAAGCGCTCGAAGAAATGGGTCCACCCGGCGACAGCACGACCGACCCGTGTTCCGAGTGCTTCGAATGCCGAGACACGCGCGTGAGTAACCAAGGCCTTATGGGTAATGTCGAGTGACATCACAGTTATCTGTGCGCCGGATTTAAAAACAATATCAGCAGCTTCAGGATCAACATAAATGTTAAACTCTGCTGCTGGCGTGATGTTGCCGACCTCGAAATACGCCCCGCCCATCAGGACGATTTCCCGGACGCGGGAACGGATGTCGGGAGCTTTCAGAAAGGCCGACGCAATATTGGTGAGCGGCCCAATCGGGCACAGGGTCACTGTTCCGGATGGCTCGCGCCGCAACGTCTCAATGATGAAATCGACGCCGTGCTGTTCGCGAAGCGGCATCTTGGGGTCGGGCAGTTCAATGCCGTCGAGCCCGGTCTTGCCGTGAACATGTTCCGCGGTAACCAGTTTTCTCTGCAATGGCGCATCGCAACCCGCAAAGACCGGCACATCAAGTTTGCCTGCTACCTCACACACAACGCGGGCATTTCTTGACGTAAGGTGCAAAGGTACATTGCCCGCGACGGTCGTGATCCCGATCACGTCGAGGTCTTCCGGGCTGGCCAGTGCCAGCAGGATAGCCACGGCATCATCTTGACCGGGATCCGTGTCGATGATGATCTTGCGGGGCATCGCGGGTTCCTGATTTTGGTCCGAGTTAAGTCGCAACTCGGGGGCGACTTGTCCAGCGGTTTGCGCTTTGGGCGCCGGATCAGTCCGGAAGACGCCGCAGCCGTGTCATTTGAAATTTCTGGATATTGCCCTGGGGCGTAAGATGGTCGAACCGCTCTGCGTCCAGAAATGCGAACCGACCCGGCGCAAGGTGGTCGATTTCGGCCCGTAGGGCTTGCGGGCTGTAGCGCTTCACAGGAAGGCCCGAGCATGTCTCTGGTCCATCCTCGTCGAATGTGAGGATCACCGCGACGGCGCCGGGCCGGGTTGCAGCGCACATGTTGCCGACATAGGCGGCGCGGTCGGGCGCATCGATGAGAAAATGGAACACGGCCCGGTCATGCCACGCCAAGTAGCTTGTATCAGGCCGCCAGAGCGTGACATCTGCGCAAATCCACTTGACCTGGCTTGCCGCCTTGCCAAGCCGGGTGCGCGCCAATTCAAGCGCCTGCTCGGAAAGATCAAGAACTGTGACTGGCCCGAATCCGAGGGCCATCAGTCGCACGACCAGACGCGAAGCGCCGCCGCCGATGTCGATCACAGGATCACCGGGGGCAAGGGCAGGGATCAATGCTTCGAGTGATCGTGCCGGTTCATCTTCGAACCAGCTAAGCGCATGCTCCGCCCGGCCACAATATACGCCTTGCCAGTGTTCGCGCTTGTCCATGGGCAGCCCAAAAAGAAATTCGTTTTCGAATGTGATCGCGAACGGTCTGAAAGACAAGGGCGCCGCCCGATTTCGCGGGCGGCGCAAAGTTCGCTTTCGAATTTCGGCAATCAGCCGTCGAAGTCGACCTCTTCCATGATCCGAAGCGCGTTCGGGCGTTCATTGGCGACACTTCCAAGATCAATATTATCTGGTGTGAACGAGCCCCAGCTTGCCACGAGGTCCGAGACCTTCGCACCGGCCAACACCGGGTATTCGTTGTTGACCTCGGAATAGATCTTCTGGGCTTCCTCTGAAACCAGGAATTCCATCAGTCTGATGGCATTGTCCTTGTTGGGCGCAGCCTTGGTCAGTGCAACGCCAGAGACATTCACATGGGTGCCGCCATTTGCAAATGTCGGAAAGACGATGCGGACGGAGTCGGCCCATGGAATTTGCTCGGGGTCGGCGAGCATCTGGCCCATGTAATAGGTGTTGCCAAGCGATATGTCGCACTCGCCGGCCCAGATAGCCTTGACCTGTGCGCGGTCATTCCCCTGGGGTTTGCGGGCCAGATTGGCCTTGACACCGGCGGCCCAGGACTTTGCTGCGTCCGCGCCATCATGGGCAATCAGCGCTGAAAGGAGCCCCAGGTTGTAGTCATGTGTGCCCGAGCGCGTGCAGATACGACCTTTCCATTTGTCGGAGGCAAGGTCTTCGTAAGTCGTGACTTCTCCATCACCGACGCGGTCTTTTGAGGCATATACGATGCGCGCACGGGTGGTTAGGCCGAACCATAGATTGTCGCTGTCACGCAGGGGAGCCGGGATTGCCGCGGTCAGCACCGCGCTATCGACGGGCTGAATGACATCCGCGTCGACGATCTGCTTGAGATTGGCGATATCGACAGTCATCACCAGATCGGCCGGTGAGCGGCTTCCTTCGGCAACGAGTCGCTCTACGATGCCGTCCTCGACGAAGCCAAGGTTGACGGTAACGCCGGTTTTCTCGGCGAATGCATCGATTACGGGCTGGATCAGTTCGGGTTGGCGAGTGGTGTATACATTGACCTCCTCTGCGAGAGCGGACCCCGTTGCAAGGGCGGCGGCCGAGGTCAGTATGAGTGCGCGCAGGAACATTCGAAGACTCCTTTGAAAGTTGCCTCGTATAAACCCGAGTCTTTTGGTCGGGTCAATACCTGATTATATTAGTCGGATACCTTTCGCTCGGCTGCCTTCACGGCGTCCCAGAGTTCGTCCATCTCCGCCAGGTCGGATTGTTCGGGGCGTTTGCCGCGCTCTTTCAACCGGTTCTCGATGCCCTCGAAACGACGGGTGAATTTCGCATTGGCACCGCGCAGCGCCACCTCGGGGTCGATCTTGAGATGGCGCGCGAGATTCGCGATTACGAACAGCAGATCGCCGAATTCCTCGACCATCTCAGCGTGGGTCAGCCGGTCGCGCGCTTCGACGAGCTCCTGCGCTTCTTCGACAATCTTGTCGAGGACCTGATCTGTCGATGGCCAATCAAATCCGACGCGAGCGGCGCGCTTTTGCAACTTAACCGCACGCATCAAGGCCGGCAAGCCGACCGCCACGCCATCCAGCGTGCCCGCTTCGGACCGGTTTGCCCGCTCGGTCGCCTTGATCTTTTCCCAATCCCGCGTCTGCTGGTCCGGCGATTTGTCACGAGATTCTTCGCCGAATACATGCGGGTGCCGCGCCACCATCTTGTCCGACACGGCATTGGCCACGCTATCGAATGTGAAAAGACCGGCCTCTTCTCCCATCTGGGTGTGATAAACGGTCTGCAGCAGCAGATCGCCCAACTCGCCCTCAAGTTCCGACCATTCCTGCCGTTCGATCGCGTCGGCGACCTCATAGGCCTCTTCGATCGTATAGGGGGCGATGGTCGTGAAATCCTGTTCGATGTCCCAGGGGCAACCAGTTTTGGGATCGCGCAATCGGCGCATGATCTCACGAAGGCGCGGCAGGCCTCCGGTGGCATCATGGATCAGAGCGTCCGATGATTTCGTCATTGCTTGCCGTCCCGCTTTGAGGTTCTTTGGCTGGGTTATCGCAACCCCATACAAGTGAGTCCACATGCCTGTCGTAAACCGCATCGCCGACTATGCCAGCGAGATGAAGGAATGGCGGCGCTGGATGCATCGTCACCCTGAAACTCGTTTCGATTGCCAAGGTACGGCTGCCTTCGTTGCGGAGCGATTGCGCTCTTTCGGTGTGAATGAAATTCACGAGGGCATAGCGACGAGTGGAATCGTCGCGATTATCGAGGGGCAGGGCACGGGACCCACAATCGGGTTGCGCGCCGACATGGATGCCTTGCCGATCCTGGAAGAAACGGGCGTGGACTATGCCAGCGAAGTGCCGGGCAAGATGCATGCCTGTGGACATGATGGGCATACAACAATGTTGCTGGGCGCGGCACGCTATCTTGCCGAAACCCGGCGCTTTCGCGGCCGTGTCGCGCTGATCTTTCAACCGGCCGAGGAATGGGGCGGCGGCGCCGAGGTAATGGTGAACGAAGGTGTGATGGATCGGTTCGGGATAGGCCAGGTCTATGCGCTTCACAACGCGCCCGGTGTTCCATTTGGACATTTCATAACGACGCCCGGGCCGATCATGGCTGCAGCCGATACATTCGAAATCCATATCACCGGCAAGGGTGGTCATGGGGCCATGCCGCATGAGACCTGTGATCCGGTCATCGCTGCGGTCGCCATAGTGCAGGCCATTCAGTCGATCGTCAGCCGCAATCATTTTGCGGCCGAGGAACTGGTGATCTCGGTTACGCAGATTCACACTGGAAGCGCTGACAATATTGTGCCCGAAAAGGCCTACATCTGCGGCACGGTCAGGACTTTTGACAAAGCGGTGCAGGCTATGGTGATCCGGCGGATGCAGGAAATTGCCGATGGACATGCGCTGGCCTTTTCCGTCGAGGTCGCTCTGGATTTTCAGCTGGGCTATCCCCCGACCATCAATCACGAAACGGAAACCCTGTTTGCAGCGGATGTCGCAAGGGAGGTTTCCGGCGCGGCTGCGGTTGATGTTTCTTCCGGCAAGGAAATGGGGGCCGAGGATTTTGCCTATATGCTCGAGGCACGACCGGGATCCTACCTTTTCCTGGGGCAGGGCGACGGGCCTGGGCTTCACCACCCGGCTTATGATTTCAACGATGAACTGTCCCCTGTCGGAGCCTCTTTCTTCGCCCGGTTGGTGGAAACCGCACAGCCATTGTAGGTTGATTGCCCCTCAAATAATTTGGCCCGGACCACTCGACGGAGAATGACATGGCCCTTGAAGACGCAAAGAAACAGATCGATCTCGCCTTCACGCGCAAAGACCGCAAGGGTTTGGCCTATGAAAACGCCTTTGGCGGTGCGACATCCTTCCTGCGACGCCAGTATTCCAAGGATCTGAGCGGTGTCGATCTGGCGATCACCGGCGTGCCGTTCGATCAGGCCGTGACGCACCGGACCGGGACCCGTTTCGGTCCGCGCGCGATCCGTGAGGCAAGCGCGCTGCAACCCTATGACCCTCCTTATGGCTGGGACGGGTTTGATCCTTTGTCAGAATTCTCGATCATCGATTACGGCGATCTGGCTTTCGACTATGCCCACACGCCAAGCTTCCCCGGACTGCTACAGGCCCACGTCTCCGGAATTTTGGCGGAGGGTGCGGGGACGGTCACGCTCGGTGGCGATCATTTCATCACCTTGCCGATTTTGCGGGCTTACGCTGAGAAATACGGGCCAATGTCCGTGATCCATGTCGACGCCCATTCCGATCTCTGGGCCGATGACGACATGGACCGGATCGACCACGGGACCTTTTTCTACAAGGCCGTGAAAACCGGCCTGATTGACCCCAAACGCTCGGTGCAAATTGGCATCCGCACGGTTTGCGACGACTACCTCGGCGTCGAATATGTCGATGCCCGGACCGTGCACGAACTGGGTGTCGGACACGCGGTCGCCCGCGCCAAGCACCTTGTCGGCCAGCACCCGACCTACGTCACCTTCGATATCGATGCGCTGGACCCGGCTTTCGCGCCCGGCACCGGGACCCCCGTCTGGGGCGGGTTGGCAAGCTGGCAGGCGGCGGCCTTGCTGCGCGGTCTGGCGGGCATCAACATGGTCGGCGGCGATGTGGTCGAAGTATCACCACCCTATGACACTACCGGCGCCACCGCCATCGCCGGTGCTCATGTTGCGACCGAGTTGATGACGCTGTTCTGCTGGAACCGAAAGCACCGCTGATGACCAACCAGCCATTGGGCGGAAATGATATGCCCCGTTTCGCCGGGCCTAACACGTTCATGCGCCTTCCCTCTGCCGTCAACGCCGAAGGGCTGGACGTGGCCTTCGTCGGGGTGCCAATGGATATCGGCGCCTCGTGGAGATCAGGGACCCGTTTCGGTCCAAAGGCGATTCGGGCCGAAAGCGCCATGCTGCGGCCCTACAACATGGGGACAGGTGCAGCACCATTTGACAGCCTGAATTGCGCCGATATCGGTGACGTGGCAATCAACACCTTCGATCTGAAGGATAGTGTGCGACGAATATCCGATGCCTTCGATGAGATCGTTGGCTTCGGCGCTGTGCCGATGACGATGGGAGGCGATCATACGCTGACGCTGCCGATCCTGCGGGCCATCGCCGGCAAGCATGGCCCCGTCGGATTGATCCATATCGATGCACATGCCGATATCAACGACCATATGTTCGGTGAGCAGATCGCCCATGGTACGCCATTCCGCCGCGCCTATGAGGAAGGGCTGATCGACCGGAAACGAGTCTGGCAGGTGGGGCTGCGCGGTACCGGCTACACGGCCGAGGATTTCAACGAGGCGAGGGGCTGGGGCTTTCATGTCGTGCAGGCCGAGGACCTTTGGCATAAATCCCTGACCCCGCTGGCAGGGCATATCCGCGAACAGATCGGCAATGGCCCGGTCTACATCACCTATGACATAGACAGTCTCGACCCTGCCTATGCGCCCGGCACCGGCACACCCGAGATCGCGGGCCTCACTACACCTCAGGCGGTTGAACTGATCCGGGGTCTATGGGGGGTGAACGTCGTCGGATGCGATCTGGTCGAGGTCTCGCCGCCTTATGACACCTCCGGCAATACCGCGCTGACTGGGGCCAATCTGCTCTACGAGATGCTGTGCATCCTTCCGGGTGTCGTTCGGCGCTGATGTTTGAACCACTCGTCGGGCTATCCGACTGGTCGTGACCTTGCCAACCCGAGCCGTCCCGGAGGTAATCCGGCCCAGGGGTCTGCCCGCTGCCCCTTGACGCTGCACCCGGCAGCAGGCAACAGGCAGGAATGGTACCGATGGAAAGACTGCAGCAAATCCGCGAGCGCTTCGAATATCTCGAAGCGAAGATGTCGGCTGGCGGCGGTGATCTGGCGGCCTTGGGCCGGGAGTATTCGGAGCTTCGGCCCGTCGTGGCCGAGATCGAGCACTATCGACAGCTTCTGAACGATATCGCCGAGGCCGAGGCGATGCTCAAGGACCCCGAGATGCGCGCATTGGCCGAGGATGAGCTGCCTGTTCTGCGCGAACGTCTGCCCGAGGTCGAGCAGAGCCTGCGCCTCACCCTCCTGCCGAAAGATGCAGCTGATGCGAGGCCCGCCATCCTTGAGATCCGGCCCGGCACAGGAGGCGAAGAAGCCGCGCTTTTTGCGGGGGATCTCTTGCGGATGTATCAGCGGTTTGCCGAGGCGCAGGGCTGGAAGTTCGATATCGTGGAAATGCAGGAGACCGAGCTCGGCGGGATCAAGGAAGTGATAGCCAATGTGAAAGGCGAGGGCGTTTTCGCGCGGCTCAAGTATGAAAGCGGTGTGCATCGGGTGCAGCGCGTCCCCGAAACGGAATCCGGCGGGCGCATACACACGTCTGCAGCCACGGTCGCGGTGCTTCCGGAAGCGCAGGAAGTCGATATCGAGATTCCGGCAACGGACATACGGATCGATACGATGCGTGCTTCGGGTGCGGGCGGGCAGCATGTAAACACGACCGATTCGGCTGTAAGAATCACACATATTCCGACCGGGATCATGGTTACGAGTGCCGAGAAGTCGCAGCACCGAAACCGAGAGATCGCGATGCAGGTTCTGCGGTCGCGGCTTTACGACATGGAGCGGCAGCGAGTCGACAGCGAACGTTCCGCCGCGCGCAAGAGCCAGGTCGGATCGGGCGACCGATCCGAACGCATCCGCACCTACAACTTTCCGCAGGGTCGGATGACGGATCACCGGATCAACCTGACGCTCTACAAGCTTGACCAGATCATGCAGGGCGACATCGGCGAGGTGATCGACGCGCTGGTGGCCGATGACCAGGCGCGCATGCTGGCCGAGATGGAATGACCCGGATCCGGGCGGGCATGACCGGGGTCGAGGCGCAGGCGGCAGGGGCGCGGATTTTGCAGGCCGCCGGGGTTGCAAATCCGAGGACGGACGCCCGCATCTTGCTCGCTTACGCGTTCGGTGTATCTCGGGACCGGTTGGTGCTCTTGGGGGATCAACCGCTTTCGCCAGAGGTGGCCAAGACATACCACACGGTGATAGCGCAGCGCGCCGCCCGGGTTCCCGTTTCATATATCACCGGGCAGCGAGAATTTTTCGGGCGCAATTTCGTGGTGACACCCGCCGTGCTGGATCCGCGCCCCGACACTGAAACCCTTGTCGAGCGTGCCTTGGAGCGGCCTTTCGAACGTGTCCTGGACCTCGGAACCGGGTCGGGCTGCATCCTGTTGACCTTGGTAGCAGAGCGGCCCGATGCGCGGGGCCTGGGTACAGATATCTCGGAAGCGGCGCTGGCGGTGGCGCGGCGCAACGCTGAACGGCTCCGGGTGGCGGACAGAGCGAGCTTGTCAGTCTCGGACTGGTTTCAAACGGTCGACGGGACGTTCGATCTTGTCGTGTCGAATCCGCCCTATATTGCGGCCTCGGAGATGGCTGATCTCGACCCTGAAGTGCGAGAGAATGAACCGCATCTGGCGCTGACGCCGGGGGGCGACGGTCTGGACGCCTATCGTGCGATCGCCGTCGGGCTGGCAAAGCATCTTTCACCAGGAGGACGGGTGCTTCTGGAGATTGGACCGGATCAAGGCGCAGCCGTTACGGCGCTTCTGGCCGATGCGGGGTTGAGACAGGTTCAGGTCTTGCCCGATTTGGACGGGCGCGACCGGGTCGTTGAAGGCTTCATGGTCGAGGAGTAACTGACGGTCCTGTTGGAAATTCGCGGCAGATCGCTCAAAAAACGGCATTTTCCGCAATTTTGGCTTGTTTTCCCTTTTCTCCCGTGCTTATTCGAGGCCACACGGTTTGCGGGACTAAACTTGTCCCCCTATCCGGATATGCCTAAAATTCGCAGGAACCCAAGGTATGGCAGCCAAGCCAAGTCAGGCACAGGTTCAGGCAAAAGCCCAAGAATAAGGCTGGTAACAGAACACAATGAGATCTTCCAAGTCACGATCGCGGTCGAAGGGCGGCAATAACAACCGCAACCGGTCCGTCGGCAATATCATAAACCGGGTTTTTGATAGCTCGGGTCCAGAGGGGAAAGTGCGCGGCACACCCCAGCAGATCATCGAGAAATACAATCAGCTGGCCCGCGACGCGCAGTTGTCCAATGATCGGGTTGCAACCGAGAACTTTCAGCAGCATGCCGAGCATTACACCAGAATGTTGGCCGAGGCCCAGCGTGAGATGGATGCGCGCCGCGACCAGCAGGAGCGTGAGCAGCAGGAGCGGCAACAGCGCGACGATCGCCAGCAGCAGCAACCGCCCCTGCAAGGCCGAGACGATCAGCCGCAACAGTCCCATCAGCAGCGCCGTGAGCGGTCCGATGATCGTGACCGTCGCGACCAGCGCGATCCGAGCCAGATGGAACAGCCAAACGTGATCGATGCGTCGGCCGAAGCGGACAGCGGCCTGGTGGAAACTCCGGAAGAAGCGAAACCCAAGAAGCGCGCTCCTCGGCCCCGAAAGCCAAAACCACCGGCGGCGGGGCAACCCGATACGCCAGAAGCGGCGGAGTAGCGGGCCAAGCGTCAACCGGGGGTGCCTCGGTTGGCGCAGGGCCTTTCCACTACAAGGCAAGACTGACTTGAATTGAACATGGGAGACTGGCGGTTCACGTCGCAGGTTTCTGCAACGCGTTGCATTCGCGCCAAGTTTTTGCGGCCGGCACATCGAGTATTAACAAATCTGTTGCATTATGGGCAGAAATGCTCTGACAAGTCGCATGAAGGTCGGGCAGATCTAAGTGACACATCTCGGATCTGGCGAAGCGTGCGCACCGCAAGGCAGGAGGCGGATCATAGGGTCTTTCACTCAGCGCAAATTCATTCGGAATCCACATCGTGACGGGAATTGTCGCAAGCGGGCTTGTCTTGGCGTGAGTTTGTCGCGGAGACTTGTGCACCATGCAGCAGACACCATCGCACAAGTGTTGACCCGCGTGTTTCCTAGGGTAGCAGCAGACCGGATGTTCGATGAATTGCTCGGGTTGAACCCGGTACGGTGGCTCTGAATGTGCCGTTGGGCTGCATATATCGGCGAGCCGATCTTCCTCGACGACATCATCACGAGACCCGGTCACTCGCTCATCGCACAAAGTCATGATGCGACCGAAGCCAAGACCGCCACCAACGGCGACGGGTTCGGTGTCGCTTGGTATGATCACCGCCCCGAACCCGGCCTTTACCGTGACGTCTACCCGGCGTGGTCGGACCCGAATTTGCGGTCCATAGCGGCCCAGGTGCGCTCAGGTCTCTTTCTCGCTCATGTCCGGGCTTCGACCGGCTCTGCGATCAGCCGAAACAATTGTCATCCCTTTGCCGTCGGGCGGTGGAGCTTCATGCATAATGGTCAGGTCGGCGGCTTCGAAGGATTCCGAAAACACGCCGACATGCTGATTCCCGACGATCTTTATGCCCACCGCAAGGGCGCCACTGACAGCGAAGTGCTATTCCTTCTGTTGCTCGCACGTGGCTTGGATGATGATCCGGTCGCTGCGATGGAAGTGGCGACGGGGGAATTGATCGGGATGTCGAAAGAAAAGGGATGCACCCCGAATATGCGGCTGTCTGCGGCTTTTTCGGATGGGCAGCGGCTATGGGCCGTGCGCTATTCGACCGATGACGTTTCGCCGTCGCTCTATTATCGATTTTGCGCCAAGCGTCAGGGCTGGACGGTTGTGTCAGAGCCGTTGGAAGCCGACGAAGCGGGCTGGCGCCCGATGGTTCCGGGGCGGATTGCCTGTTTCAGCGGGGCGGAGGTGGACGAAATCGATTTCAATCCGATCCCAACTGCTAAAGAAATGGCAGCGGAGTAATACACAGCCATTTTAAGGCCTTACGAGGTGTTTTTAGGTCTTAAGCGCCCTATCCAGATTGGCATCCACCTTTTCAAGAAAGCCAACCGTTGTGAGCCACTTCTGATTGGGGCCGACAAGCAGCGCCAAGTCCTTGGTCATGAAGCCGCTTTCGACTGTGTCGACAACAACTTTTTCCAACGTTTCCGCGAATGTCATCAATTTCTCGTTGCCGTCCAGCTTTGCCCGATGCTTGAGGCCACCGCTCCAGGCGAAAATGGACGCGATGGAGTTGGTGGATGTCGCCTCACCCTTTTGGTGTTGGCGGTAGTGGCGGGTAACGGTGCCGTGGGCGGCCTCTGACTCGACGATCTTTCCGTCCGGAGTCATCAGAATCGAGGTCATCAGGCCGAGCGAGCCGAAGCCCTGAGCGACCGTGTCGGATTGCACGTCACCATCGTAGTTCTTGCAGGCCCAGACGTAGCCCCCGGACCATTTCAGGGAAGAGGCCACCATGTCGTCAATCAGGCGATGTTCGTACCAAATCTTCTTCGCCTCGAATTTCTCTGCGAATTCGGCCTCGTAGATCTCCTGAAAGATATTCTTGAAACGGCCGTCATAGGCCTTGAGGATCGTGTTCTTGGTGGAAAGATAAACTGGCAAGCCTCGCAGCAGGCCATAGTTGAGCGATGCTCGGGCGAAGTCACGGATTGAATCGTCGAGATTGTACATCGCCATCGCCACGCCTGCAGAGGGCGACTGAAAGACTTCTTTTTCTATGACATTGCCGTCTTCGCCGACGAATTTGAGCGTAAGCGTGCCCTTGCCGGGGAACTGGAAATCGGTGGCGCGATACTGGTCGCCGTAGGCATGTCGGCCGACAATGATCGGCCGCGTCCAGCCGGGCACGAGCCGGGGGACGTTCTTGCATATGATCGGTTCGCGAAAGATCACGCCGCCCAGAATGTTGCGGATCGTTCCGTTCGGGCTGCGCCACATCTTCTTAAGACCGAATTCCTCAACACGAGCCTCGTCGGGCGTAATCGTCGCGCACTTGACCCCAACACCTACGTCTTTGATCTTTTTTGCGGCGTCGATGGTGATCTGGTCTTCGGTGCGGTCACGTTCCTCGATGCCGAGGTCGTAGTAGAGGAGGTCGATGTCGAGGTAGGGTAGGATCAGCTTTTTCTTAATAAAGTCCCATATGATCCGGGTCATCTCGTCGCCGTCGAGCTCGACGACAGGATTTTCGACTTTGATCTTGGACATGCTGCTTGGCCCCTATCAGACAATAAGACGGATTATGCGCTGCATAGCGCAATCTCTGGGGGCGCGAAAGGCCGTATGCGACGGTATACCGTTAACTCGGATCGTTCAGCGATCAGCCATCCGCCTCGACAGCAACGGTCCGGCTGGAACTCCCCTTGGATTCCATGTCGCTGAGGTAGGCCCGCGCCAGCGCTTCGGCGCGCCTGACGCGCACGGCGGTCAAGAAAGCGTCTTGCAGGGTGGAAGAAGAGGCCCCGATGATCTTGCTGACTTCGGTCACGACCGATGAGTTTCCCGAGCGTTGTTCATAGTCCAAAGCGTCTTCGGCCAACTTTTCAGCGATGTCGTCTACTCGTGACATTTGAGGATACTCCAGATCGTCGGTTCAGCGCGAAGTTTCAGTAAGACGGCGACGGACGTAGTTCTCGACCGTTCCGATCATCGTATCCATATGCGGGTCCTCGAAGAAATGACCGGCGCCTTCTACCTCTGTATGGGTTATCGTGATCCCTTTTTGCTCGTGCAACTTCTCGACCAACAGCTTCGTGTCTCGCGGCGGGGCCACGCGATCGGACGTGCCATTGATGATCAGCCCCGATGACGGGCACGGTGCCAGGAAAGAGAAATCGTACATGTTGGCGGGCGGCGATACCGAGATGAAGCCGGTAATCTCGGGCCGGCGCATCAGAAGCTGCATGCCAATCCAGGCGCCGAAAGAGAATCCAGCGACCCAGCAATGTTTGGAATTCTGGTTCATCGATTGCAGGTAGTCGAGCGCGCTTGCGGCATCGGACAACTCTCCGATGCCCTGATCGTATTCGCCCTGACTGCGCCCGACGCCCCGGAAATTGAACCGCAGCACGGTGAAGCCGAGGTTGTGAAAGGCGTAATGCAGGTTATAGACGACCCGGTTGTTCATTGTGCCGCCGAATTGCGGATGCGGGTGCAGGATGATCGCGATGGGCGCATCCTTTTCCTTTTGGGGGTGATAGCGACCTTCCAGCCGACCTTCTGGACCGGGAAAAATAACTTCGGGCATGCGTCTCTTTCGTTTTGATAAAAAGTGCCGGCGGAATTCTTGACGAATTTGCTCGGACACCTTAGAACAATTCTAAACTGCCCGCAGACGGGCGGGCTGGGGCTGGTAGTCAGGTAATGATCCTGGTGCCGAACGTCAATGAATTTACAGGGCAATTGCCATGAAACTGAGTACCAAGGGTCGGTATGCGATGGTGGCTTTGACCGATCTCGCGACTCAGCGGGAAGGCACGCTGAGCTC
>JAHEAO010000045.1 GCA_024642725.1 Paracoccaceae bacterium | reverse complement strand
GGGTAGGTCATCGACAGTTTCAGCTTCTTGTCGGGGCCGACGATGAATACCACGCGGACGGTCTGGCTGTCGGCGGGGGTGCGGCCATCGGGCAGGTAGGCTTCCGCCGGCATCATGTCGAACGCCTTGGCGACCTTCAGATCCTCATCGGCGATGATCGGAAACGCGGCCTTGGTGCCGGCATAGCTTTCGATGTCGGACTTCCACTTCTTGTGGTCTTCGACACCATCCACCGAAATACCCATCACCTTGGTGCCGCGCTTTTTCCATTCGTCGGCCAGCTGCGCGACGGCGCCGAATTCGGTGGTGCAGACCGGGGTGAAATCCTTGGGGTGCGAAAACAGGATCGCCCAGCTGTCGCCGATCCAGTCATGCAACTGCATTGTGCCCTGATCGGTCACGACTGCAAGATTCGGAATCGTGTCGTTGATACGTAGACCCATGGTTAAATCCTTTCAGGTTCTCGCTTCATATTCATCTTCACATATGTTTACGCATCCCAGCGATGTCACCCCCCGGTGGAGGCCTTTGAGCTTGAGGCGACAGTCTGCCGCACGGGTCGCCGAAGGCGCGCTTCAGAACGGGCGCGGGGCAGAGAAGTTCATGCCAGCGCCGCCTTCAGGGTGCCGAAGGCGCAAGGACTCTGCATGCAACATGAGGCGGGGAAAATCGCGCGCAGGACCCGTGGCGTAAAATGGGTCGCCAAGGATCGGGTGGCCGATTTCCTTCATGTGAAGGCGAAGCTGGTGGCTCCGTCCCGTGTGCGGGAAAAGGCGAACCCGGGTTTCAGCGGCCTCATATCGCACCACGCGCCAGTCCGTGACTGCCTGTCGTCCCTTTTCGTGATCGATCTTCTGCAATGGACGATTCGGCCAGTCGACGATGATTGGCAGGTCGACGGTACCAGTCTTTGCGGCCACGTGGCCCCAAACGCGTGCGTAGTAGACCTTCTTGGTCTGCCGTTTCTCGAACTGGAGGCCAAGGTGGCGCTGGGCCATGGAGCTGAGCGCGAAGACCATGACGCCGGATGTGTCGCGATCTAGCCGATGAACCAGAAGAGCCTCGGGCCAGGCGGCTTGGATACGGATGAGCAAGCAATCGGCAAGGTGCTCGCCCTTGCCGGGCACCGACAGCAGGCCCGCTGGTTTGTCGACGACCAGCAGGTGATGATCGGAATACAGGATCTTCAGCGGATCTGTTGGCGGGTCGTAACTGTCCATTCGCGGGCGATAGCACGGCGGAGCGACCAGTCCAATGGCGTCAGAGCCCGCTTTGCGGCAGACCGTCCGTTATGTCATAGTAGTCGCCCTTGTCGTCCACGAAGATATGGCGCCCGAGTTTCGCGCCTGTCGGAGCCGCGAGCGCGCCCATGCTGAACGAGGTCTTGGTTTCTTCGTTGTGCTTCCAGAACAGGAACGCCCCGCAGGTTTTGCAAAATCCCCGCCGCGCGATATCGCTGGAAGAGTACCACGTCAGCCCATCATCGCGGGTGATATGCAAACGGTCGTCCGGCACTGAACTTGACGCCCAGAAATGGCCGGATTGCCGGCGGCATTGACCGCAATGACAGGCCACAGGCTGCGAGATGTCGCCATGGACCTCAAAGGTCACGTCGCCGCAGAGGCAGGATCCTCGGATCATCATACTCTCCTGAATTCAGGGGCGCCGGCCAATCCCAGCGCCAAGCCATAGCCAATGAAGCATAGCGCCATGATGCGGCGAAACCAGAAATTCATGATCGCGCCATAAGCCAATCGACCAAGTCCAGCCCCCAGCGCGGTATATCCGGTGTAGCTGAGTGCGGTGATCATCAGTGCCGTCGGCACAATAGCCGCCATCTGGCCCCAGATCGGCACCTCGGGTTGGACAAACTGGCTGAAAGCGGCAAGGTAGCCGGCCACGCTCTTGGCGTTGATCGTGGCAATCGCCAGTGCACGCATATAGATATGGCGACCGTGCGCCGGCGACAGGGTGACCGGACGGGCGGCGACGATCCACCCGCGGACGCCAAGAAAGACCAAAAAGGCCGCACCGATCAGCTTGGCGTAGAAGAACGCAGCGGGCGATGCGGCGATCAGGGCGGTGACGCCCAGCGCTGAAAGGAACAGGAAAAGAGTCGCCTGCGTCAGGATACCCAGAACGCCCCATAATGCGCGGCGAAAGCCGTAAGTCATGCCGTTGGTGATGCAGTTCACCGCGTTCGGGCCGGGCGTGGTGACGAAGACCGCCCAGAACGCTGCAAAAACGAGCCAGCCGTGCAGGTTCATCTTGCGAAGACGCTGTCAAGGATGGCGGCGAGTTCCGTCGCATCTTCTTCGGTGAAGGCATCGGGTCGATCGCTGTCTATGTCGAGAACGCCGATGACGGCTCCGGTCCGATCGCGGACCGGCAACACCAGCTCGGACCGGGTCGAACTCGCACAGGCAATATGGCCGGGGAAGGCATCGACGTCTGGAACCAACTGGACCTGCCCGCTGCGCGCTGCAGCGCCGCAGACACCGCGCGAAAATGGAATTACCAGGCAGCCGTGGCCCCCCTGGTACGGGCCGATCTTGAGCAATTCGGGTTCGGTGACTCGATAAAACCCGGTCCAGTCGAAACGCTCGTCAGCGTGATGAATCTCGCATGCGACGGTAGCCATCAACGCGACAATATCAGTTTCGCCCTCGGTCAGGCTGTCAATGGACGCGCGCAGGGCTTTGTAGTCGAGGCTCATGGCCGTGGGTCCTTGATATCAGGGCGGGGCCAGCCCCGCACCCCCGGGATATTTACAAACAGGAGAAGATTAAAGGCGTTCGATGGCGATGGCGGTCCCTTCGCCACCGCCGATGCAGATGGCCGCTATGCCGCGTTTGAGCCCGCGAGTTTCCAGCGCGTTGAGCAGCGTCACGATGATCCGTGCGCCCGAAGCGCCGATCGGATGGCCGAGCGCACAGGCACCGCCATTGACGTTCACCCGATCACGGGGCAGGCCCAGTTCGTGCATGAAGGCCATGGGCACGACGGCGAAAGCCTCGTTCACCTCCCAGAGGTCCACGTCCGTTTTTGACCAGCCGATTTTCATAAGCAGTTTTTGGGCGGCAGGTACCGGGGCGGTGGTGAAAAGTCCCGGTTCCTGCGCATGGCTGGAATGCCCCAGGATGCGGGCGCGGATGTTTGGAGCCTGTGGGTTAGAAGTCAGCACCAGCGCCGCCGCACCGTCGGAGATGGAGGATGAATTGGCGGGCGTAACAGTCCCGTCCTTGCGGAAGGCCGGTTTGAGTTGCGGGATCTTCTCGGGCCGCGCCTTGGCGGGCTGTTCGTCCTCGGTGATCACCGTTTCGCCGCCGCGGCCGCTGATCGTCACCGCAGCGATTTCGCGCAGGAAAGCGCCTGAGGCCTGAGCGCCCAGCGCGTTTCGTAAGGATTCAATCGCATAGGCGTCCTGCGCCTCGCGGGTGAACTGGAAAGTTTGCGCGCAGTCCTCGGCGAAGGTGCCCATCAGGCGACCCTTGTCATAGGCGTCTTCAAGCCCGTCGAGGAACATGCTGTCGATCACCTGGCCGTGGCCGATACGGGCGCCGCCGCGCATCTTGGGCAAGAGGTAGGGCGCATTGGTCATGCTCTCCATGCCGCCCGCGACAACGTTTTCGGCCGCGCCCAGCGCAATCTGGTCGAAAGCAATCATCGCCGCCTTCATACCGGATCCACACATCTTGTTCAGCGTGGTGGCGGGAACATCCTTGCCCAGCCCAGCGGCGAATCCGGCTTGCCGCGCCGGAGCTTGGCCTTGTCCCGCAGGCAGCACGCAGCCCATGATCAGTTCATCAACGCCAGATGCATCGAGCCTTGCGTCATCTAGGGCGGCACGAATGGCGACGCCGCCAAGCGTCGGAGCATCTGTGGAAGCGAATACTCCTTGAAAGCCGCCCATCGGCGTGCGGGCGGCGCCGGCGACAAATACTTCCTTCATTAAAAGCACTCCTCAGATTTCCAAGCTTCGGCAAAACCGGTTGGTAACTTTTGCGACCTAAGCTTTGCGCACAGCAACCAAATGGGGTCTCGATGCAGCTTACAGCACAACGTTTTCCTGATGCCACATTGATAACGGTCCTGGAAAGCCGGATTGATGCTGCAGCGGCAATCGCCTTCAAGGACGGGATTAGGGATCTGGCCGACGGTGGCGCAAGCCGCATCGTGCTGGACCTGGCCGGTGTGGACTTTGTGGATAGCAGCGGCCTTGGCGCGATCGTCGCCGTCATGAAGCTCTTGGGAAAAGAGAGAACGCTGGAACTTGCGGCACTATCGCCGGCGGTAGAGAAGGTCTTTCGCCTGACGAGAATGGACTCGGTCTTTACGATCCATCCGAACGCGAGCGAGGCACCGGGGATTCAGAACCTCACAAGCTGAACGCGGAGGAGGCGGGATGACGAACCGACCGCAGCCCGTTTCGGTGCAAAGCCCGTTTTTGCAATTCACTCTGGCTTGCACCTTCATGGATGCCCGGCTGGCGTTGAAGCGTGTTCGGGCAAAACTCGAGCGTGTCGGGATCGGCAAGAAGGATGTCGACCGGGTTGAGATCGTATTGGCCGAGGTTCTTAACAATATCGTTGAACATGCCCACGCCGAAGAGCCCGCGCAGGTGACTATAATCCGCTCACCCAACAAGCTGAATATCGTTGTCTTGGACAATGGGGGGCCGATGCCTGACGGCGACCTGCCCTGTGGGCAATTGGCAGAATACGCGATTGAACAGGATCCGCTGCCGGAAGGCGGATTTGGTTGGTTTCTGATTCGAGATCTTGCCAATGATCTCGAGTATTCAAGACGAGAGGGCAAAAATCATCTGTCTTTCGTGATCAATCTCAATACGGAGGCACACGCATCCTGCCAACCTGCCGCCAAATCGCCTTAATCGGTCCATACGGCGGACAGAATGTAGGACGAAAACGGAATCGTAGCTGCTTATAGCTTCCCTCGGCGTCGCGTTTAACAGCCCCCACCCAGTGCGCGACGTCGAGGCCCGTATCTTATCTCCATTGGCAAGCGCAGAAATCCGATTTACGCTGTCTTTTCAAGAGTGGAGAGGTCAGATGACGCGCGATTTTCAACTGCCTGGGCGATCTCCACTTATCGTTACGAATGGTATCTGCGCCACGTCGCACCCGCTGGCAGCTCACGTGGCGATTCGTATTCTTGAAGATGGCGGAAATGCAGTGGACGCCGCGATTGCGGCGGCGGTCCTGCTTGGCATCTGTGAGCCACAGATGACAGGGATCGGGGGTGACTGCTTTGTGCTCCTGAAACCGCCCGGTGAAGAGCGCGTCATTGCACTGAACGGCTCTGGCAGGGCCCCTGCAGCACTGACCGCGCAAAAGATGCGCGATCTTGGACATGTGACCGTCCCGGCCGGCGGGGCTGAGGCGGTGACCATTCCAGGCGCCATCGATGCATTTTGCAGGCTGTCCGAAGATTGGGGGAAGCTGGGGCTGGCCGCCAGCCTCGCTCCGGCGATCCACTATGCCGACGCAGGCGTGCCCGTCGCGCCGCGCGTCGCTTTTGACTGGGCGGATGATCAATCCGTTCTCAAGGGCGTGGCAAGGACGCATTACCTGGTCAACGGAGCTGTCCCAAGGGTCGGGCAAGTCTTCGCCCATGCCGGCCAGGCCGAAGTCTTGCGACGGATAGCGAAGCACGGTCGATCCGCATTCTACGAAGGTGAGATCGCTGAAGACATGGTTGCCTCTCTGAACGCCTTTGGTGGAGTTCATACGCTCGAGGATTTCGGCACCACCAATTGCGACTATGTCGATCCTGTCTCTGGCCACTATCGGGGGACGGAACTGGTCGAACACCCACCGAACGGCCAAGGCGCGACTGCGATTCTGCTAGCCAACATCCTGTCGCATTTTGATCTGGCTGCGCTCGATCCGTTTGGGAGCCGGCGGGCTCACATCGAGGCGGAGGCGACGAAGCTGGCCTATGATGCCCGCAACCGGTTCATCGCGGACGCGGATTTCACAACGAGAACGGAACATATGATCGCACCGGAGACTGCCGCACAACTGGCTGCGCTGATCGACCCGAACCGCGCCCGCGATGATTTCCCTCTTGCTGCCGACAACGTGCACAAGGAAACGGTCTACGTAACCGTTGTGGACAAAGATCGAATGGCGGTTTCGCTGATCTATTCGATCTTTGACGGATTTGGCTCAGGTATTGCCACGGACAAGTTCGGCATTCTGTTCCAGAACCGCGGCAAGGGATTCACCTTGGAGGAAGGGCATCCGAACGAAGCCGCAGGAAAGAAGCGTCCAATGCACACGATCATCCCCGGAATGCTGAAGAAGGATGGCCGGGTGATTGCGCCGTTTGGCGTGATGGGCGGACAGTATCAGCCCTGTGGCCATATACGCTTTCTCAGCAATATGGTTGATTTCGGCCTTGATGCGCAAAGCGCCATAGATGCGCCGCGCTGCTTTTCGGACCGGGGCGAAATGAAGGTCGAAAGGGGCTATTCCGACACGATTCGGCAAGAGCTGTCGGATATGGGGCATAAGGTCGTCATACCCGGTGACCCGCTTGGTGGTGCGCAAGCCATCATGATCAACCATGAGTCTGGAACCTTGCTTGGTGCTTCAGACCCAAGAAAAGATGGGGCTGCGATCGGCTATTGATCGCGAAAGCTTCGAGGCGACAGCCGGCGGCGAGTCAATTCAGCTGGAAATGCAGCGGGTAGTGGCCATCTTCAAAATCACCAAACATTTCTGGAAGATCAGGATGGTCGACCGGTTCTCCGGAATAGTCCGGAACCAGATTCTGTTCCGATACGTAGGCCACGTAATAGCTTTGATCATTCTCCGCCAGCAAGTGATAGAAAGGCTGATCCTTGAGGGGGCGGCTCTCCTCGGGAATGGCAGCATACCATTCGTCGGTATTCGAAAACATTGCATCAACATCAAAGACCACACCCCTGAACGGGTGATTACGGTGGCGCACAACTTGGCCCAAATGATATTTCGCGCGCGTCTTCAGCATCACATTGCAACCCCTGCCTCTAGTTAGTAGACCCGAGATCGGGGTTATGTCCATGCGGCAAACCGAAAAATCAGGAAACAAACTGTGAACCTTGTTCTGACAGTGCTTGAAATTGTCGCCCCCGTTTTCCTGCTGGCGGCAATCGGATTTTTCTGGGTCAAGTCCGGTCACGAGTACCGGGTAAAATTCGTGACCCAACTCGCGATGACCCTTTCGGTGCCCTGCCTCATCTTCACCGCACTCATGCGGACGGACATCGATCCGCAGACCTTGTCGGCGGTCTCATTGGCGGCAATCGTCGCCTATATGCTTGTGACTATTGCGTCTTTTGCCTTGGTGAAGCTCGCACGGATCGACATGCGCACCTATCTTGCGCCACTGATATTTGGCAACACCGGCAACCTTGGTTTACCCTTGGCGCTCTTTGCTTTCGGTGATGAAGGGCTGGGGTACGCCGTCGTGATTTTTGCAATCATGGGGGTCTATTCCTTCACCTTTGGCGTCTGGCTGGTTTCCGGCGGCGGCTCCCCGCTAAAGGTCATCAAGGAACCGCTGGTCGGGGCGACTCTTCTTGGCGCGTTGTTTCTTTGGCAAGGCTGGGAAACACCGACATTCCTGACAAACACGTTGGTTCTCGTCGGGCAGATGGCGATTCCGATGATGCTGATTACGTTGGGAGTCGCGCTTGCGCGGCTGTCGCCTGGCAAACTGGGGCTGCCGGTCTTTCTGTCTGTCGTCAAAGTCGCGGTCTGCATCGCGATCGCCTGGGGGGTCGGCCTGTGGTTTGGGTTGCCACCCGTTCCTTTCGGCGTGCTTGTGCTACAAGTTTCGACCCCGGTTGCCGTCACCAGCTTTCTGCTGGCCGAGAAATATGGGGCGGATTCGGATTCGGTGGCTGGCGTCGTTGTTGTTTCAACGCTGATTTCCATCGTCACATTACCTCTGACCCTTGCGTTTGTGATCTGAATAACGGATTTTTTCATTCACCACCCGCATCGTTTCGGCTATGGTCGGCGCAATAAAAAGCGAGGGGCAGATGAGCAGACTTCTTCGCGCGACAGCACTGTTGATTCTTGTGGCCGCCTGCGGCAGTGGTAACTATTCCGCGCCGCGCAATCTCGATAACGCCTGCAGCATTGTTGACCAGCGCCCGAAATATCTGAAGGCCATGCAAAGGACGCAGGACGTGTATGGGGTGCCGGTCGCCGTGCAGATGGCCACGATCTATCAGGAAAGCAAATTCATCGGAAATGCCCGCACTCCGCATCAATATACGCTTGGTGTTATCCCCATGGGTCGCCAATCCTCTGCCTATGGCTATAGCCAGGCGCTGGATGGCACATGGGAAGAATATCAGAAGGCCACTCGCAACCGCCGAGCCAAGCGTGACGACATTGACGATGCAACCGATTTCATGGGCTGGTATATGGCCGAGACCAACCGCACTCTTGGCATCCCGCTGACAGATGCGCGGAACCAGTACTTGGCCTATCACGAAGGACGTACCGGATATGCCCGTGGCAGTCACAAGTCGAAGTCTTGGCTGCTGCGTGTCTCTGATGAGGTCGGGCAACGATCGCTAAACTATCATGCCCAACTGATATCCTGCGGCAAAGCCTGATCAGTAGCCGCGCCGTTTCTCTTCCGCTTCTATGTCAAAGAGTCGGGGGCTCATCGATTGGACCGCGGTCAACCCGCCCAGAATGACAGTTGTCGTCTGGTCGGAAGCGTCCGTCACAATCCATTGTCTCAGTTCGACAGGATTGTCCGTAAAGACAAGCTGGATATTCCCGTATTCAGGGTGATCGGGATCCTGTGCAGTTACAGTTGTCGTACTCGCATCGGAAGTATGCCCGGTTACCATCCGCGCCTCGGCCAGATTGACGGTGGGCTTCAAGATGATGGCAAGTGGTGTACTGGCCAGAGGGAACCGCTCTGCGGCCGCATTCGACTTCGCATCGAAGACAGCGACTTCACCAGAACCAGCGATCACGAGGCTGGCATTTGGCGGGCTGTACTCAAACCTGATCCGTCCGGGCCGGTTTATAAATATCCGCCCTGTAGAAATGGTCCCGTCATCATTGATCTGGGTGAAATCGGCTTGCGTTGCGGTCAGCGCATTCAGGTAAGAGGACAGCGCGCCCAAAGAGAGTTTTTCGGCGCTGGCCGGAACGGCCGCTGCCATGAAGAGAATGGGCATGAATATCAGGTACAAGCGTTTCATATCCCCTCTGTAGCAAGTCGGCCAAACCGCTGCACCTACCGAATTCTCACAAGGCAGAGAGCCGCCCGTTACTGCTCTGGCACCAGAATCTCACGCTTGCCCACATGGTTGGCAGCGCTGACCAGCCCGCTTTCCTCCATCTGCTCTACCAGGCGAGCGGCCTTGTTGTAGCCGATCGCCAGCTTGCGCTGGATGTAGGATGTCGAGCATTTGCGATCCTTGATCACGATCTGCACCGCCTGATCGTAGAGCGCGTCGTCGCCATCAGTATTGCCGCCGAGACCCAACACCAAATCGATGCTGCTTTCGGTTTCCTCGTCCTGTCCCTCGGTCACGCTGTTCATGTATTCAGGCGGGCCGAAAGATTTGAGGAAGTTAACAATCTCCTCGACTTCTTCGTCGCTAACGAAGGGACCATGAACACGCGTGATCTTGGCTCCGCCCGCCATGAAAAGCATGTCACCCATGCCCAGAAGCTGCTCGGCGCCCTGTTCGCCAAGGATGGTCCGGCTGTCGATCTTCGAGGTCACCTGGAACGAGATCCGGGTTGGGAAGTTGGCCTTGATCGTGCCGGTGATGACATCGACCGATGGGCGCTGTGTGGCCATGATCAGGTGAATGCCCGAGGCCCGCGCCATCTGCGCAAGACGCTGGATGCAAGCTTCGATTTCTTTCCCGGCGACCATCATCAGGTCGGCCATCTCGTCGACGATGACGACGATATAGGGGATCGTTTCGGGCTTGAATTCATCCGTCTCGAAAACCGGTTCGCCGGTTTCATCGTCAAAACCGGTCTGGACGGTGCGCTTGAACATCTCGCCCTTGGCCAATGCATCGCGGACACGTCCATTGAAGCCCTCGATGTTCCGCACGCCCATCTTGGACATCTTGCGATAGCGGTCTTCCATCTCTCCCACGACCCATTTAAGCGCGACGACCGCCTTCTTGGGGTCGGTCACAACGGGGGAAAGAAGATGCGGGATGCCGTCATAGACCGACAGTTCCAGCATCTTGGGGTCGATCATGATCAACCGACATTCATCCGGCGTCAGTTTGTAAAGAAGCGACAGGATCATCGTGTTGATCGCGACCGACTTGCCCGAACCGGTGGTCCCGGCGATCAGAAGGTGGGGCATCTTCGCAAGATTGGCGATGATCGGATCTCCGCCAATGTCCTTGCCGAGCGCCAATGGCAGGCGCATGTTGCTGTCCCCAAAATCACGCGCTGCAAGCATTTCACGCAGCACGACCATTTCGCGTTTTTCGTTCGGCAGCTCGATGCCGATGACCGACCGGCCCGGCACGGTCGAAACACGGGCGGAGAGGGCCGACATGGACCGCGCGATGTCATCGGCAAGCCCGATGACCCGGCTGGCCTTGAGGCCCGGGGCAGGTTCCAGTTCGTACATGGTGACGACGGGGCCGGGGCGAACCGAAACGATCTCGCCTTTTACACCGTAGTCGTCGAGTACCGATTCCAACATCCGCGCATTTTCTTCCAGCGCCTCGTCGGACAAATGCAACCGTTCAATCTTTGCGGGATTGCTAAGAAGTCCCAGCGGCGGCGTTTCGTAGTTGGCCTGACGTTCGTCGAATCTGAGCGCTGGCTGCGCTTCGGCCTGCGCTTGGCGCGAGGGCTGAATGGATTTCCTTGCGGCGTGCTGGACGACCTTCTTGGGATCGGGCATCGGCACCTGTTGACTGGAGTATTCGAACTCTTCCGGTCCGTCATCCATCAAAGGGTCAAGATAAAGATCGTCGTCAGGCTCAGTCAGCGCTGGCGAAACAATACGCTGAGACGCGCCCGGAACCGTGGGTTGGGACAGAATTGCCGGTTGGGCGGAACGACTTTCAACCGGGGGCTCGTTGCGGATAACCGCCTTTTGGCTGGGCAGCTTGCCAGCGCGGTTTCGAAGGGCATCTGCGATTTTTGCTTTGATCCGGGGATCTCCGAAATCGTCGGCCGTCGCCAATTGCGGCAGCGTTTCAGCCAGGACGGGCGTCGGCGCACGCTTCAACAATGACGGCACTCGTGCCAGAAGGCCCAGCTTTGGTTCCGCTTGCTGTTTGGTGAAACCAGCGAATTTTGGCGCTGTCACCGTCGGTTCGGCGCGCAGGGTCGATTGCTGAATTGCAGGCACGTCGACCCCCTCCGGTCGACGCACGACGGGTTGGGCGCGCTGCGAAATCTGCGGGTCAGCGTAGGCAAGCGCGGCCGTCTCGATCTCATCCTCGTCACGGGCAAGGCGCCGTTCGACACGATTCTCGCGCATTCTATGGGCGTAGCGGAAGGCGCTTGCCGCGCTTTTCCCCAGCAAGCGCAGGAGCGTGGCATAAGCCATGATCACGCCGACCCAAAGGAAACGACCAATACGCTGGAGTTCTGGCTTGGTGAAACCCAGTACGAATAGGGACATCGCGATCGCACCTAACGCCATCAGCAATGCCATAACCTTGAGGCCAAGCGTTGCTGTAATCGGGACGATCCCAAGGATCGCTCCAAGCACGGTATCCCCGAAAAGGCCGCCAAGACCGAAGGAATGGGTCCAGTCGCTGCCAGGCACGTGAGTCGAGGCATAGACCGATGCCATGGCAATCGCGATGGGTGCAAAAATAACGCGACCAAAGCTGCGCTCCTCACCAATGTGGAACAGGAAACGAACACCCCAGATACAGAGCACGGCGCAGACGCCCCAAGACCCGAGGCCCGCGATGATATAGAGTGGTGAGGCGACAGAGGCCCCCATCCGTCCCATCATGTTGCGTGCAGGTTCGTCCGTTGCGGACATCCAGCTGGGATCATCCGGAGAGTATGAACCTAGGATCAGCGCAACGACCACCCCCGCGATCAGCAGGCCGAGTCCCAGCAATTCCTTGCTACGGCGTTCGATAATCGCCTGCGTATTCCTGTCGAGTAGGGGGTCGCGTTGCCTCGCCTGATAGGATGCCATTTTTTAACTGTTCCTCACGTATACAAGCAGTCGCGCAACTTGGTCAGCCCGCTCCGCACTTCTTCTTTTGGGGCCACCATTGCGACCCGGATGTAGTTTTTTCCCGGATTCTCTCCGGCGACCTCGCGGCTGAGATACGCGCCAGGCAGAACCCGAACACCTGTCTCTTGCCAGAGCTTTAGCGCCGCGGCCTCGCCATCATCGACCGGCAGCCAGAGAAAGAATCCGGCTTCAGGTGCCTTGCAGCCCTGGATCGACGAAAAGACGCGGTCCGCGATGTCATATTTTTCGACGTAGAGCGCGCGGCTGGCAGAGACATGATCTTCATCGGTCCAAACGCGTTCCGCGACCTTTTGCAGCGGCAAAGGCAGCGGCGCGCCGGCAAATTCGCGAAGCTGCTTGATCCGCCGCAGACTTTCCGGCCCGCCCGCCGTGAAACCCGACCGCAGCCCTGGCAGGTTCGAACGCTTTGAAAGCGAGTGAAAGACCACGACACGCTCTGGGTCGGCACCAAATTCCTTTGCCGCCTCGAGCGCACCGAATGGCGGGTCGCTGCGATAAATCTCGGAATAGCATTCATCCGCGAAAATCTGGAAATCGTAGCGCTCTGCAAGTTCAAGGAGGTTTCGCCAGTAATCCCTCGACGCGACGGCGCCTTGGGGATTGGATGGCGAGCAAACATAGGCAATAGCGGTCCGGTTCAGAACCTCGGGTTTGAGCGCTGAATAGTCGGGCAAGAAGCCTGTCGCCGCTGTCGCCGGGACGAAGATGCATTCCGCACCGGCTGCTGCGGCCGCAACCGCATAAACCTGGTAGAAAGGATTGGGCGTCAACACGACTGGCACCTGACCCTTGTCCGTCTTTTCGGGGCAAAGAGCGATACAGGCGTTGAACAACCCCTCTCGCGTTCCGTTCAGCGCCATGATCTGCTTGTCGGGGTCGACCTTCACCCGGTAGCGACGGTCAATCCAATCGGCAATTGCGGCGCGCAATTCTGGCGTTCCGTCATTTGGAGGGTATTTGCCGAAGCCCTCGGCATTTTCCATCGCGACCCGACCAACCCACTCCGGGAAGGCGTGTCTTGGTTCTCCAATCGTCATATGAACGACATCGCCCCCCGGCGCGTGAGCGTCGAGAAGGCTCCGCACACGCGGAAAGGCGTATTCTGGCAGGTTTAAAAACCGCTCCGGAAACGTCATGTCTGCCTCAAGTTCGGGATCATTGCGTCCCGTTTCGTACAAGATACCGGGGGAAACCCGTTCGGTCCAGAAAAACGCTGCAAAAATCGAAGCTTGCCGTGCAAATATGTTGCTTTTAGGCCAAAGCGCTTTCCGCTGCGGAAGCCAATCGAAGCACGGCTTCTTCTGAATTGGGCGCACCAAGGAACATGATGCCGGTCGAGGGTATGCCGGTCGGCAAAGTCACTGCGGTCAGTCCCATGAGATTGCCAATCCTGGTGTTCGTCAGTGCCAACAAATTTTCCGTGACGTAGTATTCATGGTCCTGGGCAAGACGATCTATCTTCGGTGGCAGGGACGGTGCCGTTGGCAATATCACCGCGTCATAGGCCGCGGTCGCAACGGACCATTGCCGGCGAAGCGCCCTAAGCCTTTGCCATGCCTGAACAAAATCCGCCCCGCCGAAGGTGCCGCCGGCGCGGAAACGTTGCAGGATCTCACTGTACATTTTGTCAGGAGCGGCCTCGATCTGGTCTTTCCAGGTTCCGTAGGCCTCTGTTGCGAAAAGGATCGGCGACAGGTCGAGGGCCGGTTCAATGCAGTCGATCACCTTGCGATCAATCTCTGCGCCGGCCGCCTCAAGACGTGCCACGGCCCTGTCGAATCCGGCTTGTGGCTCTTTTCGCGACTTGCCGAATATCGGGTTGGTCGGGACCAGCAGCCGAACGCCGCCCAAGGTTGCGCCTTTCAGTTCGGCGCTCGACTCTGCGCCTTCCAGGGCCGCGAGCAGCAGGGCGGCATCCTCTACGCTGCGGCAAAGCGGACCGACCGTGTCAAAGCTGGCCACCAGAGGCACGACGCCTTCAAGTGGCAGCCGCCCAGAGGTGGTCTTTAGCCCGACAAGATCATTCCAAACCGAGGGTATTCGCACCGACCCGCCTGTATCCGAACCGATCGCTGCTGCCGCGAGCCCGAAAGCGACTGATGCCGCGGCCCCGGACGACGACCCACCTGCAACTCCATCGGGGTCGTTAACTGACGGCGGCGTCGCGGTGATGGGATTATATCCGAGCCCTGAAAAAGCAAGCTCCGACATGTGAGTCTTACCCAGACAAACCAGCCCCGCGGCAGTCGCGTTCTGCAAGACAACCGCGTCCAGTTCCGGTACGCGGCCCCGTAAGAGCGCGGTACCTGCCTCGGTCGCGATGCCAGCGGTATCGAAAAGGTCTTTCCAGGAGATCGGCACACCGTCGAGAGGTGACAGCCGCTGCCCCGTCTTGGCGCGCGCTGATGCGGCTGCGGCCTCGGCCAGTGCACGGGACTCAGTCACCCGAGCATAGATTCGATCTCTCAGCGGGTGCCGGGCAATGGCAGCAAGGTAAGTCTTGGTCAGGTCCAGTGGGTCTATCCGGCCAGCGCCGATCTCGCGCCCCAACTCTGCTGCCGTCATCTTCAGCCAGGCATCGCTCATCTTGTTCCCCGTGGTTGTTTGGCGGACGGTAGCGGCACGACGGCGCATGGACAATCCCGGCCTTGCAATCATATTTAGAGCGATGAAACCCGATACAGACATAGTCATCGCAGGCGGTGGCCTGAATGGAACAGCTCTGGCCCTGGCCTTGGCAGATGTGGGTTTCAGGGTGACTCTGGTTGATCCCGTACCTGCCGCCGCCAAACAGGACGATAGTTTCGACGGACGCGGCTATGCATTGGCCCTAACCTCGCAACGTTTGCTCGCCGCGATTGGCGTCTGGCAGGAGGTTTCGAAACAGGCGCAACCAATCCTTGAGGTCAAGGTTACAGACGGGCGCGCAGGTGAGGGCCCCTCGCCATTCGCATTGGAGTTCGACCAAGCCGAAATCGAAGAAGGCCCAATGGGTTTCATGGTCGAGGATCGGTTTCTCAGGCGGGCGCTTCTACGCTCGGTGGAGTCGTCGGCAAGGATCACCCAGGTCGCGCTCGACCGAGTCGTCGCGCAGGACGCCGACGACAGCGGCGTGACGGTTACACTGCATTCCGGCAAGGTCTTGCGGGCGGCCACGCTGATTGGGTGCGACGGCCGCAAGTCAGGCACGGCAGAGCGCGCAGGGATCAATCGGACCGGCTGGAGCTACGGCCAGACCGCGCTGGTTTGCGCGATCCACCACGAGCTGCCGCATCATGGAATCGCGCATCAGTTCTTCATGCCGCCCGGGCCGTTGGCCATCCTGCCGCTACCGGGAAACCGGTCTTCGATCGTCTGGACAGAGACAAACGAGGAAGCAAAGCGAATCGAGGCGCTTGATGATTCCGGGTATCTGGCGGCTCTACGCCCGCGATTTGGGGATTTCCTGGGCGATATTGAACTGGCTGGCAAACGGTTCGCCTACCCTCTGGATTTGACTCTTGCGAATTCCTTCGTTGCCCAAAGGGTCGCACTGGTCGGGGATGCGGCACATGGCGTTCACCCTATCGCAGGCCAAGGTTTGAACGCGGGTCTGAAGGATGTGGCCGCCTTGGCGGAAGTTCTGGCGCTCGCCCGGCGCCGGGGCGAGGATTTCGGCAGGCTCGACGTTCTGGACCGTTATCAGAGATGGCGCAGATTCGACACGGCAACACTTGCTGCAGCGACGGATGGCTTCAATCGCCTCTTTTCGAACGACAATGGCATCCTGAGGCTGGGCCGCGATCTTGGACTGGGCTTGGTGAACGCGCTGCCAGGATTGCGGAGAGGGCTCGTGCGTGAGGCAGCCGGATTGACCGGAGATCTCCCGAAGCTTTTGCAGGGCCGGCCGATCTAGTCGAGCTTGCGGGCCTCGTCCACCAGCATCACGGGAATACCGTTACGGATCGGATAGGCCAGACCCGCCGCTTTCGACACCAGTTCCTGCCGCTCTGCATCATAGGAAAGCGTCGCCTGAGTTTGCGGACAGACCAGCGCTTCGATCATGCGGCGGTCAAAATTCGCTTCGTCGCTCATTGCATCACCTCTTCGCCCGAACCGCCCCGCAATGCATATTCCATCAACGTGAGCAGCGTTTCGCGCCGCGCCGCAAGCGACGGCGCCTCAAGCAGTGCTTGCTTGTCCTCAAGATCGAGCGGGCACAACATCGACAATGAGTTGATCAGCAACTCGTCTTCTGCCTGACAGAGTGAATCCCAGTCAGTCTGAAGGTCCTCTGACTCGAAATATCGTTTGAGCAATTTGAGGAAACGGGGGCGGTCCAAGTGGTTGTCACGTTCGGTCGCGCCAAGGTCTCGGTCGAAGCCGCTCCAGTCGACATTGCATTTCCTGTAGGGGGTGAAGCCTTCGACCTCATCGGCCACGCGGAACCGAGATATGCCGGTAAGGGTGATCATGTAGCGGCCATCCTCGGTTTCCGAAAATGCCGTGACCCGTCCCGCACATCCGATCGAATGAAGGCTATTCTGTCTGCCCGGTCCAACGTATGGCTGGATCATTCCGATAAGCCGCAGCGGCGCTTTGAGCACATCGTCAAGCATCGCGAGATAGCGCGGCTCAAAAATGTGCAGCGGCAGCCTTGCACGGGGCAACAGCAAAGCCCCCGGAAGCGGGAAGACCGGAATCGTCGAAGGCAAATTTGCTGCAAGGACCATGCTATACAGTTAGCCCGTCTGGGCGGTCAGGCAAATATCATTGATGACAATTTGCGCCGACCGTGCAGCACGATCGGGTCCTGAGGTTTCAGGGCATCGAAAATCTTGAAAAGCTGCGCCTTGGCCGCACCGTCGTTCCAGTCGCGATCACGTCCGAACAGGGTGAGAAGTTCATCCACCGCTTCCTGCACCTGACCCGCCCCATAAAGGGCCGTAGCAAGATCGTATCGCAACTGGGGGTTCGCCGGATCCGCGTCAACCGCAGCACGCAATTCCAATACCGGTCCAGCATCGGCGGCCTGCCGTGCCAGTTGCAGCTTTGCATGAGCGGCCTCTAGTTCAATGCTCTTTGATATCTCAGCCGGCGCGCCGTTCAGGATTGCTTCTGCCTGATCAAGATCGTCCAAAGCGACATGCGCGCGGACCAAACCACCATATGCAGCCGCATTCACCGGGTCCTCACCTAGAATTGCAGCAAATGTCTGCGCCGCATCAACGGCTGCTCCATCCGTGAGCATGGCTTCAGCGGCTTCCAGCGCTTCTGCGAGACCGCCATCGTCCTCGCCGCCCCCCAGCGCCGTTAGCTTGTCAACGAAAGTCTTGATCTCCGATTGTGGAACAGCACCTTGAAAGCCATCGACGGGCTGCCCTTGCCAGAAGGCATAGACAGTTGGGATCGACTGAATGCGAAGCTGGGCAGAGATCTGCGGGTTCTCGTCCACATTGACTTTGACCATGCGCACCTTGCCCTTGGCTGCAGTCACGGCTTGTTCAAGCATCGGTCCAAGTGTCTTGCATGGACCGCACCAAGGGGCCCAGAAATCGACGATGACAGGGACCTCCCTGGAAAGATCGACGACATCGGCCATGAAGGTGGCTTCGCTTACATCCTTGATCAAATCGCCCGCGGCGTTTGAAGCAGCGGTAGCCTGTCCGAATTCCAGCATCTCGATGGTCCTTCCGCAAATTCAGCTTTGCGCGTTTAGATGGAGTATCGTTCAGCGATGTGCAAGGTCAGTGGCAACGAGCGGGCAAACTCAAAGGTCGAAAGATGCAAAGACCGGCGCATGATCCGACGGTTGTTCCCAGCCTCGTACCGCTCTCAAGATACGCGAACCATGCGCGGCAGCGGCGATGTCGCTGGTCGCCCAGACATGGTCCAGCCTGCGTCCCTTGTCCGCCGCGTCCCAATCGGGCGACCGGTAAGACCACCAAGAATACAGATTACCATCGGGGATGTCCTGCCGCGTTACATCAACCCAGCGACCGGCCTCTTGCACGGCGCCCAGATGTTCGACCTCGACCGGAGTGTGGCTGACAATCTTCAAGAGCTGCTTGTGATTCCAGACATCATCCTCGCGCGGGGCAATGTTCAAATCACCAACCAAAACGGCTTTCGACGGCTTTTCACCTAGAAACCAGTCTCGCATCTCACTGAGATAATCGAGTTTCTGGCCAAATTTCGCGTTCGCCTCGCGATCCGGCACGTCGCCACCCGCAGGTACATAGAAATTGTGAATCGTCACCCCGTTCTCGAGGCGCGCTGCGACATGGCGGGCATGACCGAGCGCCGCAAAATCCTGATCGCCGACATCTTCGATCGGCAGTTTCGAAAGGATAGCGACGCCGTTGTAACCTTTCTGCCCGCGGGCAACGACATGCTTGTAGCCGAGGGCCAAGAAGCCTTCCGTCGGTATCTTTTCGACGGGACTCTTGCATTCCTGAAGACACAGAACATCCGGCGACTCTTCCTGCAGCAACTTCAGGACGAGCGGCTCGCGCAGGCGCACGGAATTGATGTTCCAGGTTGCTATTGTGAACGGCATTCATGTCTCCGGTTTCGGGTTTGCATGACCCTAACTGCCCGAGAATGCAGTCTCAAGCCTAGGCGTCAGCCTCAATCTTCTTGAGGTGAGGGAAATCCCCCGTCGCAATATAGGCCTCTTCTTCGGGTGAGGAAACTCGTCCGAGAATTGGATTGCGATGCGGATGACGACCGAATTGTTCGATGATGCCGCGTACCCGACGAACCTGGGCTGGCGCGCGTTCGCGAAACAACGCAAGCGTGCCGGGGATGTCTGCGATGAGTTCTTCCGTCATCTCAACGAGCATGTCCATGCGCTGCAAATGGTCGGGCCCTTCGCAGTGCGAAATGGCAATGATGTAGAAATTCTTCTCCCACGGGGCGGAAAGCGCCGCGTAGTGACCGTTTCTGATCCCCTCCAAGGCCAGCCGGGCTGCCTTGATGTCCTGCCCGAATGCAGCGGGGGTGTCGCGCCAGAGCGAGCGCGGGAACTGATCAAGGGCAATCAGCAGGGCCAGCCTGCCGCGTGGCGTTTCGGCCCAGCGATCCAGCAATCCGCGCGCCGCGGCCAAAGTCAAATCTGCAAAATCGCGGCAAATGATCTCGTCCATGCCGCCCTGCATACGGGTTTCCCAGTAGGCGCTATGACTTTCAGGGCTGTCTTGGTGGCCGCTGTCGGGAAACCAGAGCTCCAGCACTTGCTCGGGCCGAAAATTCGCACTGTCCATGGGTCCCTCCCAGTTACCTTTTCAAGATCCTAGCAGGGTTCAACTCTTTGGGAAAAAAAAGACCGGGCACAAAGGCCCGGTCAGTCCAACAGGGAGGTGTGATGCCATAACCCCGACATCACAAGGGGATTCTACGCAACCAGACGATAGCCGCCCGATTCGGTAACAAGAAGGCGAGCATTTGACGGATCTGGTTCTATTTTTTGACGAAGCCGGTAAATATGGGTCTCCAGCGTATGGGTCGTAACACCAGCATTGTAACCCCATACCTCGTGCAAAAGAACATCGCGCGCGACGACGCCTTCAGTGGCTCTGTAAAGAAACTTCAGGATGTTTGTCTCTTTCTCCGTCAGTCGGATTTTCTTTTCATCCTCAGTAATCAGCATCTTCATGGCAGGCTTGAACGTGTAGGGCCCTAGCTGGAAAACGGCATCTTCCGACTGCTCGTGCTGGCGCAATTGTGCGCGTATTCGGGCGAGCAGAACGGGAAATTTGAAAGGCTTTGTGACATAGTCATTCGCCCCCGCATCAAGTCCGAGAATTGTGTCGGCATCACTGTCGTGCCCGGTCAGCATCAGAATCGGGCATTTGACATTCTGCTTGCGCATTCGGCGGCATAGCTCACGGCCGTCGGTATCCGGCAGGCCAACGTCAAGGATGACCAGATCATAGATAGCTTCCTTGGCTTTGGTCATCGCGCTCGCGCCGCTGTCAGCCTCGAAGACATCGAAATCCTCGGTCATCACGAGTTGTTCGCTCAGTGCGTCTCGCAGATCGTCGTCATCATCAACGAGAAGGATCTTTTTGAGGGTACTCATATCATGAAACTCCACGGTTCGTCGGATCACAGATGAGAGCCGATCACTCCTTCGGCAAGATATGCTGCAGCGCATTCACGCGGTCGTGTCGAATTCACGGCAATTGTTTCACATTCCTGCAAATCGCACTAAGAGTCCGAAAGGCAAATCTCGGAATTCATATGACTCTCTCGCCGACCACCACAGAACTACTCGCGCGAGCGCGGTCGGATTTCCGTATGGGTGTTCCTGTCGTACTCAAGATGTCCGGGATCAGCGCACTCGCGGTTCCCGCCGAAACGATAAGCAAGGAACGGCTCGCAGATATTCTTGCGATCGAGCGACCGGTACTGGCAATCACGGCACGCCGGGCAGAGACGCTCAAAGCCCGCAGCTATGATGGCGACATCGCGCGTATCGCGTTGCCCGATGGTGTCGACATCGATTGGATTGGCGCGATTGCGGATCCATCCGGGGATTTGGACTCTCCTATGAAGGGGCCGCTACATACCGTAAGGGACGGCGACGCCAGCCTGCACAGGGCGGCGATCCTGCTGGCCAAAGAGGCCCGGCTGCTGCCTGCCGTGCTTGTGGTTGAACTCAGAGAACGAGGCGACCTGCCTGCTCTTGGCGGCTTAACATCAATCGAATTATCTGAAGTCAAGCCGATCATCTCGGCATCCAGCCCGTTGCATTCCATTGTGAGTGCCAGCCTGCCTTTGGGCGTTTCGGAAAACAGCCGTCTGCATGTCTTTCGTCCCGAAGATGGCGCAGATGAACACTATGCGATTGAGATTGGCCGCCCGGACCGGGACGAACCTGTATTGGTACGATTGCATTCCGCCTGTTTCACCGGCGATCTGCTGGGAAGCCTCAAGTGCGATTGCGGGCCACAGTTGCACGCGGCACTTCGGAAGATGGGAGAGGAAGGCGCAGGGGTGCTGCTCTATCTCAACCAAGAGGGCCGCGGCATCGGGCTTGCCAACAAGATGCGTGCCTATTCATTGCAGAATCAAGGATTTGATACCGTGGAAGCAAACCACCGACTGGGATTCGAAGACGATGAACGCGACTTTCGGATCGGCACGGGCATCCTGCACGAACTCGGTTTCCACAGCGTTCGGTTACTGACGAACAATCCTGCCAAGGTTAGGATGATGGAGGCGAATGGCATCAAAGTCGTTGAGCGGGTGCCGCTCAAGGTCGGGCTAAACCCGCTGAACGTCAAATACCTGGATACAAAGGCGAAGAAATCGGGGCACATCTTATGAGCGCCCGTGACCTCGTGCTCACCCGACTTGGCTTGCGATTCATGGGTCGGCGTTTTCCCTGTTCGATCGGACGCAGCGGGATCACCAGCGCCAAACAAGAAGGCGATGGCGGCACCCCGACAGGCAACCATCGAATTGTAGGCTGCCTTTACCGTCCCGACCGCCTTGCCCAGCCGGCGCCCTGGGCCGCACCTATTCGCCCCTATGACGGCTGGTCGGAACACGTCGCGGACCCCGAATACAACCAACTCGTCCGCCTGCCACATCCGTTCAGTCACGAGTATCTGCGCAGGGGGGATCATCTTTATGACATCGTCCTGCTCACCGACTGGAACTGGCCCGACCCGGTTCCTGGCAAGGGATCGGCGATCTTCCTTCACCGTTGGAGAGCGCCGGGCTATCCAACGGCAGGATGCATCGCTTTCCGTCAGGATCATCTGGAGTGGATCGCCAGCCGTGCGGCACCGGGGACTCGGCTTATCGTAGCGCCCTAAGGCCGTTCGCCGAATATCGCGGAACCGACGCGGACATAGGTCGCCCCCATAGCGACCGCGGTTTCGAAATCGCCACTCATGCCCATAGACAGTTCCCTCAGGCCGTTCCGCTCTGCGATCTCGGCAAGCTGGGCAAAATGCGGGGCCGGCTCTTCTTCGACAGGCGGTATGCACATCAACCCGACCAGCGGCAGGTCCTTGGCGCGGCATTCGGCAATGAAGTTGTCTGTATCTGCAGGCAACACCCCGGCTTTCTGAGGTTCTTCTCCGGTGTTTACCTGAACGAACAACGTCGGGCATTTGCCAGTCTCTTGCGCCAATCTGGCGAGCGTGTTTGCGAGTTTTGGACGGTCAACCGAATGAATGGCCTGAAACAGGTCCATGGCCTGACGCGCCTTGTTAGTCTGAAGCGGCCCCAGCAAGTGCAATTCGACGTCCCGGAAGGTTTCGACCCAAGCTGGCCATTTACCCGCCGCCTCCTGCACCCGGTTTTCGCCAAACAACCGGTGCCCCTCATTCAAGATGGCCAGGACGCGCTCATCGGGCTGCATCTTGGAAACCGCGATCAGACGGGTCGAACCCTGATCGCGACCCGCCCGAGCCTCTGCCGCATGGATGCGCGCGACAATATCTGCCAGTCCCATCAAATCCTCCACTCGATCGGGCGCACTACTTCAGGGCCTCGAACAACTCCCCAAGTTCGCCTTCATAACGCTGCCAGGCCTTGAGCGACGAGGAGTAAATTGGCTGGCGCACCTGATAAAGGCTGAGAGTGTCGACGCGCCTGCTGTTCTTGTGGAACTCGAGGCACTGATCTTCCCATTCCAGCCCGCAGGCAGCAATCAGTTTGCGCGATGTCTCTTCAGTATTTGCGATCAGATCCTCGTATTCAACGACATGGAACCAGTTCGGGATCTTTCTCTGCCAAAAGTCCATCAGCTTCAGGAAGAGTTTGTAATAGGTGCCCAAATCCGAAAGATTGTAGCTGTAAAGATGGGTCCCTTCGAGGAACATGTTGCGATAGATCGACAAGAGATTGTCGCGGGGGTCGCGCCGCACCACGATCATTCGGGAATTCGGAAGGGCAAGTTTGATCAACCCCATGAACGTGTAAGTCTGGATGGATTTATCGGTTACCCGCGGCGCATCAGGAAAACTTTGCCGCATGTAGGCTTCGTAGTCATGCCCAAGGGCAGCGATATCTGCGGCTGGCACATCCTTGAAATCCTTGGCAGTCCCGTCACTTCTCATGATCAGTTTCTGCGCCGCGCGGGTCGAATAACCGACCTCACCGGCACCGCTCACAAGACTGTGGCTGGAGATGATCTGTTCGACCAGCGTTGTGCCTGAACGGGGCATGCCCGTAACAAAAATTGGGGCGTAGTCGGTTGTGCCTTCGACACTCTGTTCTTGCAGGTCGACCTTGTCAAAGAACCGGATGACCTCGGCCACCTCCTGTTCGCGCAAAGCGATATCGTAGGGAAACTCCTGCCGCATCAGCGAATTGGCTGCATGAAGGTATTTGAAGACCTGGTCATGATTCTTGGTGTCTTCCATGACTTTCGACAGGGCAAAAGCAAGGTTCCTGCGGTTCGAAATCCCAGTCTGAGGGTTTTCGAAGCTTGAAATCATTTGTGCAATCAAGGGGTCGTCTGCGTCGAGCTTGTAGGAAGCCACCATGACGCGGTAGTTCTCGCCGTTGGCCGGGTCTAGTTCTATGGATCGGCGAAAGTACTTCTCGGCCTCGTCGAACTCACCCATCGTCTGCAGGAAAAGCGCCATCCGGTTGTTGGCAACCGGTGAATCCGGGGCAATCTCCAGCGCCTTTAGAAAACTCTTGCGAGCTTCAGCATCCTTGGCATTGGATGACTGCGCCTGCCCAAGCAGAATCCAGGCATCGACGTTCCTCTTTTCGAGGTCGACCGAAGACTGCAGGACCTTTTCCGCCTCGACATATTGCTTGGCCTTGGTCAGCACATTCCCCAACATTCGAAGTGTTTCGGGGGAGTTTGGGCGCAGTTCATTGGCCTTTTTGAAACGCTTGACCGCCTCGGGTATTTCATCACGACGGGCGTGAATCGCACCGAGGTTATGATGCGCCAGCGCCAAGCCGGGCAGAAGCCTGATAGCCGTCTTGGCCTCTTGAAGTGCCTCTTCCGTCTCGCCGAGTTCGAGCAGAAATCTTGCAAAATTATTGTGTGCTTCTGCATAGTTGGGGTCTAGCGCGATGGCTTTGCGAAAGTTCGTCTTTGCGGCGTCCGTCTTGCCGAGCTGAACCTGCGCATTGGCCAAGATATCGGCGATCAGCGCCACTTTGGGGTTCTTCTTCAACAGGTTCGTGGCTTCCGCTTCCGCTTTCTTGAACTGCCCGGTCTCCATCAGGCTAACGAGGCCGCGAATTTGTTGGGGACTTGCCGAACCAATACCGGCCTTCGATCGCGTCCTCTTGAGATTTAGTTTCTCTTGCAAATCAGATATTATTGCAGGAGGCAGGCCAGCGGCCTTGGCCCGAG
>JAHEAO010000044.1 GCA_024642725.1 Paracoccaceae bacterium | reverse complement strand
TTCGGGTCTGATCAATGTCATTAAGTCATGCGCCTCTCATGCCACTCCGCACGAGCGAAACGAAAAAGCGACCACCGGGTCACCCCGAGGCCGCCTGCCCACTTCTCCTAGCATGCATAATTTCTACCGCGGACCGTGCGCAGAGTCAAGGCCTTTCAACCTGCGGCTGCGCGCGCCCTAGTTAACAAAGTATTGATAAGACGGGAAACTTCCAGTCTGCAAAGACCAAAGTGACCTCCCCGGCCGCCACGTGCATCGCATATTCGTGATGCAACCAAGCCGCTATCTCGGCGAACTCTAGCGCACGCTCCGGCAGATTTTGGCTCATGGAATTGCTCCAACTGGACGGGCATGATCCCGGATGCCAACAATAGGAACGGGGAGCTGTATCGCAATCGAATTGCAATCGGAGCATGTCATGTCACGATTTCCTTATGCATCCCAACTCATCGCCGTTGCTGTAACCGCCCTCCTGCCGGCAAGCGCTGCCCAGGCGGCGACGCTGACCTACACCTTTGATGCCTCCTATTCCGGCGAATATGCCGACCCCAACGCGACCGCGCTCAGCGGCCTGCCGGTCTCCGGACGGTTCACCGGGCTGAATCTGGGCGATACGCTAAGCGGATCGGTGACGGTCGACTATGTCGACAGCTTCGATCTCACCGGCAGTTTCTTCGGGTCGGGCAAGGTCATTCTCGACGGCCAGCAGACCAGCATCGACTACTATGAATTCTACAAGTTCGACGCCCCGCTGCAGACGGATTTTCTGGCAGCCGACGAATTCTACGACGAGGTCTTTACCTTTCAGATCAACGGCAGTTCGGGGCGCCTGCAATTCGACGGTATGCTGGACGACTTCGACGCCTATTCGCTGTCCGCATATTCGGCCTACTTCACCCTGTCGAACGTCAGCATGGCCGGCAATCCCGAAGGGCCGGTAGTCGCCTTGGCTTCAATGCCGGTTCCGGCCTCGCTGCCGATGCTGGGCGGTGGCCTCTTGGCCCTGTGGGTCATCCGGCGGCGCATCACGTCAGGCTAAGCGCACCTCAGTTTCCGTCCGCTGCATCCTTGGCCTGCTGCGCTTCGATCTCGCGCCACTTCACGACGTTGGCATTATGCTCATCCAGCGTCGTCGCAAAGGCATGGCCGCCGCTGCCATCCGCCACGAAGAACAGAAAATCGGTCTGATCCGGGTTAAGCGCAGCCTCGATGCTGGCCTGCCCCGGATTGGCGATCGGTGTCGGCGGCAAACCATCGATGACATAGGTGTTATAGGGTGTTTCCTTGCGCAATTCGCTCTGCCGCAAACCCCGCTCCAGCACACCCTTGCCACCGGTCACACCGTAGATCACCGTCGGGTCGGTCTGCAGCCGCATCCCCTGCTTGAGCCGGTTCACGAAGACCGATGCAACCTGCCCGCGCTCTTCGGGCACACCGGTTTCCTTTTCGACGATTGAAGCCAGCACCAAGGCTTCTTCCGGCGATTCAATCGGCAAGCCCTCCGCCCGGTTCGCCCAGGCTGCCGCCAGACGCGCGGCTTGCTCTTGTTCCATCCGGTCCAGCAGCGCGTTGCGGTCATCACCCGCCACGACCTCGTAGCTTTCCGGCGCCAGACTGCCCTCCGCCGGGACATCCGCCACGTCTCCTTCAAGGAAATCCGCGGCCTTCAAGGCTTCGACGATCTGCCAGCTGGTGACGCCCTCGGCAAGGGCGATACGATACCGCGTGTCAGACTCGGACCGGACCTTGGCATATTCCGCCGGCACCTCGGCCTCGCCCGGCACGAACTCGGCAACGTCTTCAAAACGATTGGTCGCCGGATCAAGCTCTCGCACCCGCATCTCGGCCTGCCGCACACCGATCCGGTAGACAACTTCCGTGCCACAGGTGCTGGCCCCGCCGCGCGTCACGATATCGACGATCTCGGACATGCTCGCCCCTTCGGGCACGAGGAACGATCCGGCCTTCAGCTGCGGCGACTTGTCGGAGTAATCCGCGCCGATCCGCAGGATCGACGGGTTACTGATCGCGCCCTGTGCAGCCAGATCGTCGGCCACACGGCGCATGTTCGATCCGCTCTCGACCCGCAGGCAAATCGCCTGTTCCAGCGGTCCCTGAGTCGAATATTGCGACTTGCCCCAGGCTATGATCCCGCCGATGGCCATCAGCGCCACCACGAAGAATGTCAGCGCGTTAGAGGCAATGTTACGCCACATCAGCCATCGACCTTGCGAAAGACCACCGATGCATTGGTGCCACCAAACCCGAACGAGTTCGACAGAGCCACGTCAATCTTCCGTTCGCGTTTTGCATTCGGAGCAAGGTCGAGTTTGGGCTCAACCGCAGGATTATCGAGATTGATCGTCGGCGGCGCGACCTGATCGCGGATCGCCAGCATGCAGAAAATCGCTTCGACCGCACCCGCGGCCCCCAGAAGGTGCCCGATTGACGATTTGGTCGAACTCATCGTCGCCTTGGCCGCCGCGTCGCCCATCAACCGCTCAACTGCACCCAGTTCGATCGTGTCTGCCATCGTTGATGTGCCATGCGCGTTGATATAGTCGATATCGTCGGGCGTCAGCCCGGCGCGCTCGACAGCCGCCTTCATGCTGCGATAGCCGCCATCGCCATCCTCGGACGGCGCCGTGATATGATAGGCGTCCCCTGACAAGCCATAGCCGACGACTTCGCAATAGATCTTCGCACCGCGTGCCTTGGCATGTTCGTATTCCTCCAGCACAACGACACCCGCGCCCTCGCCCATGACAAAGCCATCGCGATCCGCGTCATAGGGACGGCTCGCCTTCTCCGGCTCATGCGCGCGCTTGGTCGACAGTGCTTTGCAGGCGTTGAACCCGCCAATCCCGATGGGCGAGATCGGGCTTTCAGCACCCCCGGCAACCATCACATCGGCATCGCCCCACTGGATCAGCCGGGCGGCATCGCCAATGGCATGCGCGCCGGTCGAACAGGCGGTCACGACCGAATGGTTCGGGCCCTTGAACCCGAAGCGGATCGAAACCTGACCCGAGATTAGGTTGATCAGCGCGCCGGGAATGAAGAACGGTGAAATGCGCCGCGGCCCGCGTTCCTTGAGCAGAACAGCGGTATCGGCAATGGATGTCAGCCCGCCGATGCCCGACCCGATCATCACGCCAGTGCGCAGACGGTCTTCCTCGGCTTCAGGCGTCCAGCCAGCATCGTCAACCGCCTGCTGCGCGGCGGTGATCCCGTAAAGGATGAAATCGTCGACTTTGCGCTGTTCCTTGGGTTCCATCCAGTCGTCGGGATTGAACGTCCCACCCGTTCCGTCGCCAAAAGGGATCTCGCAGGCATAGGTCGTGGCAAACCCTTCAGGATCGAACCGCGTTATCGGTCCGGCACCCGATTGTCCCGCCAGAAGCCGCGACCAGGTCGCCTCGACTCCGCAGGCCAGTGGTGTGACCATCCCCAATCCTGTGACAACTACCCGACGCATCCGCGGCCCCTCCGGCTCTTTGAACTTTCCCGAACCATTACCCCGCGGATGCCCCAAGGGGCAAGAGCCCCAGCACCATTCCGCCGCCCGCAAGATGGCCCTTCGGTCAGCCGCGCCGCGCCAATAGCAGTGCCAGCACCAGAAAGGTTGCGGCCACCAAAGCCATCCAGCCAAGGAACCACATTCGTCCGGCGACGAAATCCTCGGCATATGATGCCGCGAACCGCGCCTTGCCAAGCATCGTGACGCCGGCGGAACCGGCAAGAAGAACCAGCGCAATCGACAACTTGACCAATCCCGAGGTTGTCCAGAACCGGCTCAACCCAAACAGCACCGCCCCAATGCCGACCCCGATCCAAACGACCTTGATCGCCCAGAACGGATGCGCCCCAAGCGCCTGCCCGATCCCCAGATATCCTGCCGCGACCAACACCGCCGCCGCAACGGCAGCCGCGATTGCGTCGGCTTTGTTCTGACCGTGCACTCCGGCATCCCCTTCCGAACCGGGGGCCATGCGGCCGATCCGCCAGCCCGCTTAGCCCCTCACACGTTCCATCAATTGCAAGGGCCCCCATTCGTCCTCGTCCAGCCGCAACAGGCGATACCCGCATTTCTCTGCAACCCGGATCGACCCCGCATGGTCCACATCCATCATGCAGACCGTCCGCCCTCCAAATCGCTGTGCATCGAACCAGCGGTGAACGATCTCCGCGGCCTCGCTCGCCAGCCCCCGCCCGCGCGCAGCGGCATTCAGAACCCAACCGGCCTCCGGCGCTGCGTCGAAATCTTCACCGATGCCGCGCATCACATGAAACAGCCCGATCTGCCCAAGAAAGGCCCCGTCCTCTCGGGCCACGACGGCGAAATTACCAAAGCCGTAATGCGCCCAGTGCCACGCGATGCGATTCATCCGGACCCAGCATTCGTCCCGCGCGACCGGCGCGAAGGGCAGAAAGCGTTTCAGCGCCGGATCACCCCAAAGCGTGGCGAAATCCTCGAAATCCGCCCAATCCAGCCCGCGCAACAACACGCGTTCCCCCGTCAGAACAGGAATCATGACGCGCGCCCCCTAGTGACAGACATACAGCGTCCCCCCAACGGCAACCACCGTAACAGCTGCTGCCGTCAGTGTCGCGGGCGCCGTCAGCATCGCCATCGCCGTCGATCCGAGGTTTGTCAGCGCCCCGGCCAATTGCCCGCCGGTCCCGCTCAGGATCACCGCGCCGGACCCCTGCTGGGCGACGGCGGCGATGCCAGAGAATCTCTCCGCCAGCCCGACACCGCGATCGACAAGTTCCGCCGCCACCTCGGCCGAGCCGTTGACCCGCTCGCAAAAGCTCAGGCCGGGGGTCTTGCAGGCCAGATAGGCGGACCGTTCTCCCTCGTCATAGCCCAGATACGTCCCCGCCTCCGCGTCGTACCGCAGACAGAACGGCTTGCGCTGCCCGTCGCGCAGCCCCGGCGTCAGTTGGCGCAGCGTCACATAGGCCGGACAGTCGATATCGCCGCCCGGGCCAAAGAACCGTTCGCGCCAGCCATAGTTTTCACCGATCAACTGATCCTCCGGGTCATATTGCAGCACGAACGCCTCGCCCCGCACCGAGGTGACGCAGGAAACCGGCTCTGCGGCACCGACGGCAAACCCGGCGCATCCCATGATGATCAGGCCACCGATGAAAAAGACAGCGTCACGCTTCATGACTGGAATTCTCCCGGCGACCCCTGCGACGCCACAACGAAAAACGGCGCCCCGAAGGGCGCCGCTTTCGAATACTCTATCCGATGATCAGGAAGCTTTGGTGATGAAACCAACCGCATCGCCGAAAGTCTGGATCGTCTCGGCTGCATCATCCGGAATCTCGATACCGAATTCTTCCTCGAAAGCCATAACCAGTTCTACAGTGTCAAGGCTGTCTGCGCCCAGATCATCAATGAACGAGGCGGACTCGGTAACCTTGTCCTCTTCCACGCCCAGATGCTCGACGACGATCTTCTTCACGCGATCTGCGATGTCGCTCATGTCTTGTCCTCTTTCCGTTCTTCGGGGCCAGTCCCCAGGTATCGCTTCAGCCCCCCGGGGGCCACTCTCTCGCCCGATGATGTCAGGCAATTCGGGTCGGGATCATTCTATCCGACGCCATCAGAGCCGCCTATAGCATATCGTTTGGTATTGGCAAACGCTTTCGCCGCGGCGCTGATCGGCTTCTACAACATGGCCATACCGCCGTTGACATGCAAGGTCGCGCCGGTGACATAGCCGGCTTCCGCGCTCGCCAGATAGAGCACTGCCGCCGCGATCTCATCGGCGTCGCCCATCCTCCCTGCCGGCACCTGGCCCAGGATGCCCGCCTTTTGATCATCGGTCAGCTTGTCGGTCATCGCGGTGGCTATGAAACCCGGCGCGACACAGTTCACCGTGATGCCCCGGCTCGCGACCTCATAGGCCAGCGATTTCGACATGCCCACCATTCCGGCCTTCGCCGCGGCATAGTTCGCTTGCCCCGGATTGCCGGTCGCGCCAACGATGGACGAGATATTCACGATCCTGCCCCAACGCGCCTTCATCATCCCGCGCAGCACCCCGCGGCACAGCCGAAAGGTCGAGGTCAGGTTGACGTTCAGAACCGAGTCCCATTCCTCGTCCGACATCCGCATGAACAGATTGTCCTTCGTGATCCCCGCATTGTTGACCAGAATGTCGACGGCTCCCATGGCTTCCACCGCCTGCTTCGGCAGGGCCTCGACAACATCCTTGTCCGACAGGTTGCAAGGCAGAACATGCGCCCGCTCGCCCAGCTCGGCCGCCAGTGCCTGCAACGGCTCGACCCGCGTCCCCGAAAGGCCGACAGCCGCACCCCTTGCGTGAAGTCTGCGCGCGATCGCGGCCCCGATCCCGCCCGAGGCGCCGGTTACCAGCGCGCATTTTCCTGTCAGATCAAACATCATTCTGCCCCTTGTCTCTCAGACTGCTTCCGAAATAGCAGCCCGACCTGTCGCGCGCCACCCGCGATGTTCCGGGTCAGGACGCTTCTTGCCATCTTCTGTTCTGAAATATCCTCCGGGGGTCCGGGGGTGGAAAACCCCCGTGTCCCGGGTCACGCCAGTGCCGCGGCCACATCCTCCGGCGTGCCGACAGCCCGTGTCGTCACCCCGTCCGCCGACCGCTTGATCATCCCTGACAGCGCTTTGCCCGCTCCGATTTCCCAGAACTCCGTGACCCCATGGCCCGCCATATAGCCGACGCTCTCACGCCAGCGGACCGATCCGGTGACCTGCTCGACCAGCAGCGCCCGGATGACATCCGGATCGCTGACCGCCTCGGCCCTTACATTTGCCACCAACGGCACCCGCGGCGCGGCAATCTCGACCCCCGCCAGCGCCTCCGCCATGACCTGCGCGGCCGGTTCCATCAGGGCGCAGTGAAACGGGGCCGAGACCGGCAGCAGCATCGCCCGCTTCGCCCCCATGGATTTGGCAATCTCGCAGGCCCGCTCAACCGCCTCACGATGGCCCGAGACCACAACCTGCCCCGGATCGTTGTCATTTGCCGCCTGGCAAACCTGGCCTTCGCGCGCTTTTGCAGCGGCTTCCGACGCTTGCTCGAAACCAAGGCCCAGCAAGGCGGCCATCGCCCCGACACCGACCGGGACCGCCTGCTGCATCGCCTTGCCGCGAATACGCAGCAGTCGCGCAGTATCGGCGACGCTGATCGCACCCGCCGCCGCCAGCGCCGAGTATTCACCAAGCGAATGTCCGGCCACAAAACCGACACCGTCGAACCCGATCCCCTCCGCCTCCAGCGCGCGCAGCGCCGCCATCGACGTCGCCATCAATGCAGGCTGGGCATTCTCGGTCAGCGTCAGCGTCTCCTGCTCGCCGTCCCAGATCAGGCTCGACAGCCTTTGCCCCAGCGCCTCATCGACTTCGTCAAAGACGGCCCGTGCTGCCGGGTAGGTGTCGGCCAACGCACGTCCCATACCAATGGTCTGGGCGCCCTGCCCCGGAAATACGAATGCTCGGCTCATGAAGCCCCCCAAGATTTTAATGCCGGCCTTTGGTGTAACGGCTCACGCGGACCCCGACAAGCCGCCAGAGCCCGCGCTGCGGCGGATCGGGGTCAGCCGCACTCAGCGCGCGGCAAAGGCCGAGCGCACCCGCGGCTTGAAGACGGGCTGCACCCGCTCGGGCCGGGCGATCTCTTCGGCCTGCTTGCGCAGATCGGGCGTCATGCGTTGCAGGATGGGCGCCAGTTCCGCTTCGGATCCGACCGCAACCTGCGTCTGGCCGCGTTCCCCGGCGATCCGGACGCACAGCTGGTTGCGCATGAACGACGCCTGAGCGCGCTGCAGGTAGACGCTTTCGATCTCGGCAATCGGCACCGACCGGATCGGCGTCGCCCGGCCGTGCCGGTTGCGCCGCGCCGTGCGCAGCACGCGGCGCTGCAGGTCGACATGAACCTCATAGCAAAGCCCGCGACGGGCAATCAGGTAAAGCAAGGCCGCCGTGACAAAGAAAACCACCGTTCCGGCGATTCTGAACGGCAGCAGATCGGCCGCATCGGTCGCATTCGGCAACAGCCAGAGACCATAGGCTCCCATTCCAAGAAGCACCCCGGCGAAACTGGCCGCCATCTCGCCGTAGGCGGCCCGCATCAGGGCGTTTTCGCCCGGACGGATGATATATCCCCAATTCGTATCGGTAACACTTACTGCGGCTTTACGCCCGGAACCACTTACAACCCGATTAAACACACCGGCTTGTCTGTCCATCACTGACCCATCTTCCTGAAACATGGTTAACGGTTGAATCCCGCTATGGTTGCAGATCAAGGCAGCAATACGTCAAATTCAGACCAATTTCGCGAACGGGGCCGGAATCGCACAAGCCAATCGCGCTGTCGGCGGCCGCAGGCTTCGATCAAAGGCCTTGAACCCTCGCTCCAAGACTGTATAAGGCCCCGTCCTTCCGCATCTATCGGAACCAGCGCAGCCTCTCGTGGGCGGGTCGCGGAAGGGTTCGGACCCGACGCCCTTTGAAGTGCGCTTTAGAAGTGGAGTAAACATGCCCCTTTACGAGCATGTCTTTATTGCGCGTCAGGACTTGTCCAACACGCAAGCAGAAGGCCTCATCGAACATTTTGGCACCGTCCTTTCGGACAATGGCGGCAAGGTCATTGATCACGAATACTGGGGCGTCAAGACGATGGCCTACAAGATCAACAAGAACCGCAAGGGCCATTATGCCTATGTCCGTTCCGACGCCCCGGCCCCGGCCGTGCAGGAAATGGAACGCCTGATGCGCCTGCATGACGACGTCATGCGCGTCCTGACCATCAAGGTCGACGAGCACAAGGAAGGCCCGTCCGTCCAGATGCAGAAACGCGACGAACGCGGTGAACGCGGCGACCGCGGTGACCGCGGTGACCGTCGTCCCCGGCGTGAAGACTAGGAGCTAACACAATGGCAACAAAACCGTTTTTCCGCCGCCGCAAGGTATGCCCCTTCTCGGGCGACAATGCTCCCGCGATCGACTACAAGGACACGCGCCTGCTGCAACGCTACATCTCTGAGCGTGGCAAGATCGTGCCGTCCCGCATCACCGCCGTTTCGCAGAAGAAGCAGCGCGAACTGGCCCGTGCGATCAAGCGCGCCCGGTTCCTCGCCCTGCTTCCCTATGCCGTGAAGTAAGGAGAAAGCACATGCAAGTCATCCTTCTAGAACGCGTGGCCAAGCTTGGTCAGATGGGCGATGTCGTCGACGTCAAGCAAGGCTATGCACGCAACTTCCTTCTGCCCCAGGGCAAGGCATTGCGCGCTTCGGACGACAACATCAAGTCGTTCGAAAGCCAGAAAGCCCAGCTTGAAGCGCAGAACCTCGAAACCAAGAAAGAAGCCGATGCGATGGCCGTCAAACTCGACGGGCAGAAGTTCATCGTGATTCGTTCCGCCTCGGACGCAGGTGCGCTTTACGGCTCGGTCACCACCCGTGACGCCGCTGACGCAGCGACCGAAGCCGGGTTCACCATCGATCGCAAGCAGATCACCCTGCAACGCCCGATCAAGGAACTCGGTCTTCACAGCCTGACCGTGATCCTGCACCCTGAAGTTGAGGCCGAGATCATCCTCAACGTCGCCCGCTCCGTCGAAGAAGCGGACCTGCAGGCATCGGGCAAGTCGATCCAGGAACTCGCAGCCGAAGAAGAGGCTGCCGCGGAATTCGAAATCGCCGAGCTCTTCGACGATATCGGTGCCGCCGGTGCCGACGATTACGGCGACAGCGACAACGCCCCGATGCGCCAGTCCGCACCCGAGGCCGAAACCGAAGAATAATCGGTTCATTCAGGCAAAAAACAAAGCCGCCTCCCTTGGGAGGCGGCTTTTTCTTTGCCGAGGCCGCGTGTCAGGGCCGCGCGGCGCCATCCCCGATCCAGCCGCCCAGTTCGGTTTCATAGGCAATTCCGGCCCGGAACACATCCGCATCCGAATAGCTCCGCCCGACGATCTGCAACCCGGTCGGAACGCCATTCGCCGCGAAGCCGGACGGCACCGACAGAACCGGCAGGCGGCTCAGCATGTTGAACGGCGTCGTCATCACCCAACCCAGGAACGGATCAACCGGCTTGCCGTTGATCTCGACCGTTCCCGTCGTGCTGTCAAAATCTGCGGGCACCGCCGAAACCGCCAAGGTCGGGCAAATCAGCAGGTCGTAATCCTCAAGTATCGGCCCAAGGCTATTGTACATTTGTCCTGCGGTATTCAGCGTCTCGATATATCCGCGCGCCGTGGTCGTGGCCGCCAGTTCGGCGATATGCCGCGCGTAACTCGTCATCTCATCCGCGTGCTCGTCCAGCATCTCCGCGATGTAGCTTCCGAATATATGCACCAGATAGTCGATGCTCTGCTGCAAGCAATTCTCAGGCCAGTCCAGATCGACCTCGGTGACCGTCGCTCCAAGCGCGCGGAATACGTCTGCCGCAGCCAGCGTATTGCGCTCGACCTCCCGGTCGACTTCGAACACCGAAAGATCCCGCGACAGGGCGATCTTCATGCCCCTGATCGGCGCGTAGTCCGTGGGCAGCACCAGTTTCGGGCGCAGCGTCGCGATGTCCTTGGGATGGGGTCCGCACATAACGTTCTGCAGCAGGATCGCATCGCGCACATTCCGGGCCAAAGGTCCATTGTGGCAATAGAAATCCATGTTGAACGGCGGCTCTTCGGGGTTGCGGCCATAGGGCGGCTTATAGCCGACGATACCGCAGGTCGAGGCCGGGATCCGGATCGAGCCGCCAATGTCCGAGCCGCTGGCCAATGTCGACGTGCCACTGGCCAGCGACGCCGCCGACCCACCGGAAGACCCGCCGGGGGTAAACTCCGGGTTCCACGGGTTGCGCGTGACACCCCAAAGCCGTGACCACGTGACACCCGCGCTCGAAAACTCCGGCGTCGCAGTACGGGCGTGAACCACGGCGCCTTCCGCCAGAATGCGTTCGTTGACCGGTGATGTGGTTTCGGCAACGTAATCCTTCTGGATCAGCGATCCGCCAGAGGTCGGAAGCCCGGCGATGTCGGACTCGTCCTTGATACCGACCGGCAATCCCTCCAGCGCCCCCGTCGCCTCGCCCTTGGCATAACGGGCTTCGGCGCGGCGCGCGGCCTCCATCGCCGTATCGTAATGCGTGTAGGTCAATGCATTGACCTGCGGCTCGACCTCCGCCGCACGATCAATGACGGCCTGAAGCAATTCGACGGGTGACAAGGTCCGGGCCCGAAACGCCTCCAGCGCCTTATGCGCCGAAAGATAGCAAAGGTCGTCTTTCGTCATCTCGGCCTCCGTCCTGAGAACCCCGTTCCACCATCGCAGCCCGGGGTCCGGCAGGCCGAATCCTAGCATGCCAACCGGCGCTGTCAGCAGGAATTGACGATCAGCGGCCTTGATATGGCATACCGTCCCGGCGTGGTTCGACATATCAGCATGCCGCGAACCAGTCGGCCCGGAACCGGTCCAGCTTGTCATCCTGCACGGCGCCCTTGATCAAGGGCGGCCCCGAGACCGCGTCCAGCGTTTCCTTCGAAAACATCCGCTCCAGCAACGGCGCGTCAGGGGCAACCTGCTCTGGATTGAACCCCTCTTGCAGGCAAAGCCCCCACTGCGCATCAAGCTCGGCATTGCCGGGCCCCACCCGGCTCGCCAACCGCGACCGGGCCTCGGCGGACAGGCGCGGCATCCGACCGACAACCATCTTGTCCAGCGCCCCGGTCAAGACCTTGTCATAGGCCCCGGCTTCGATCGCGTTGCGAACGAAACGGCGGATATTTTGGTTCTTCCGGCTCGCATTGACGCGCCCTTCGGCCATCGGCTCACAGGCAAGGTCACTGCGTCCGATACAGTCGAAGAAGTCCGCCGCAATGCCACGCGCGTCAAGAGCCGAATAGTCGCGCAGGATCAGGTCAAACTCGGCCGCCGACAAGGTCGCCACAATTGCGTGATAGTCAAAATGGAAGACCCACTTGCGCCAGGACCAACGCCCGGTCCTGACGACCTCGTCCAGACAATCGGCCGCCGGGCGATTCAGCCCAATGGCCAGCATCTGCAGATAGAGGGACTCGAAATAGGCCGCCTGATTCCTCAGGTAGACCACGCAAACCGGCTGCAACCCGGCGACGGTCGCCAGTTCTTTTAACCGCGCAAGCGCCGCCTCGTTGCCTAGGATCGTTTCGAAATCCTCACTGGAAACACAGCAATCCCCAGCGTCGACGCCCGCAAACTCCGCGCGCAACTCGTCAAAAGTCGCGGCATGCCGGTTGTACGCCCAAGGCCCCCTTAGGCAGTGCGCCAGCGCATGATGCGCCCCCCGGGTCTTGGAAAATGCCTGTGGCAGAAAAAGGCCCGCCTCGATCAGCTCCGCCGCCCTATCGCCCAGCAACCTTTGCAGCGCCGTCGTTCCGGTCTTGTGCAGCCCGCAATGTATGAACAGTTTTCTTGCGTCACTCATTTGCCCGAGCCTTCCGGTCCCCGGCAACGGCTACCCGCTTAAGCGCCCGGCGGCCAGCCGCTCTGCCCCAAACCGGGCCGGCCTGTGCCCGATGAGGCACATGCGCGCGCGAACTCAGCTGCCGTAAAGCCGGCGCGCCTCGGCATAGCTCAGCAGACGCCGCTGGCGCTGGTCCCAAAGCTGGAGCTTCACGCAGGCAAAGCTTTCCCAAAGCCCCAGCCGCTGCGCGTCTGCCAGCGCGGGGTAGTCGCGCAGAACCTCGGTCAGGCGATAGAACGGTATCCGCGAATACAGGTGATGCACGTGATGCACGCCGATATTCCCGGTCAGCCAGCGCAGCACGCCCGGCAGCACATAATGCGAACTGCCATGCAACGCCGCGTCATGCAGTTGCCAGTCGCTCGTATGATCCCAATGGGTTTCCTCGAACTGGTGCTGTACGAAAAACAGCCACATCCCGACCGACGCGGCAATCAGCGTGCTTGGCAGGAACACCAGAAGGAACGGCATCAACCCGCCGAACCAGATCACCAGCGTCAGCGCCAGAGCGATCGCGACATTGGTCCCCATCGCACTGACCCAGTATTTCGCGCCGGACGTCATCAAGCCGACCGGCAGCCGGTTCTGCAGGATGAATAGATAGACCGGTCCCAGCCCGAACAGCACCAGCGGATGCCGGTAGAGCCGGTATCCGACACGCCCCCAGAAGGACCGCTCGCGGTATTCCTCGACCGTCAGCGTGTGGATGTCGCCCATGCCGCGCTTGTCAAGGTTGCCAGCGGCGGAATGATGGATCGAATGCACGCGCTTCCAGACGTCATAGGGTGTCAGCGTCAGCACCCCGATCACCCGTCCAACCCAGTCCCCGACATGGCGGTTCCTGAAAAAGGCGCTGTGCCCGCAATCATGTTGAATGATGAAAAGCCGCAACAGGAAGCCGCCGTTGATCACCGCAATCCCCGCCGCCAGCCAGTAGCTGATCGACAGCGCATACCAGGCCGCGGCCCAAAGCCCCAGAAAGGCAAACGCGGTGACACCCAGCTCGAATACGCTTCGCAGGTGATTGGGGTCGCGGTATTGCGCCAGTATATTGACCCAGTCGCGCGCATCTTCCGATACCGGCGCCGCGGCGCGTTCAGCAGGTGTCTGGATCATGGATTGCCTGTTGCGATTATAATTGTTGGGAACTTGATATAGCACCGTCGCATTTGCACAAGAGTTAAGGCCCTGTGATGCTGCGTCACTTTCGACTTGACCGGCAATGCGGCCCCGCAACAACAAAAGGGCCGCCCGAAGGCAGCCCCCAAATGACCCGTCTGACCCGGACCTATTCTTCGTCCAGAGCGTCGATCGCCTTCTGCAGCGCATCCTTCTTGACGGTCTTGTCCTTCACGGTCGCCTGCCCAAAGACATAGTCCACGACCTTGTCCTCGAAGATCGGCGCCTGAATCTGCTGGCGCATCTGCGGGTTCTTCTGAACGAATTCGAAGAACTGACGCTCCTGCCCCGGATACTGGCGGGCCTGTGTCATCACGGCCTGTGTCATCTCGGCGTCCGACACTTCGATCTTCTGCGCCCGGCCAAGCTCGGCGAGCAACAGACCCAGACGAACCCGGCGCTCTGCCAGCTTGTTGTGTTCGTCCGTCGCGGTGATCTCGGGGTGGTCATGGCCGTGATGATCGGGGTTTTCCTCGTGCCACAGCTGATGCGCGATCTGGCCGGCTTCGGCCTTCACAAGGCTCTCGGGCAGCTCGAATTTCACCAGCTTGTCCAGCGCATCCAGCAAACCGCGCTTCATCACCTGACGAGCGGCGCCAACATATTCGGCTTCCAGACGCTCAGAGATCTGCGCCTTCAGCCCGGCCAGATCCTCGGCACCATACTGCTTGGCCAGCTCGTCGTTGATCTCGGCAGGCTTGGGTTCCTTGACCGCCTTCACGGTGCAGGCAAAAACCGCATCCTTGCCGGCAAGGTTGGCCGCGCCATATTCCTTCGGGAAGGTGACCTTGACCTCGATCTCGTCGCCGGCCTTCACACCGACCAGCTGCTCCTCGAACCCCGGAATGAACGAATTGGACCCCAGAACAAGCGGATAGTCCTCGGCCGATCCACCCTCGAACAGTTCGCCATCGACCGACCCCTTGAAGTCGATCACGACCTGATCGCCGTCTTTCGATTTCGACGTTTTCTTGCGGTCTTCGAAGTTCTGCGCGTTCTTGGCAAGGTTTTCCAAGGCCTCGTCAACGTCCTTGTCCTCGGCCTTCACCACCAGCCGCTCCAGCTTGACCTTCGACAGATCAACTTCCGGAACCACGGGAAGCGCTTCGTAGTTCATCTCGACCTGAACGTCGTCGCCTTCTTTCCAGTCCTCGTTGGTCATCTTGACCTCGGGCTGCATCGCCGGGCGGTCGCCCGTCTCCTCGAAATGCTTGCTCATCGCGCCGTCGATGCTTTCCTGCATCGCATCGCCCAGCACCCGGGGGCCGAACTGCTTCTTGAGAAGCGCCATCGGCACCTTGCCCTTGCGAAAGCCCTTCATCTCGACATCGGGCTGCGCCTCGACCAGCTTTTCGTTGACCTTGGCTTCCAGCTCGGCTGCGGTCACCGTGATCTGGTAGCCGCGCTTCAGTCCGTCTTTCTTGGTCTCGGTGACCTGCATGTCTCGTCCTTTTCAACGTCAACGGGGCCGCAACCGCAGCCCCCAATAATTCAGCCGCCCTTCTAGGGGCGAGAGGCCATAGGTGCAAGGCGAAAACCACGCCCCCGGCGGCTCACCGCAACCGGAACCGGGTGCGCAAGCCAAGGCCGGGGAAGAACAGCAGGATCACGCCAGAAACGGATTGAAACCCGGCGGCAAGCTTGATCGGCCAGTCAAGCGCCGTCAGGAAGTCCCGAACATAATAGGTTCTCCCAAAGGCAAAGCCCGGCACCGTGTTCGAGGCGCTCAACCCCGCCGCCGCCACCCACTCATTTTCAACCGTCTGGCCGGTTGCCGCGAAACCCACCGCCCCGAAATATCCGGCGCTAAGGACCGTGCCGATCAGAAACAGAATGACGATCAACCGCACCGGATAAAGCAGCGACCGCCCGTAGTTGGAAACGCACTCGTAAATCCAGTACCGAACCCGGCCATACCAATTGCCGATCTTGCCGCTGAATTACATCTCCTTGCGATAGCAAGAAATGTTCCGAATACCGAAGATGTCTTCGGCCTGACACCGCAACCCGAACGGCACGGCGTCTCGGCCACTCTGCGAAACGTAAGAAAGCGGTCTGACGGTCGCGTACGAAACGTCACAAAGCGGTCTGGCAATTTGGGAAAGGATGGTGCGGGTGGAGGGACTTGAACCCCCACGCCTTGCGGCGCCAGAACCTAAATCTGGTGCGTCTACCAATTTCGCCACACCCGCGATCCGCGCGCCTTCTAGCAAAGCTGCAACAGGGATGCGAGCGCAAATCGCAGTTTCCCATAAAATGCTTTGATTGCCGGGACTTCTGCCGTATTGTGGCAAAAAAAAGGCAATGAGGCAGAACGAAGGGGCAGCCCGATGTCAGCAATGACGCAAGGGCGGACCACAGAGCAAGGCTCTGTGAGACGTCAATTTATGTATAAGACCGGCCTGTGCGAAGGCACCCATGTGATGACACTCGACGGGAATCTCCCGGTCGAATACCTATGCGAAGGTGACATGGTGCTGACCCGGAATGGTGCCCGCGCGCTTCGAAGAATAACCGCCAAGCCATTGAAAGATTGCCCTATTCTGGTTCTGCGCAGCGCCATAGGACCGGGCCGCCCGGAACGTGATCTCTACCTCGCGCCCGATCAGGCGGTGCACCTGAGAGACTGGCGAGGCCGCTTTGTCGTCGGATCGGACCAGCGGTCCCTGCCGCTCGCGCGACTGGTTGACAACGACCTCATACAATGGGCCGAACACCCGGGCGACCTTCTGGTTTACGAATTGGAATTTCTGACCCAGCAGGTGTTCTACGCCGAGGGCCTCGAGGTCATGAGTGCCGCGTCGCCGTTCCGCGTCGTTCAGGGCGTTGCAGCAGCTTAACCATCCAAGTCCCTGAAAACCTTGGGTAACTGCTCGGGCAAGTCCTCGGCAATCAACCCGGGCCCAAATTTCCGTGCGCATTCGACGTGCAGCCAGGCGGCGGTTTTTGAAGCCTGCAAAGCGGTTAAGCCACGCGCCAGCAGACCCGTGATAAATCCCGCAAGCACATCGCCCGACCCCGCAGTGGCGAGCCAGGGAGCCTGCCGGTCATAAGCCGCTGAATTTATTGAACAAGATCCATCCGGGGCAGCAATTACCGTATCCGGCCCCTTAAACAATACCACGCAGCCCGCCCGCTTCGCCGCCTCGCGCGTTGCATCGACCTTGGAATAGGCCGGCCCCTTGGTCGCAGAGGCATTCAGTCTCTCCGAGATGTCAGGGAACAATCGGGCGAATTCTCCGGCATGCGGGGTCAGGACACAGTTGCCGTGCAGCTTGCCGAACAAAGCATCAGCCTCGTCAAAGAACAGCACCGACAAGGCGTCCGCATCCAGCACCGTTGGCAACTCCGTCGCCAGCGCCGCCCCGACCAGATCCACCCCATGTGCATCCACGCCCATCCCAGGGCCAAGGCATAACGCGTTGATACGGCGGTCTTTTAGCACCTCGGTCAGCGCGCGCCCATCCGTTAGAGCCCGCAACATGATTGCGTCAAGCCGCGCCGCATTCTCGGCCAAAGCTTCCGGCGGACAGCCGATAGTCACGAGCCCCGCACCCACCCTCAGCGCCCCCCGCGCCGCAAGCCGCGCCGCCCCGCCCCTGCCCGTCGAGCCAGAGAGGATCAGCGCGTGGCCATGGGAATATTTGTGGCCCAATGCCTTGCTGACTCCGTGCGGCGGGCCCACCAGCCGAACCGCGCTCGTCGTTTCCGTATCAGATCGCCGCCGTGGCAGATCAAGAATCGAGCCGCCTTCATCGTCGCCGCCAAGCTGAAACGATGGGGTCTCGGACCCTATCCCAATGTCGTGCACAACGACCTTGCCGGACAGCATCGCCCCCTGCGCTAGGTAATGCCCTGCTTTGGCCCTGTGAAAGGTTACAGTCAGATCCGCCCAAAAGGCCCGCTCCTCATCAGAACTACCGAGAACACGACCACTGTCCGCACAAATGCCGGAAACGATGTCCACGGAGACGACCATTGCCCTTGGATCGGATTCCCGGAGGTCTCGTTCCGGCAGGGTGGCTTCCGGCACAATGTCGAGCGGACGGGTCAGTCCGGTACCGAACATTGCATCGACGATCAGATGACTACCGAAAGAATTCGGTGGATTCTCGAGAGCGTCATAGGGCTGGACTTCTCCCAACGTCCGCCACCGCTCATAGTTTATCAGAGCATCCGGCGGGAGCTTGCCCGCGTCGCCATACAAGAACACCGCCACGTCCCAGCCCCATTCCCTGAGCAACCGCGCAATGACGAAACCGTCGCCACCGTTATTGCCCGGGCCGCACAGGACCATGGCGTGGTGCGAAGTCTTCGCGAACTCAGGCCATTCCCGAAAAACCGCGCCCACCACACCGTGCCCTGCGCGCTCCATCAGTTCCAGCCCGGTGACCTCACCAGACGTTATGGCGGCTTGTTCAATCGCTCGCATTTGCGCGGCGGTCAGTAATTCGGTCACGGCCTGCTCCCAAAGTTCGTAAACTGCACTATCTGCGATCCATCTGCTCAAATATTAAGCAACCAACCCGGAATCATCCCGATGCCGCTACCTGTCAGACCCTAGCGAATTGTGACGCGCTTTTAGAAGTGTTGAGACACGCGGGAACCGGAAAACTACGGAGTCGGGCTATGAAAAAGATCGAAGCCATCATCAAGCCATTCAAGCTCGATGAAGTGAAAGAGGCGCTCCAGGACGTAGGTGTGCAGGGTCTGAGCGTGATCGAGGTCAAAGGCTTTGGCCGCCAGAAGGGTCACACGGAACTTTATCGCGGAGCGGAATACGTCGTCGACTTCCTGCCGAAGGTCAAAATCGAGGTCGTCTTGGCCGATGATCAGGTCGATGCCGCAATCGATGCCATCGTAGGCGCAGCCAAGACCGACAAGATCGGCGACGGAAAAATCTTCGTTTCAAGCGTCGAACAGGCCATCCGCATCCGCACCGGCGAGACCGGCGACGACGCTGTCTAGAATATCGGCACGCTTGACCGCGGCGCCTCAGGAAATCTCAAACAAAGGGACAAGCAACCATGAGCAATAAGAACGTTCTCAAGACGATCAAGGATGAAGAGGTCGAATATGTCGACATCCGCTTCACCGACCCGCGCGGCAAACTCCAGCATGTGACGGTAGTTGCTGATCTGGTCGATGAAGACTTTCTGGAAGAAGGATTCATGTTTGATGGCTCCTCCATTGCCGGATGGAAGTCGATCGATCAGTCTGACATGAAACTGCTGCCGGATGCGAAAAGCGCCTATTTGGATCCTTTCTACGCCGAAAAGACGCTCTGCATCCACTGCACCGTGGTAGAACCCGACACCGGTGAAAGCTACGACCGCGACCCGCGCGGCACAGCCGAGCGCGCAGAGGCCTATCTTAAATCAACCGGCATTGGCGATACCGCTTACATGGGCCCCGAGGCCGAATTCTTCCTGTTCGATGACGTCCGCTATTCAGTGACGATGAACAAGGTCTCCTTCCAGGTCGATGCACTGGATGCTGCTTGGAACACCGACACCGAATATGAAATGGGCAACACCGGGCACCGTCCGGGTGTCAAAGGGGGCTATTTCCCGGTCAACCCCATCGACGACGCGCAGGACGTGCGCGGTGAGATGCTGTCGACGATGAAGCGGATGGGAATGAAGGTGGACAAACACCACCATGAAGTCGCGTCCTGTCAGCATGAACTCGGGCTGATCTTCGGAACTCTGACCCATCAGGCAGACGAGATTCAGAAGTACAAGTACGTGATTCACAACGTCGCGCAAGCCTATGGAAAGTCGGCAACCTTCATGCCGAAGCCAATCTCTGGCGATAACGGCACGGGCATGCATGTAAACATGTCGATCTTCAAGGACGGAAAACCGCTCTTTGCAGGCGACAAATACGCAGACTTGTCTCAGGAAGCTCTATATTTCATTGGAGGCATCCTTAAACACGCCAAGGCGCTGAACGCGATCACCAACCCGACGACAAATAGCTACAAGCGGCTGATCCCGGGTTTCGAAGCTCCGGTTCTGCGCGCCTACTCTGCCCGCAACCGGTCAGGCTGCGTACGTATCCCGTGGGCAGAAAACCCGAAAGCAAAGCGCGTCGAGGCGCGTTTCCCGGATCCGGCGGCAAACCCCTATCTCGCATTTTCGGCGCTGCTGATGGCGGGGCTTGACGGCATCAAGAACAAGATCGACCCAGGCCCGTCGTCGGACAAGGACCTTTACGATCTGCCGCCGGAAGAACTGGCTGCGATTCCGACGGTCTGCGGATCCTTGCGCGAAGCACTGGAGGAACTGGAGAAGGATCACGAGTTCCTGCTTCACGGCGACGTATTCTCGAAAGGCCAGCTGGAAGGTTACATGGCGCTCAAGTGGGAAGAGGTCTACGCCTACGAACACACGCCGCACCCCATAGAGTACAAGATGTACTACAGCTGCTAGTCCGCAGCCGCTTGGACAGTGACAAAAAGGGGCGCTTCGTGGCGCCCCTTTGCATTTACTAGCCAACACGAACTGGACCATAGTCCAATCCAACGCCAGACCTTCTCCCCCAATTGTTTCCAAAACCTGCAAGACCTTCGTCAATACCTGCATTGATCTGAACCTGTCAGAGTCGACTTCACGACAACGTCAATCAAGGAGGTTTACGAAATGAAGACTGCACTTTTCACTGCAACCGTCGCCCTGATGTCACTCACGAGCCTGACACCAGCCCTTGCGGCACCCTACGTTAACGCTCTGACCATCGGCATCGACTCCACTCACGGAGATTTTGACCGCCGCGGCAGGGGCGGACGATCCAAGCCGCGCATTCCTGGCGGATCGGGCTGCGATGACCCGCGCGATATCATCGAACATCCCGAGTGCCGGGGGTAAGCAGCTATCCTGCCCGATCCGATTCATCGGGCAGGATCCTACCGATAATGGCGCGATCATGATTTTTGCTCTCTTTTGACCCAGAAAGGCCCGATTTCCCACAAATCTTGTCGCGATCCTAGGACAAGTGGCATGGGCCCATGCAATCAACGAAATCAATACTGATCTACAGAGGTCAGCCCCTGACGGCGCTAGAAGGTCTGACCAATGCGCTAAACCTGCGTTTGGGGGATTTAGGAGTCGTGTTGGACTCTGGCGCCGCGCGACAGTCCGGAGCCGCCATCTTCACCAACTCTCAATGGCGCATAACGATCGAGGCTTTCTCAAAGCCTCTCGCAACAGAGAAGTTTCATGGAACCATGGACTCGGTTCTGTCCCAAAGCTCCTTGAGCGATTTGGCCCGGATCTCCAAGGCTCATAAGTCACACGTTCAGATCTCTGTGCAGCCAGTTTCCCAACAAGCGACCCCAGTCACATGGCTCCAGACCCTCAGGGTTGCGCATGCCGTGACCTCGGTCGCGGCCGAGGCCGCGCAACCGGATGCAGTCCTTTGGCCGTCTTCGAACCAACTGCTGACAGGCGTACAATACCTTGAACTCGCCGCCGACCCGACGCCATGGCCGCTTTTCGTGCGGACCGAACAAGTCGCGCCGACAGCACCAGGTCGCATAAGTCTGGAGATTGACAACGCTGCCGATTTCATTGGCCGCCCGATACTCTTCCCCGACACAGAATTCTCATTGGATCTGGCCTATGCCGCGGCGCTTGCGTTCTTGCGCCATGCGGTCGAAAATGGCTCGGCTATCCCGGACGGGCATAGTTTCGGTCCTGAGGATGGTTATGTCGTCAAAGTGACGCATGCCACAGCGACCAAGGCGCAGCCACTTGGCAGCTACGTCCTCCGTTCCACGCCTTCGAGAAGCAAACATCCAATTGCGCAGCCGAAACCGGGCGATGGCGTCATTCTGGATCAGACGCGCGAACGAACCCGGAGCCTTGCCATCAGCTACCTGATGCTTGTTCTGCTTCCACCCGTGGGCCTGGTGCTTCTGTTTTCCAACGCGCTGCTGCGTCCCAGTGCCGGACGCACGGGTCTTGTTGCAATGTCCGCGCTTGCCATCCTCATGGTGATAGGTGCCTACACCTTCCTCAACATCGAAGTCGAAAATACTGCCGCAGTGAACCTCCAGGGTGCTGCGGACATCCTCAACCTCAACGATTAAAACCGCTCGCACGCCTCGAGGCTGTGCATCTGCTCGGGTGACAAGTCTTCCGAACTCAATAAGTACGTATGGATAGAGAATACCACCGCGCCCGATACCGGGAGCCGCAGCAGGCATTGCCGCTCTGACCGAACGAACGGCGCGGGATAATGTACTCTTGGGCGTGGGTTGTCCTCGGTGCGCGGTGCAAAAAGCGTCGCTTCGTTCCACAGATGCATGTTCGCACGCCAAAGTGGTCGTTCTGGCCGGATCGCATCGAAAAGCCGCTGCACCCGACGCGCGACGTCCGAATCATATGATTGGATCGGCTCATGTATTCCAATGAGCGGTCGCATAAATTTTTCTTCAAGCGACCAACTCGCGGGAAAACACAGGACTGCGCCGGTCAGCACATGTTCATTCCCGATCTGTTGCATCAGGCAAAGGTCTTCCTGAACCAAGCGACCCGCAGTTGACAAGGGATCGGCGCGATCGAGAGGCACCGTCACACCATCGGGGCGCGTTACCCTATCCGGGTCGATCCGGTAGCTCGGCAATACACCTATCGCCTTAACCACCATTTCCAGCACTTCCTGTGCCGCGTCGGCCGCATCGGGCGAAAGCCGCACCACATCTTGGTGCCGGGCAGCAATCAGCGCGTCGCGCAACGCCATCTGGCGCGCGAAAGCCTCATCGACAACAATCCATTCTGACGGATCCAACGGCAGGATACCGGGCAGCCGGGACAAGCGGGGATCGGACCAGGCCGAGAACGGGAGTGATTTGTGAAACGCGTCGGACATGTCCCGCCTCTTATCGCCTTTCCTCGCGGGATCGAAGTCGAAAACGACCCAAAACCCTGTCGGTAACAGGCACGACTTCGATTCGCATTTGGCTTGATCCTGCCCCTCGAAAGGGAGGCTCTTCCATGGACACCCACTATCGTGACACCCGCAAGATTGACCCGACCCGCGGCAGTACTCTTGGCGACGGAACCCCCAACGACGCAGACAGGATTGAAATAGGGCCCACCCAGCTGGCCTTCCGTGAATGGGAAGCCGCCGGGCTGGAGCTTCCCAACCTCGAACGGATGCGAGAATTCCGATGGAAGCGGCTCACACAAGCGGTGGTCCAGCGCGACTATGGCGGCGTCTTGATGTTCGACCCGCTCAATATTCGCTATGCCACGGACAGCACCAATATGCAGCTTTGGAACACGCATAACCCGTTCCGCGCCGTGCTGCTTTGCGCCGACGGCTACATGGTGATCTGGGACTACAAGAACTCTCCTTTCCTTTCGACCTTCAACCCGCTTGTTCGCGAACAGCGTTCAGGCGCGTCGATGTTCTATTTTTCGACCGGCGATCGCGGACATGTTGCTGCGGACCAGTTTGTCGCCGAGGTCAAAGACCTCATCGCGATTCACGGCGGCGGCAACATGCGCCTAGGCGTGGACAAGATCCAGATTCACGGCTTTCGCGCGCTACAGGCTTCCGGATTCGACGTGAAAGACGGCGAAGAATTGACCGAGCGCACCCGCGCAATAAAAGGTCCCGACGAAATCAAGGCGATGCGGTGTGCCAGCCACGCTTGCGAAGTGGCTGTTGCGGAAATGGAGATTGCCTGCCTGCCGGGCCAGTCGGAGGATGACATCTGGGCAGTCCTGCATGCCGAGAACATCAAGCGTGGCGGCGAATGGATAGAAACCCGCCTCTTGGCATCCGGCCCGCGCACCAATCCTTGGTTCCAAGAATGCGGCCCGCGCATTGTTCAGGACAATGAAATTGTCGCTTTCGATACGGATCTGATTGGCAGTTATGGCATCTGTATCGATATTTCCCGCACCTGGTGGGTGGGCAAACAGAAACCGCGCCCCGATATGATCGAAGCCATGCAAATAGCGCATGAACATATCATGACCAATATGCAGATGCTGAAGGCTGGAGTTGCGATCAAGGATTTGACCTTCAACACCCACGTCCTGCCTGAAAAGTACCAGAAGCAAAAATACAGTTGCCTCATGCACGGCGTCGGGCTCTGTGATGAATGGCCTCATGTCGGATACCCCGACAGCTACAAGCCTGGCGCTTTCGACCATCACTTGGAGGCGGGCATGACCATGTGTGTCGAAGCGCTGGTCAGCCCCGAGGGGGGCGATTTTTCGATCAAACTGGAAGACCAGGTTCTGATCACCGAAGACGGCTTTGAGAACCTCACCAAATATCCGTTCGACGCTCGGCTTATGGGATTGGCCTGAGCCGGTTCAGAGAGAGAAACGCGCAACCAGGCCCAGATGATCGGATCCGACGCGCGGCCGCGCCTCGGCACGACCGGTTGCCCCCTGGGGCAGCAGAATATGGTCGATGGGCAGTGGAAGAAGCGGCCCGGAATCCGGGAATGTCGCCAGATAGGGGCCGACACGGTTCGCCCGCGCGGCCTTGCGAATAGTCCGAACGCTGTCGCCCCAAGGCACCATGTTGAAATCTCCGCCAACCATCACCGCTCCCTCAAGCGTCGTGAGCCAATCCGCGATAACTCGCGCCTGTTCGTGCTGCCCCGCCGGGAACGGCCAGCCAAGATGCAGAGACACGAGCCAGGGTGTAGATCCGTCCGGCATCTGAACCCGAGCGGCGGCAAGCCGTTCTTCGGGTCGGCAAATTTCGCTTCCTTCAACCAGCGGGAAACGCGACAGCAAACCGACCTCGTAGTCTGAACCAGAATCGCATGTGAATTGGTTAGGATAAGCCTCAAAAAGCTTCCTCATATACCGACGGTCATGACTGGAGATTTCCTGAAGCGTCAAGAAATCCGGATCGATGTCCAATATTTCTTTCGTCAGTAATGTGCGTGAAAGTTGCTTCTTGTAGATATTTTTCTGATAGAGAACATATT
>JAHEAO010000112.1 GCA_024642725.1 Paracoccaceae bacterium | reverse complement strand
TCACCCGCAACGAACCTTACAGCCCACGCGCTTTAGTCTGAGACGAAAGGAACATCGAGTTAGCAAGACCCGCGAGATGATGGTGCATAAGTCAGCCGCCAAAACCAGGACACCCCGCCGAATGGCCCGGGCGTTACAGCCCGCTAACCTGTAAGGGACCTGGTTTGCGGAACCCATCAAGGCCAGCGGTCAAAACCGCGCAAACAGGCCGGACACATGACTGCTTCTGACAAACGCACAAATCAGATCAAAAATGTCTTGCTATGCAGGAGCCATTCACACAGGCCACTCGCGACATTTCAGATCGTTCGCATTCGAGCGGCCGGATTGATTTGTTTGCGCCTAGGTCATCAGGACAACCCAAAGGACATGACAGGCCATGTAAATCACAATCAGGGAGCCAAATGTGTAGAATGTTGCCCGCACCTCATGTGTCTGCTTCGTCATGTAGGCGACTGAGTGTGCCAGACGGTTCAGAACAAATCCGTACATCATGGTTTTCGTAAGCCACAAGACGGGGTCAACGGCGACAAAAAGCAGTCCCACGGCCCAGAAGGCAGGGATATTTTCAAGGTCGTTCCGGTGCATCCGTCGCGAGCGATCGACATAGTCGTTGACGTCCAACTGTGAAGGATCGGGGCTCTTGTTGATCAGCCCCACCTGCAGATCTTCTGGGCTTACGAGACCGGAGTCACTTTTTACCATGCGATATACGGTCATCCATCCCTGCAACATCAACTTCAGGGCCATGATTGCGCCAGCGACCACGTAGACTTCAAATACCGGGTTTTCCAGATTTAGCAGATCCATATGACTTTCCTCCTGCTTTTATGGGACTGCTCAAGTCCACTTACGGTTTCGATGAAGAGAAGGACTCAGGGGATTTGACTCTACCCCTTTACTTACCATTGGTAAGTGATTTATCTTACCAATGGTAAGTAGTCAATAGGTATGAGCGATGACAGACACCAAGCTTTGCGATCAGATACTCGCGACTGCGCGCGGAATCCTCGCCTCGGGTGGGTTGGGGGCGGTCTCTTTCGATTCTATTGCGAACCGTCTGGGATGCTCAAAACAGGCCGTTCTTTACTGGTATCCGACCAAAAACGACTTGTTGGCCGCGATGATACTGCCTTGGCTCGAAGCGGAAGCTGAAACAGCCGTTGGCGCAGTCTCCAAGTCGACGACCCGGACACAGGCGGTCGGCTCGTTCGTCCGCTCCATCGTGGGCTTTCACTTGCAGGACCTCGATCGGTTTCGCATGATTTATCTCGTTCCTCAGACCACAAGTCCAAGATCAGCCGATCGGGAACAGATCTTTGCCGGCGAAAAGATTTATCCGGTTACGAGCCGTCTTTACACGGCGCTCGCCCATTATCTGGACGGGGACCCGAACGCTGCGCGCAGGGAGGCAGTCGCCATCCATTCAGCTGTTCTGGGGCTAGTCCTGATGTTCGCTTTTGCCGATGCTGTCAAAGACCCTTTGAAACACTCCCAGGGCAATCTGACAGAGGCGCTCATTACCAGCTTGACGACACGTTGATGCAAACATCCTACTGCCAGATTTGTTGGAAGGTGATGCCGTTAGAAACAAAAACGGCTGCTTCCTCTTATACCAGACGTTGCTTGAAAACCGGGAGATCGTGGCTCTGCGGACGGAGCAGACAGTCGACCGCTGGACATTTTGACTCCATTGCTACGATGTTTTCGACCCATTCAAAACTGACATAGCAAATTCCAAATGTGCATCGGCATGGGTTTTGGCGACGACTGGCAGCAACTCACGCGCCAAGGCCGCCGCTTCCTGAGCGTTTCCACGCATTTGGGAAAGGCGTACTTGGTCCGCAATGATTTCGACCAGAAGCCCGGCGTAAAGATCCGTAACCGAGCAACATCTTTCCCGCGCGTGCGCCAGCCATTTGCCAGCTGCGGAATAGTTTTGCGCGTGAACTTGAACCAATGCAAGCGATCGAGCCGCTGCCGCCTGCCAACAAGGATCGCCAAGCTGATTGCTCAGAGCGAGAGCCTCTTCCAGATCGTTTTGTGTCGAATTGCTTACTTCGTGAAGTGCCAGCCTGACCTCGGCGAGAAGCGCAACCGGCCACGGTCGGAAGGAAAGCCAGCGCATCTCGTCACACAAATCTATACATTTGATCAGCCAGTCGCGTGCCTCGTGAGGACGACCAGCCCGAAGCACTCCCCAAGCTCCGATACCCAAGGCCCAGATTTCGCGACGGCGATTGTCTGCACTGCGGGCGAGTTCAAGCGCCTGTTGAAAATGAGACACACCTAGCTCAATCCTTCCCCAGTCCACGAGATTGAATCCGGCAAAGGCTTGGATGCTGGCCAAACAGTCCTTGTTGTTCTGTGCGCAAGCCAAAGCTTCTTCCAAGTATTTGGAGGCCGAAGGGCGCCGCCCAGCCAGAGCTTCGCTGTATCCCAGCTCGCAAAGAGATTGTGCTGCAAGCTCCGAAGACCCGATCCTGATCGCGAGATCAGCGGCGCTCTGCAGCGCCAGCGCTCCCTCGTCGTCGAACCCACGGATTGCATGTATTAGCGATGTGCCCAGCTCCTGCAGAGCCAACGCTTGAAGATGCTCGTTGCGGGCTTCTTCAGCATCTTCTGCCGCTCGCCTCAGGCAATCAATGCCAGCATCCACGGCGCCTGCTGAAACCGCTGCTTTCCCAGATTTGATCAATGCATCAATCGAAGCGCTTTTGGATACTCCGTGTGGCGCGTCCGCAATGGACTTTCGGGCGGCTGCACGCAGCGCTGACGAGGGCTTTTCACCGGTCTCAAGAAGGATGCGTGACTCAGTCGCTTCCACATGCGCAACTGCCGCGGCCATCTCCCCGGATGCTGCCAAACATTTGATGAGAAGGATGTGTGAAGACTCATCGAGCGGACGACACGCAACCGCCCTTTCCGCAAACCTCCGGGCTCGGCGGTGGTCGCCTGCCGACAGCGCACGCATGCTCTCTCGGCGAAGGAGTCCAAACAACTCGCTGGCCACGTGCTCGCGCTCAATCAGTAACCAGGTTGCAAATTCTGCGCCGGCGGCGGGTTCAACTCCGTCCAGGAACCTGGCCGACTCCAGTTCCGGCACCTCGCCAGCTTCCAGAGCCCAGACGTCTACATAGGTATCTGGCGGGAGATTGAGGTTGATGGGATCGCCCTGCAATGTCCCGGCACCTAGGGCCTTCCGAAGCGACGCCAGGCACCAACGCAAGGCTCCAAGCGGGTCTTCCACATCGGTGAATATTTCACTCGCGACCTCCCGACGGCCCATGGGGCGCCTGGTTTTGATCAGTCGAGCCAGAACTGCCCAAGGTTGATGGCCGGGAACGGCGCAGTCAGACCCGTCACCGGCAACAATCCTAGGTTTGCCGATCAGGAAAACTTTCAAATGGCTGTGCCTTTCGTTCATTGCCTTCCAAGTCTAGCACATCAACCATGTGGCGAAGCGTGAGAAAGAAATTTTAAGAAATTTCGGAGCGCAAACGCTGCGATCAACGGCGCCGTCGCAGATTGCCTTTCATTCAAGCAAGCAACGGAAAGGAAGACCAATGCCAATGTTTCTCGTGGAACGGAACATCCCAGGAGCCGACACACTCACGCGAGAGGAGCTCAGGGACATTTCCGCAAAATCCAACAGCGTCGTCGAAAATCTGGGTGTGCCATACACCTGGCATCGAACCTACGCGGCAGGTGACAAGCTTTACTGCATTCACGAAGCAGACGACGCCAAGGCCATACATAGCCATGCAAAGAATGGCGGATTCCCCGCCGACCTGGTGGTTGAGATTAAGAATATTTTCGGGCCCGAGACCGCGACCGCTTAATCTTCAAATTCTCAAAAGGAGGCTGACGCAGTTGGCCTCCTGAAGCACCGACAAAAACCACTGATCGTGGATGTCTGGACGACCGCGTTGGGCTCGAAGCTGCCTTGCGGCGGTGCAGCGGGTCGAGACTGAATCGCGCCCCGAAAGCAGCCATCCCCGGTATACGGATTTTTCATACCGTTGAGTGCGATAGCGCGATGCGCAGACATTGGGGTGTTTGAAGCGGTCGTAAAGTGATCGGGGGCGGAACGACGGCACTGAGCCCATTACCGGAAGTGCTCCGGCATTGACCTTCGCACATGCAGTAACAAAATCAACCGAAGCCATCATCCGCATTGCGGCAAGCAAAGCTGCCGTTCGTTGTAGGCGCAGCAAAAATCGCAGAGCCCTTAGCCTTCGACGTACATCACGATGGTATCGGGTCGTACCCCGTCATGTTTCATGGCCGCGGCACCTACTTCGCTTTTCAACATGGCATCCAGGGCATCCATGTCTGCGACTTCCATGGAGAGCGCGACTTTGTTGCCGCCACCCGGCATGACGTAGGTCTGGAGGTTTGTCGCGATCCCCTCGAATACCTCCGCCCGCCTCGGTGAGGCGAGCCAATGGGCGACGTCATCGACGTCGTGGGTTGCAAGGAGTTTCGGCATTTCGTGTTTCCCTCCGCCTTTATATTTATAGCTGACGTCCAGTAGGCCCTGCTTCACTTCTGAAGCGGCGTCGCCCCCGTCTCCACCCGACTGACCTTGCCGTTTTTCTTTGTACACGCCATGAGGACAGCCTCTCGACTCCCATCAGGATAATCATTGATGGAATGAACGACGAGTATATCGTCGTTTTCGTAGATGCAGCGCCGGGAGCCCATAACCGTGTCACTAGATGCCATCATCTTTCGGATCATGTCGCCAAATTGGGACTTTCTCATTTCCGAACCCGACTGATGTCTAACAAAAACTGCGTCATCGTCATAAAGCGCGAGATACGCATCGACGTCGTGGTTTTCGACGGCCGCGTTCATCTTCTTGAAAATCGACATCAGACATACTCCCCCTATCTTTTCCAAGGTTGCACGGCGCTCGGCCGTGCTTTCTTATATCACAACGGTTCGAGATTTGATGCACAGTATCCGACCGTTTCGATTGGCTGTTTCTTGTGAAGATATCTGCCGATCCTCAAAGTAGCCTTCGTCCCGTAGAGCGCGTTCAATCAGCGTTTTACCGCCGCCCCGCGGCGAACGTCGGCTCTGAGCTGCACCGATAAAACAAAAGAAACTCAGTTTTGGCGCAGGCTGCCAACAGGCACTGGCAGCGACATGGTCTCTCGCCGGCCCCGCCTGAAACGTCCGCGCCAAACAACTGCCGCGTTACTTCATTGTATAGATGATTGACTGTCCCCCACCGCTCAAAGTGACATGGTCACCGTTGACTTCAACAACACGGCAGGCATCAACTTCGTGTACCGCGGGTTCGCTAAGGGATCGACACCACAATCCGTCCCGGATTTCCCAAGTACCAACTACTTTCTTCTTGGCAATGACCCCGCCCAAACCACCGTCGGCACCAAGCACATAAACCGTCTTGCCCTTTGGGGAAGTGAGTGTCTTGCCGCTTAGGGTTTCGTTTAATCCTTCGGCCTGCGCGATACTCGCGCTCGCCACTAGCCCAAAACCAAAAAGCACGCAAAGAACACCAGCAGTTTTACACATAGCCGCCTCTCCTACAAATTGTGGGATTTTGTTCATTTCTGTGCTGAAATCTGAGTCTTCAGCAGCGATCAGAATAACATAAATTCCATAAATAAAAGGAAATTCTTTGCAGAATTTTTGGTGCGCCCGCAGGATTTTTTATGACTCGGCATCTTCAACAAGGGTTGAATTCTAAAGTCCACCCATCAGAATGACGTTAGGTCAACTTGGCCAAAATTATAGATATTGGCGGGAGTCACCATGATCGAATTGCTGAACCACAAAACGTTCTTAGCTATTGCTGCAGCTCTTGGATATGCACTCGCCACAGTCGTAATGAAGATGATTTCTGGCGTTCCGAGCTACACACTGATTGTATGCCTTGCAGCGGTCTTGATCGGCACTGCATGTGCCGAGATCTTTCTACTACGCCAAGTGAATCTAGGACTTGCCTTCATTGCAATTATTGCGACGGAGACATTACTCGTTCTGTCTTATGCATTTCTAGTTGGCGAGGGCCTCACGGGAAAAGAACTTCTGGGTGGTGTCTTCGTTGTTACCGGCGTAGCGCTGGTGAGTTTCTAAAACTTCACATCACACCAGTGGCTATGAAATTTCTTACAGTTTGGGCATTCTTGCTATGCAAAGACCAAACTTGTGGCTTCAAGCCCGCTGTTCTCTAAAATCTGCACTAATGTCAGCTCTGGACCGCAAGCCGGGCCCCCAACTTTGAGCGTGAATGATTGGATAGGGCGAAGTGTCCTTTCCTATTCGGGCAGGTACCCGACTTGCCCAAATTGCACCCTCTTTCGGTCCAACTTCCCGCATATAGAGAGGAAACAATAGGCCGAATTCGCGGAGACTTTGCACAGGCGGACGATGCTATGCTGAGAAAACCAAAGTACTTTGACACACCATCCCAAGCTCGAGAGGCTTTAAAGCGCGCTATTTGGGAGAGGGCAGTCAAACACGATGTAGTGGACATAGTGGCTAAAGCAGA